>NZ_BDBY01000197.1 GCF_001613225.1 Nocardia pseudovaccinii NBRC 100343
GCCCGCTCACGCCGGGTCGCCCGATGGCCCGCACTCACCTCCGTGCCACCCCCGCCCGCTTCGCGTTCGACACACGCAGCCCGCCTGCTCGCGAAGGATGGCGGCAAGGGTTGGGACGAGCGCCGCCGGTGCTGCCGCAAGTCGGGGCTCACGGGCGGGGAATTGTCGGATTCGAGTGCGGGAACGGTTGCGGAAAGCGAGGGCGTGACTTAGCTTAGGGTAACCTAATTGCACCGCGTGACTCGTATGGAGGTCTGCATGCTGAAGCCGACTGTTGCACCGTCGACCGCTGAGCGGGTTCGGAGTGCGTGCGCCCATGCGGAGCAAGCGGTGTTGGCGATGCCAGGTATTGAGCCGACGCCGATTTCGGTGCATTACGTGCGGCAGTGCGGGGATGCGGTGATCGCGGTGCCGACCGCGTCCATGGCCGCGGTATTGGCCGGGAATTCGGGTGAGAGTGGTGCACCGGCGGTGCTGGAGCTCACCGATCATGCGCCGCTGCCGCTGCGGGAGCCGGTGCGGGCGCTGGTGTGGCTGCGCGGGTGGGTGCGGGCGGTGCCGCCGCAGGCGCTGCGTGCGCTTGCCACCGAGGTCGCCACGGATCATCCGCATCCCGACCTGCTCGATGTCGGCCACGGCGCGACCCTGTTGCGCGTGGTGATCAACTCCGCGGTGGTGGCCGACTCGACCGGCGCCGAATCCGTCTGCGTCGACGAACTCCGACTGGCGCAACCGGATCCGTTCTGCGCACTGGAATCCGCCTGGCTGCAGCATATGGACGCCGACCACGCCGACATCATTGCCCAACTCGCCCGCCACCTCCCGCCGCGCCTGCAGACCGGTGCGGTGCACCCACTGGCCATCGACCGCTACGGCGTGACCCTGCGCATCGAAGGCCACGACGGCGACCACGACTTCCGTCTCCCGTTCAACGCCCCCGCCGACGACATCGAATCCCTCGGCCGCGCCGTCCGCACCCTCGCAGGCTGCCCCTTCCTGAACGGCCTCCGCCGCATCTGACGCGCCCAGCGCCCGTCGGAACGGCGCGGGCAATAGATTCGGACGCATGCGTGCTGAGACCGGTGCCGGGGACGAGCCCGAGCTGACCGATCGGGAGCGGCTGGGGATTCGGCTCGAGATCCTGGTCGTGCTGGTGGTGACGTTCGGGCTGAGTGGGTTGAACGCGGCGCTGTCGTTGCTCGAGAGCGCGCTGTCGCCGGGCGGGGTGGGCGGGCAGACCGTCGCGCTGAATCCGACGAGGGCGGCGCAATCGACCATCGACCTGCTCTTCCAACTGCTCAGTGCGTTGCGGCTGGCCGGATGGGGTGCGCTCGGGCTGTATCTGTTGTGGCGCAGCGGAATAGGGCCGCGGATGATCGGATTGGCCAGGGTCCGTTGGCGTTCCGATGTGCTGCCGGGGCTGACCCTCGCGGCGGTCATCGGACTGCCCGGGCTCGGGCTCTACTTGGCCGCGCATGCGCTGGGGTTCAGCGTGACGATCGTGCCGAGTTCGCTCGGTGACCACTGGTGGCGGTTGCCCGCACTCATCGTATCCGCCTGTGCGAATGCGGCGGCCGAGGAAATCCTGGTTGTGGCCTATCTCATCACCCGCCTGCGCAGGCTCGGCTGGTCGGAGAACCGGTCGCTGCTCGCTTCGGCACTGCTACGCGGGAGCTATCACCTGTATCAGGGCTTGGGCGGCGGGCTCGGCAATCTGGTCATGGGTGTGATCTTCGGCCGATTCTGGCAGCGCACCAACCGGCTGTGGCCGCTGGTGCTGGCGCACGCGACGATCGATGCGGTCGCCTATATCGGCTATACATTGCTACGCGGTCACGTTTCCTGGTTGCCGTAACACCCGCCGGTCCCCGCGGCGAATTTATCGACGAGCGCTCACTAGAGCGCACCAACTTCCGGCCGCTCGTCAAGCCCCCCGGCGGCCCTCGAACAGTAGAGTCTGTGTGATGAACGGCTACGACCCCCAGCGCTACGACCGGACGCGCCGGGAGCCGCAACCTTTCGGAAATCCCGGTGCGCCATCCATGCCGCCGCAGCGGCGCGACCCCCATCCGCCCGGTCGTCGCGGACCCGGTCCGGACCCGAGGCACATCGACCCGACCAAGGTCATCCGCCGCGACGGGTCGAATTACGCACCGCCATTGGCATATTCGCAGGTACCGCCCGAAACCCGAATGCCGCCGCGCAATTCCCGGCCGCCCCATGCGCCGACGCAGCAGCCGCGGCCGTATCACGAACCCCAGCCTCGCGGCGTCCCGGGCTATGCGCCACCCCAACAGCCGGTTCCCTACCAGGACCCGCAGCACCTGCGCCCGCGCCGCGAGGGCCCCCCGCCGCCGCCAGCACTGCCGCCGTCGCGTCGCGATCGCGAACCCCGCCCACCGCGCCGTCGTCGCAAACGGCACGTTTTCCGCTGGTTCCTCGTGCTGTTGGTGGTTCTGGTCCTCGCGATGGTCGGCGCCGTCGTCAAACTCGACGGTTCGCTCAGCCGGATCGACGCACTCGCCAACTACTCCGACCGCGTCGGCGATACTCCGGGAACGAACTGGCTGCTGGTCGGCTCCGACGGCCGGGCCGGACTCACGGCCGATCAGGAACAGGAACTCGCCACCGGCGGTGAGGTCGGACCCGAGCGCACCGACACGATCATGCTGGTGCACATTCCGAAATCGGGTGCGACCACGCTGGTCAGCCTGCCACGCGACTCATATGTGAGCATTCCGGGCCACGGCAAGGACAAACTCAACGCCGCCTTCGCCTTCGGCGGCGCGCCGCTGCTGGTGCAGACCGTCGAAACCGCGACCGGCGTGCACATCGATCACTACGCGCAGATCGGATTCGGCGGCTTCGCCGGCATCGTCGATACCCTCGGCGGCATCGATGTCTGCGTGCCCAAGGCCATCGACGATCCGCTCGCGGGCATCAATCTGGCTGCAGGCTGCCAAACCCTGGACGGTCCGCAGGCATTGGGTTTCGTCCGCAGCCGGGCGACCGCCCTCGCGGATATCGACCGGATGAACAACCAGCGCCTTTTCATGGCCGCCCTGCTGAAGAAGGCGACCAGCGCGGGCACGCTGGCCAATCCGTTCACGCTGTGGCCGCTGGCCAGCGACACCGCGAAATCGTTGAAGGTCGATAGGGGCGATCACATCTGGAATCTCGGCCAGCTCGGCTGGGCGATGCGCGGCGATACCGTGGCGACCACCGTCCCGATCGGCGGCTTCACCGATACCGATAGCGGAAATGTATTGCTGTGGGATAAGCAACGTGCGGGTCAATTCTTCGACGACCTCGCGAAGGACCAACCGATCCCGGACGATCTGCTGACGAGGTAGCGTCGGGCCTATGCCCGATACCGATGCCGACGAGCCGTTCCCGGACCTGCTGCGCGACCAGATCCGTCGTGGCTTCACCGCCTCACAACAGTATCTGGCGGCGGCGGTCTACTTCGATTCGAATCGCCTGCCGCAGTTGGCCGGACACAGCTATGGCAAATCCGCCGAGCACCGCTCGCACGCCCTGCGCATGGTGCAGTACCTGCTGGACCGCAATCTGCAAGTACAGGTCGGCGGCCTCGACGACGTGCGATCCACCTTCGAATCACCGCGCGGCGCCGTCGTTTTCCTGCTGGAATCCGAGCGCGCCCGCAATGCGCAGATCACCGAATTGGCCCGCACCGCACGGACCTCCGGCGACTACCTCGGCGAGCAATTCATCCAGTGGTTCCTCAAGGAGCAGGTGGAGGATGTCGCCGGGATGACCACCCTGCTGACCGTCATCGACCGTGCCGCGGGCGATCTGTTCGATGTCGAGGACTTCATCGCGCGCGAGCTGCGTACCACAGCGCGCGTCGATATTTCCGCCCCGAGAATGGCCGGTGCGGCCAAGAATTAATTAGGCAATACTAGCCTCAATAAGGTTGCACTTGGATGACACGCGGCATGACCAGCGCTAATGTCGCAACTATGTCCAGCCATCCGGAGTCCCCACGCAGCAAATTTCACGGCCTGCTCCACGATCAGATCCGGCACGAATTCAATGCCGAGCACCAATACATCGCGATCGCGGTATGGTTCGACAATGCGGATCTGCCGCAGCTGGCCAAGCGTTTCTATGCGCAGGCGGTCGAAGAGCGCAATCACGCGATGATGATCGTGCAGTACTTCCTGGATCGGGATATCAGCGTCGAGCTTTCCGGCATCGACGCCGCGAAATCGCATTTCGAGAATGCACGTGAACCGATCGCGCTGGCCCTCGCGCAGGAAAAGAACGTCACCGAGCAGATCATCCAATTGGCGAGCACCGCCCGCGAAGAGGGCGATTACCTGGGTGAACAGTTCATGCAGTGGTTCCTGAAGGAGCAGGTGGAGGAGGTCGCGAATATGACGACCCTGCTCACCATCGCCGATCGCGCCGGGTCGAACCTGTTCGACCTGGAGGATTTCGTCGCTCGTGAAATGAGTGGTCCGAGCGATGCTTCCGGCGCTCCGTCCACTGCGGGCGGCAGCATCTGATTCACGATTCCTATAGCGGAATCAGGCCCGGCTCGTCGCGACGAGCCGGGCCTGTCGATTTTATGCAGCGCTCAAGGAGCTGAGCAGCGTCTTGAGCAGCGCCAGAATGGCTTCCATGATGGTCCTACTTTCCTCATCTTTCGGTGAGACTTCGCTCACCACCACCAGCTTTCGGTGATGCAGAGAACCTAACCGAGGGTTGATTAGAAAGGAGGGTGTTTCACAAAATTCTCCGTGATTTTTTTGAAATCACCGCAGGGTGACTTGACGCGACCGCAGCCCATCCCGGGAACGGCGCTCGTCCGCCGAGAGCGCGGTGTCGTCGGCCAGCGCCGCCGCCAGGCGTTCCCCGAATTCGATCGCCGGCTTGGTCCACTCGCTGGCATGCAGTTCCGGATCCAGGTCGAACACCGGCACCAGCAGGCCGTGCGTGCGGAACGAGCCCGCGAAACGGGAGCCGTCGCCGAGATGCAGTCCGCCCGAAGCATGCAGCCGCGCGAGCGCCAGCATCAGATCGTCCTCGTTCTCCGGGCGCACCCAGCGCAGATGCGCCTTATCACCGGCATCGACCCACCAGCCCGCGCCGATCGCATCGGGGCCGAGATCCAGTCGCGCGGACGGCATTATCGCCTGCTTGGCCTGTTCGATGGTCGCGGCGACCTGCGGATCGGGCTGCACGCCCTCCGGTACCCACCAGTCGAAGTCCTGGTGCACGGTCAGTTCCAGCTGTGCGTCCGCATCGATCACATCGGCCAATCGCGGTCCGCCCTCGGCACTCTCGGCCGCGGTCAGCGATTCACCGGGTTCGGCGGACTGTGTCCACAGGATCGCCGCCGCGATATCGGCAGCCGGATCCAGACCCTGGAATTGCACCTGCGTGGCGACGTATCCGGTCGGCGGCTCGCCCGCCCGCACCAAACCGGCGACCGCGCCCGGCAATACCGTGGCCAACACGACGGAACGCTCCGCGGCGATATCGGACGACAGCGGCAGCGTCGCGGTCGCCGACGGCACGAATTCGCGCAGCGCGACCAGATCGCACTCCGCGGCCAGCCCTTCGAACGGACGCGCACCGGACTGCGCTGCCTGCAGTTCCAGAGCCGCCCGCCGCTCGGCGAGACGCTGGGCCCGGTTCCCTCCGGGCTTCGGACTATTGCGCTTGCTTTTACCCACGGCAGGTCAAACTACAGGGTCGAACGCGGGATGTGCCGCGCGCCGCTCTGTCTGATTTGCAGCTGTTCGGGCGGGTAGATCAGGCCGCGGCCAGCAGTGCCTTCGTGCGGGCCGGGTGGTTGGTGGCTACCCAGCTGACACCGAGGTCGGCGCACAGGCGCACATCGTCGGGATCGTCCACCGTCCAGCAGTAGGTGGCACGGCCCGCGGCGGCGGCCTTGTCGACGAGGTCCGGATGTTCGCGCAGGGTTTTCACCGAGGGACCGACTGCGGTGGCGCCGACCGTGGTCGCGGCACCGCCGCCCAGGTAGCGCGATGATTCACCGAGCAGCACAGTCGGCAGCAGCGGTGCGGAGCGACGGATCCGCCACACCGCGGTGGCGGCGAAGGACATGACGACCGCGCGGGAGTGGTCGGCGGAGGCGGGCGTGGCGATGCCGAAGCGCTGGAGTTCGGCGAGCAGCTTGTTCTCCACCAGCGCGCCGTAGCGCACCGGATGCTTGGTCTCGATGAACAGCTTGGTCGGCCTACTGCGCCAATCCAATACCAACTCGATCAGTTGGCTGAGAGTGAGTACCGACGCGGGTGCGCCGTCGGCCCCGAAGTCGAGTCCCTCGAGTTCGTCCAGGGTCATTTCGCTGACCAGTCCGGTGCCCGACGAGGTCCGGTCGACGGTGCGGTCGTGCACACAGACCAGATGTCCGTCCCTGGTCAGCCGGACATCGCACTCCACGCCATCGGCGCCCTCTTGCAGCGCTAGTTCATACGCGGCGAGCGTATGTTCCGGCAGCGCTGCCGATGATCCCCGGTGCGCGACGACGAACGGTGCGCGACTGCCCTGGCTCACTTGGCCAAAACCTCCTCGTGCTCACGGTGCGGTGTACTTGTTTCGAGCGCGACGGGCTGTTTCGCCGCGGCGCCACCGGGCTGCACCGGTTCGATGACGGGCACCGCCGGATCGACGGCGACCACCCACCGGCGCGCAATCCTGGTGCGGCCGAACAGATCCCGGCCGGTCATCGACCGCTGCACCCAGAGGGTCAGCACCGCGACCCCGGCCGCGACCAGATCGGTGAACGCGGTGAACAGCACACCGTCCGCCTTGGCCTGCAGGGTATCCGCGGTCCGCCACAGCAGTGCCGCCACCGTGCAGCCCGCGCCGAGCACCCAGCCCACCCACCAGATGCGCACGGCCCGCAGCGCGCGCGGATTCGGACCCACGGCGACCGTCTCGGTGAGAAATACACCGGGCCACAACAAATTCACCACCGGTATCAGACAGCCGAGTGCGAGCGTCCGGGCCAAGCGCGGGTCACGGCGGCCGACCGCGGCGAAGGCGGCCCGACGCGTTTCGATCAACCAGCCGAGCATCGCGATCGCGGTGATCAACCCGAGCGCGAGGCCGACCAATGCCGAAAGCCACACCATGGCATCAGAGATGTGCAGCAACCACGACGGAATCAGCCGGGTGCGGTTGCGCAGCAGGATCAGATAGCGCCCGAGTTCGGCGCAGGCGGCGATCGCGAAAACCGCCGCGGTCGCGATGAGTAGCACACCGGCCCTATTGGTCAGCCGGTCCAGCGGCCGTTGTGGCGCAGGCACGGACTCGACCGGCGGATCCAGTAGGCCCCAGCGCGGAATCTGCTGGTAGCGCGGCGTTTCCACAGACGGCCGCAGCCGACCGGAGCTCAGCTTGCGGGTGCGCTGATCTGGGCGGCGGGCCACCCAGCGGTAGTTTCGCCGCTCGGCGGGGGCGTCGATGGGCGCCGGTGACAACAGCACGCCACGGCAGCGTGGGCACCAGTGCATCGGCGTCGTCTGCACGGCCCAGCGCGCGCCGCAACGCGCACAAGGTTGTACCACCGTACTCACGGTGTCTCCCTTGCGGCATGCCCGGGCCGTCCGTGGTCACGCAGGCTGCCGCCTCCGGGCCTGACGTTCATGCCGGGTGCCCCTCTCTCTAGCCTCAGTAGATCTTCGCCTGGTGATCGCCGTCCGCAACCAGTGGCCGACCCACCCGCTGCCATGCCACCATGCCACCGCTGACATTGACCGCGTCGTATCCGATGTGCGCCAGGTACTTGACCACCTCGATGGAGCGGCCGCCCTGGCGGCAGATCACATACAGCTGAGCGTCGTAGTCCAGCTCGTCGACACGGGCGGGCACGTCGGCCATCGGAATGTGCATCGCCCCCGGCGCATGTCCGAGCTGCCATTCGTCGTCCTCGCGCACGTCGAGCAGAATCGCCGCCGGGGCGTCCGCCGCGACACGCTCGGTCTTGTCGAATTCGTCCGGTACGGCTTCCACCGGCACCGACGACACTTCGGGGCTCGTCACGCTTCGATCCTGCCATGGGTGGCGCACCACGGGGGAGTTCCGGCCCCGCTATGCCGGTGACCCGCAGGCACTTCACGGCCTCGACATCGGCACGTTACCTCGGGTATGTTCTGTGCTTCTGGATCCTGTCCGATGCCCCGCTCCGGGGCCGCTTGTGCATATCTCGATCAAAGTTATCCACATAATCCACAACTTGATCCACAGGCGCAGCTATCAAACAGCACACCGATCACCGGGCTTCAACTATCCAGCGAATGTCGATCTACAAGGGACGATGCACTGGATCCCGGCTCGAACGGGTGATTCCTAGAGATTGCTGGAGCAGGTCGCGGTACGAACGACCGATCCGAGACTCCCCTCCTTGCCATCCCGGAGCGGTCATTCGCCGCTGCTTCGGGATCTGAGGCTGTGCAGGTCCCGATATCTACTTGGACGCCGCCGGTCGCGAATCGGTTCCCCAAAAAAACCGGAACACCAGCGAATAACTGAAATACCGGGTTCCCGCAAGTGCTGTCGGTAGCCTGGATGCATGAACGTGAGCAGGGGGCTACTCGACGGAATGGAAACAACAGCACTCAACACAGCACTCTCCGAGGCCACATGCCTAGGCGTGGAGGTCGATACAGCGAACGCGCAACTGAGCCTCGACCTGGAAGTTCTGACGCTTCCGGCCGAGGGTCCCGCGCCCGAGGACTATCGCGTGAAGTTGACATTCACCGGTGTCGGTCGAGTCGCGGCCTCACTGCGCATTCAGGAGTGGGACGACGTGGCGGCCAGGGTGCTGCCGCTACAGCTGGACAAACTGGACGCGGCCATCCGCAGCTTCGGCGGCGGTCGGCTGCACGGCTGGGAATTCATCGACGTGGACGAAAGCGGCTGGGTGCACTGGAGTGAACTACTCAGCTTCGACACCCGGATCGACTCCCACACCACCACGCACGTCATCGAGTTCTCCCAGGAGGAGGGCATCGACCCGCGCGAACTCGACGTGCGGGTGTGGTTCGACGACATGACGATTCACGATGCCGACGGCGCCGAAATTCTGCTGAAGGAATTCATCGCGGGCGGGGTGCGCTGGTGGAAAGCGCATGACGCGGGCGATCCGCGGACCCTGCGCGCCGGAATCGTGCCGCAGCTGTAGTCAGTGCACCTCGAACCGCACACCCGGTCATCGGGTGTGCGGTTCTGTTTCAGGCACCCAGTCCGGCCGGACAGCTGACGCCGGTGGCGTGCACGGGGCAGTAGCCGCCGGGATTCTTGGCCAGATACTGCTGGTGGTAGCTCTCGGCGTAGAAGAACTCGGGCAGCGCCCGCAGCGGATCCGTGCCGCCCTGTCCAGGCAGTTCGGTGATCTCCGTGGTGATCTCGCCGTAGCCCGCGGCAGCAAGCCGCTCACCGAAGGTCTGCGCGGTGCTGTGCGCGAGCCGCTCCTGCGCCGCGTCGACGGTGAAGAGCGCCGAGCGGTACTGGGTGCCGCGATCGTTGCCCTGCCGCATGCCCTGGGTCGGATCATGGTTCTCCCAGAACTGGCGCAGCACACCGGTGTAGTCGATGACGTCCGGATCGAAGACGATCAGCACCGCCTCGGCATGACCGGTGCGCCCACTGCACACCTCTTCATAGGTCGGGTTCCGGGTATAGCCCCCGACGTACCCGACCGCGGTCGTGAAAACACCGTCGAGCTGCCAGAACTCCTGTTCCGCACCCCAGAAACAACCCATGGCCACCACCGCGACCTGCAAGCCTTCCGGAAACGGCGGATGGATCGGCCGACCGTTCACATAGTGGGTGTCCGGGACGGGTATCGGGTCGGGGCGACCGGGCAGCGCCTGCTCCGGCGTCACCATCGCCGGCTCGGGAATACGGATCCGTCCGACTAGTTCGTCGTACCAGGACATGGTTGCTCATCCGCCTCTTCGCGTAATCAGGCCATACGAGTCGAGTGCCGCACGGCCTGTCTCAGGTCCTGCGTGGGGTGGCCAGCCGACTTTTGGAAGTACCCGGCGAGTTACCCATGTATTCACGAAATCAGTCGTACCGTCAGTTGTCCAGCGCACTGCGCAGGTTGCCCCGGCGGAATGTGGGGGCAAGGAGCGCGGTTGCAAGCGAGCGGGTGTACGAATGATGGTTGAGTGCGTTCGAGACGGCGGGCGCACCCGGCCCGACATTAGGAAGGGACATCGTGGCTGAGTACACGTTGCCAGATCTGGATTACGACTACAGCGCCCTGGAGCCCCATATCTCCGGGCAGATCAACGAGATTCATCATTCCAAGCACCATGCTGCCTATGTCGCCGGCGTCAACACCGCGCTGGAAAAGCTCGAGGCCGCACGCGAGGCGGGCGACCACGGCGCGATCTTCCTGAACGAAAAGAACCTGGCCTTCCACCTGGGCGGCCACGTCAACCACTCGATCTGGTGGAAGAACCTCTCCCCCAACGGTGGTGACAAGCCGACCGGCGAGCTGGCCGCGGCGATCGACGACCAGTTCGGTTCGTTCGACAAGTTCCGCGCGCAGTTCACCGCCGCGGCCAACGGCCTGCAGGGCTCCGGCTGGGCGGTGCTCGGCTATGACACCCTCGGCCAGAAGCTGCTGACCTTCCAGCTCTACGACCAGCAGGCCAACGTGCCGCTGGGCATCATCCCGCTGCTGCAGGTCGACATGTGGGAGCACGCCTTCTACCTGCAGTACAAGAACGTCAAGGCGGACTACGTGACCGCGTTCTGGAACGTCGTCAACTGGGAGGACGTGCAGGAGCGCTTCGCGCGCGCCGTCGGCCAAGCCAAGGGCCTCATCTTCGGCTGAGCTTTTTCCCGCCCGCGAGCCCGCGAACCGACCGGTTCGCGGGCTCGTTGCGTTGACCGTGTCCGATTAGCACTCTTTGGTACTTGTGTGCCAACTGAGTTTTGGCGCATCCTCGAGAATCCACAGTTCGAGGACGGGCAAAGCCGCCCCCGGTTCGATCACGGGAGGCATCATGCATACGAACGGACCCATCGGCATCACGCCGTTCCAGGCCCGCGGATCGCTGCGGGGGTTCGTCATCTCCGGACGTTGGCCCGACACCACCAAGGAATGGGCGCAGGTCCTCGTGCTCGCCGTGCGGGTCGCGTCGTATCCGGGCCTGCTGACCACCTCGACTGTCTTCGGTGTGCGCGAGGAGCTACCGGATGATCCGGAGCCGGGCACCGTCGGGCTGGTCCTCGCCGAGGGACCGGTGCTCGGTGACCAGGCGCTGGAGCCCGGCCGGTTCGCCGATCATGTGCCGCCCGCGCTGTTGATGTTGCATCCGCCCTCGGAGACTCGGCCGTCGCTGCCGGAATGCGTCGGCGTGGCATCGGGTTGTGTGCTCCTGCCCGGCGTACCCCATCTGGGGTTGGAGCATCGGGCAGCATGGGCGGAGGCCGAATCCGACGGCACCGTCACCTCTTTGGTGAGCAGAGTCGGACTGGATCCGATCAGCGATCCCGATACCGCGGTCCTGGCCATGCTCCTGGCCGCCTGAACCACTCTTCGCCTACCGGGCCCACCTCACAGCTTGTGCGAGGTGATCCGGCTGCGCCGAGCGAGTCGCTGCAATCGGACGGCATCTTCGGGGTAGGTCCGTCCGGTGCCGAGCAAACCCACAGGTTGCGAACGGTGTGCGCTGATTGCCAAGGGCTAGCTCACTTCTGGATAAGCGTGCGCTGCCGGATCAGTCAGGGAACCCGAAACTCGGCAGTTGGATCGCCAAACTTATTGTGCGCATTGCGATTTCGATTACAGCTGCTTGGCGTGAGGATGGCTGCGGGGGTACAGTCGATGACAGCGAAGGGGAGTAGCCCGCAATCGCGCTGTCGACATACTGGTCCGCCGCTCCACGAGGGCGCGGACCCGGCCGCGTGAACCGGCGTAGATCCGGTGGGCGAGACCTTCGGCCGAGACAACCATTTCGTTGTCGGCCGGAGGCGTAACCCGATCTCCCGGTCGGCAGGCCGGAGCCCGGGAGTGCAGACCACATGATCGCGACGATATTGCTCAGCGTCGGAATCGTCTTTCTCGCCGAGTTGGGTGACAAGTCCCAGCTGATGGCGTTGACGTTCACGCTGCGCTACCGCTGGTGGGTGGTGCTCGGCGGTATTGCGACCGCGAGTGCCGCGGTGCATCTGATCTCGGTCGGTGTCGGTTATTTCGTCGGTGCCGCGCTGCCCACCAGGGCCATCGCGCTGGTCGCCGCACTTACCTTCCTGGCCGTCGGCCTGTGGACGTTGCGCGAACATTTCGGCACCGATGATGCCGAGGCCGAACCCAAGCCGCCGCGTTCGACGACCGCGCCTTTCTTCGTGGTCCTCTCGGCCTTCCTACTCGCCGAACTCGGCGACCGGACCATGTTCGCCACCGCGGCGCTGGCCACCGACAACAGCTGGATCGGCGTCTGGATCGGTTCCACCATCGGCATGGTCGCCGCCGACGCACTCGCCATCGCCGCGGGCATCCTGGTCGGCAAACATCTCCCGGAACATGTCATCGGCATCTGCTCTGGCCTGCTGTTCCTCTACTTCGGCACCGCGAGCCTGCTCTCCGCCGCCCTCCCCGGTCTAGGCATACTCACCGGCGGCGCACTCGCCACCCTCGCCCCGGCCATCGCAGGCGTTGCCCTGCTGATGCGATCGCGGTCGGCCCGAGGCAATTCGGAACCCGTCGCGATAGCCGAGCCCGCCGAAGAGATGCGCTGACCGCGCTCAGGCCCGTACTTCGGACTGACGCAGCATCGCCTCGCCGTACAGATCACCGCTGCGGCGAACCAGGTCCAGCAGGGGTTCGCGGAGGGCTCGGAGGCCGGGGAGGTCGTCGATGGCTACCCGGGCGGTGACCATGGCGCTGACGGCGGCGGCGAGGGTTTGGCAGGCGAAGCGCTGTTGGTCGGTGCGTGCGTCGAGGACGTCGGCGATCATGGCGACGAATGATTCCTGCAATTGGGCGCGGCGGGCGACCGCCTTCGAACCCACCGCGTAGACCTCGACGAGGTAGAGGCGGGCGTACGCGGGTTCGGCGATGAGTCCGTCGAAGTAGGCCTCGAGGATGCGGCCCATCCGATCGGGATCGGCCGGGTCGGCGGCATCGCGCGCATCGCCGCTGATCGCATTCGCGATATTCGCGATCAGCAGTTCGACGGCCCGCTCGTAGGCGGCCTCGAAACAATCCTCTTTGGAACGGAATTGCTCGTAGAAGGTCTCCCGCGAAACCCCGGCCCGCTTCAGGATGACCGCGACCGAAGTCCCGACGTATCCGTTCTCGACCATGGCCTCGGCCATCGCGCTCAGGATCCGCTCACGCTGCGATGCGATCACCTCCTCCCTCGGCAGGCCGTGTCGCCCCCGCGGGAGTTGGCGTGCGCTGCTTGCGGATTCGGTCATTCAGTGGCTCCGAGGGTCGGGCGGGCGCGATATCCGGCTTACGCCGGTCGCTCCATTTTGCGGGGTCGGCCCGGTTGGTCGGTGGTGAAGGGTGCCTCTTCGGTGCGCGCGATCTCCAACGCCCGCGCCACCCCGCGCCGCAGCGCGATATCGATGACCCGCTGGGCGATCGGCCGGAACGGCAGCGTCACCGCCACCCACCACGGCGATACCACCTGACGTTTGCGCCTGGCGATGGCACGCTCGACCACATCGATGGCGGGACCGAGCGGTGCGACTCCCGACACCGTGGACCGGCCGAGAATAGCCCGCGCCGCGGCGGTGCCGAAGCCGCGCGCGGTCATATCGGTATCCAGTTCGGCGAAATACGCGACCCCGACCTTCGCACCGGTGTGCCTGACCTCGTGCCGCAACGTATTACCGAGCGCCTCCACCCCGGCCTTCGACGCGCTGTACGCCCCGACCAACGGCAGATTCACCGCGGCCGCCAGCGACGAGATGACCAGTGCGTACCCGTCCGGATGACAGATGTGCGGTCCAGCGGCACGCAGCGTGTAGTAGACGCCGAGCACATTGACCGCCAGCGTCTCCTCCATGACCGTCGGATCCCCGCCCAGCAGCGGCAACTGTTTGGCGATCCCGGCATTGGCCACCACCACATCCAGCCCGCCGAGTTCAGTGACCAGCGTGCTCACCACGCGCTCCACCTGCCGGTGATCGGCGATATCGCAATAGCGCCACGGCGCGTCCCCGCATTCGTGCGCCACCTCCGCGAGCAGGTCCGCCTCCAGTCCGAGCAGCGCTACCCTCGCCCCTTTCGCGTGCAACTGCCGCGCCAGCGCGGCGCCGATGCCGCGCGCCGCGCCGGTGATCAGAATCCGGCGACCGGCGACGGACGCGGCGGAGAACAGGTGCCAACTCGTCACCTGGCCACCGTCCCTCGTCGAATCGCTTCGCGATGCTGCATAGCTGCGACGATACCAGCCGCGAACATATATGTTCGCAAATAATTTCCCGTTTATCCGACAGTGCTATGTGGAGCGGGCATCGGGTGCGAGGGAGCCGTGATCGGCCTCTCGTACAGCACCGGTTAGGGTGCAATTGACGAAGGGCCAACTGGCTGTCACGAACGAGAGGACCATCGTGGAGATTTCGGGTTCCGCCGCCATCATCACCGGAGGCGCATCCGGCCTCGGCGCCGCCACTGCCAAGCGTTTTGCCGATCTGGGCGCAACCGTCTTCGGACTCGACGTACCCCAATCCATCGAGCGCGCCGGGGACAACGTGCCCGACGGCGTCACCCTCATCCCCGCCGACGTCACCAGCAACGACGAGGTTGCCGCCGCCGTCGCGCAGGTCGTCGATTCCGGTGCGCCGCTGCGCATCGTGGTGAACTGCGCCGGTGTCGGCTGGGCCGGACGCATCCTGTCCAAGAACGGCCCGCACGATCTCGAGCTGTTCCGCACCGTTATCACCGTGAACCTGCTCGGCACCTTCAATGTGATGCGCCTGGCCGCCGACGCGATCGCCAAGACCGACACCGTCGACGAATACGGCCAGCGCGGCGTGATCATCAACACCGCCTCGGTCGCCGCCTTCGAGGGCCAGATCGGCCAGATCGCGTACTCGGCCTCCAAGGGTGGCGTGCACGGCATGACCGTCCCGGCCGCGCGTGACCTGGCCCAGTTCGGCATCCGCGTGAACACCATCGCCCCCGGCATCATCGACACCCCGATGCTCGCCGGTGTCACCGAGGAGTACCGCAAGGGCCTCGAGGCCGGTGTGCCGTTCCCGTCGCGCCTGGGCCGCCCGGACGAGTACGCGCAGCTGTCGCAGTACATCGTCGAGCACGACTACCTCAACGGCGAAACCATCCGCATGGACGGTGCCCTGCGCATGGCGCCCCGCTAAAGAGCCTGCAAGGCAACTGCGCCCCGTCATCCACTGGATGGCGGGGCGTTTCTGCTGTCAAGGGGCCGGTTTGTGGCCGATGCCGAGGAATGCGGTGGTGGACAGGGGTTTGTTCGGGCGGTAGTTGACGGCGAGGTAGGCGCACATCAGGGCGACGCGTTCGGCCCACACCTGCTCCCCGACGGTGCGGCGCATCAGCAGCAGTGGGGCGCTGCTGCGCACCATGGTCTCCCACATCTCGTCGGAGTCGGCGAAACCGATCGTGCTGGTGTGGCGTTGGATGCTCACCCCGGCGAATCCCGCGGTGCGCATCTCGGTCGCGAAGACCTCCGGATTTTCCAGGTCGAGGAAGTTGGGCTGGGGTTCGGAGATAGTCGGATCGGCGGCGGCGAAGGCGCCGAACATCATTCGCATGAGCGTCGATTCGGCCACCGGCGCCCAACTCGACACCACGGCGGTGGCACCGGGACGCAGTACCCGGAACAGTTCCGCGAAGCCCTTGGCCCGATCCGGGAAGAACATCAGTCCGAACATCGAGAAACCGGCGTCGAAGCTGTCGTCATCGAACGGTAGCGCCTGCCCGTCCCCCACCAGCGTTTCGATATTGGTCAGCCCAGCTGTGCTGGCGTCCTCGGCGAGTCGCTGGATCATCGGCTCGGAGAAGTCGATGGCCGACACCTGTGCCACTCGTTCGGCGGCGGGCAGACTCAGCGTGCCCGGCCCCGCCGCGACATCGACAACCTGTGATTGCGCCGAAAGACCGGCCAGTTCTAGTGCGCGAGCGGAGAAAGGCGCCATGATCGCGGGTCCGAATTCGGCATATCCGTCGGCGACGAGATCCCACGGTTCGGCGGCGGCAAGCGGGTTACCAGACATCAGCTGACGATCCTTTCGACTGTCCAAGGCTAACCGGGCAGCACCCCCGGAACCTACCAACTCCGGCCGATCTCGTTGTGCGCCAAGCGGATCAGATCTTGCGTTCGAAGGTGATCAGGTGATGGCCCGGTCCGTTGTAATCACGCACCGGTCCGGCGACAGTGAAGCCGAGATGCCGGTGGAAGCCGATCGACGCGTCATTGCCGGGCGCGGTGATCGCCTTCACGATGTGCCGGTCATTCGCCCTGGCGATCGCGAAGAACCGCTCGTAGAGCTCGCGGGCGAGTCCGCTCTTGCGGGACTGCGGATCGACGCCGACGAAGTGGATGTAGGCCTCATCGGATTCCGACGGCGAGAGGAAGCCGATCAGGAATCCGGCCAGCCATTCGGTCGGCTCCCGCCATCCGGCGCCGGGCACCTCGGCAACCAGGCTGGTTCGGTAGAAATGATCGAGGAACAACCTGGGCAGGTGCGGTAACACCGAGCGCCCCCACCAGTCATCGATAACGATGGCGATGGCGTCGTAGTCATCGGCACGTGCGGCCCGGATGACCGGCCCGTTCGCATTCGGCACGTTAGCTAGCCCGCCTCCCCGCGTATTCAAGCCAGATCAAGTGCCACGATAGTCGCGTTGGCGCCCAGCGGTGAATCAGCGCGAGGCTTAGCCCGTCCCCGATGAGTTACCCATGTGCCACGGAAATCAGTTGTCTTGTCCGACAACCTTGCGGACCGTCGCAGACCAGTGAGCGGTTCACACAGGTTGTGGAACCTATGTGAACCGCTCACTGGTTATGTGTCCCCCATTCTTGGCAGGTCGTCCTTCAGAGCGTGCGGGTCAGGCGCTCGGTGAGGATCTGGGCGAAGCGGGCCGGATCCTTCAGTTCGCCGCCCTCGGCGAGAACCGCTGTGCCGTAGAGCAATTCGGCGGTCTCGGTGAGCTCGGGAACCTTGCCCGCGTCGGCGTCGTCCCGCCGGGTGTCGTAGGCGTCGCGCAGACCGGTGACCAGCGGATGGGTCGGGTTGAGCTCGAGGATCCGCTTGGACTCGGGCACCAGCTGACCGGAGGCGCGGTACATCCGCTCCAGCATCGGGGTGAAGTCGAAGACATCACCGACGAGGCAGGCCGGCGAGGTGGTGAGCCGGTTGGTCAGGCGCACCTCCTTGACGTTGTCCAGGTTCTTGCCGAGCCAGGCCAGCAGTTCGGCGAAGTCCTTGTCCTGCTGTTCGCGCAGCGATTCGGTGGCCTTCTTCTCCTCCTCGGTCTCCAGATCGACCTCGCCCTTGGCGATGGACTGCAACGGCTTGCCGTCGAATTCGGTGACCGAACCGACCCACATTTCGTCGACCGGATCGGTCAGGATCAGCACCTCGCGGCCCTTGGCCTTGAAGGCCTCCATATGCGGAGAGCTTTCGATCTGCTGCCGGGTCTCGCCGGTCATGTAGTAGATGGCGTCCTGGCCGTCCTGCATCCGCTCGACATAGGCGGCGAGCGAGGTCATCGGGGCGACTGCTTGCAGGTCGCCCCCATCAGATCCAGCTTCCTCGGAGTTGGTCGAGGCGAACGAACAGACCTGCAGCAGCGTCTCGCGGTTGTCGAAGTCCGAGAGCAGGCCCTCCTTGAGGACGCGCCCGAACTCCTTCCAGAACGTCTGGTATTTCTCCTGATCCTCCGCGCCCTGCAGTTCCTTCACTGTCGAGAGCACCTTCTTCACCAGGCGCTTGCGGATCATCTGAATCTGCCGGTCCTGCTGCAGGATCTCGCGGGAGACGTTGAGCGACAGGTCCTGCGCGTCCACCACACCCTTGACGAAGCGCAGGTATTCCGGCATGAGCTCTTCGCAGTTGTCCATGATGAACACCCGCTTGACGTAGAGCTGGACACCGCGCTTGTGCTCGCGGGTGAACAGGTCGAACGGCGCATGCGAAGGAACGAACAGCAGTGCTTGGTACTCGAAGGTGCCCTCGGCCTTCATCGGGATGATCTCCAGCGGATCGTCCCAGCCGTGGCTGACGTGCTTGTAGAACTCCTTGTACTCCTCGTCGCTGACCTCGCTCTTCGGGCGGGTCCACAGCGCCTTCATGGAGTTGAGGGTCTGCTCCTCGAGAATCGTCTTCTCGGTCTTCTCCTCGCCCTCACCCTCGGTGACGGTCCGCTCGATCTGCATGCGGATCGGCCAGGCGATGAAGTCCGAGTACTTCTTGACGATCTCGCGGAGCTTCCACTCCAGGGTGTAGTCGAAGAGGTGGTCGTCCTCGTCGGGGGTCTTGAGATGCAGCGATACGGCGGTGCCCTGCGGGGCCTCGTCGAGGGTTTCGATGGTGTAGGTCGAGCTGCCCGCGGCCGACTCCCAGCGGGTGCCCTCGGTCTCGCCCGCCTTGCGGGTGGTGAGGGTGACCTTGTCGGCGACCATGAAGGTCGAATAGAAGCCGATGCCGAACTGGCCGATCAGCTCCTCCGCGGCGGCCTCGGATTTCGCCTCGTTCAGTTTCTTGCGCAGCTCCGCGGTGCCGGATTTGGCCAGCGTGCCGATCAGATCGACCACCTCGGCGCGGGACATGCCGATGCCGTTATCCCTGACGGTAAGGATCCGGTTGTCCTTGTCGACCTCCAGCTCGATATGCAGATCGGCGGTGTCGACGTGCAGATCCTTATCGCGGAAGGACTCCAGCCGCAGCTTGTCCAGCGCGTCGGAGGCGTTCGAGATCAGCTCCCGCAGGAACGTGTCCTTGTTGGAGTAGACCGAGTGGATCATCAGCTCGAGCAGCTGATGGGTTTCTGCCTGGAACTCGAGTTGTTCGACGTGCTCTGTCACGTCGCGATGGTACCGCCGCGCCTATCCGACATCCGCCGACATCTGCCCGAAGTCGGCCAAGCCGGGCACCTCGATGTCGGCGCGGTGGGGATCATCCGCCCGTGTGGGCCGGGGATGCATCCATTCGCGCAACACCATGGTGGCCCGCACATCGTCCTCGTTGTACTCGAGCAGCCGGGTGCGTTGACTCAGCTCGGGTTCGCCCTCGTAGCCGACGGCCAGCCGATACCAGCTCATCGATGCCTCGCCCCCGGCCTCGGGATCGCGCCAGGAGAACCCGGCCACCGGCGCGATCTTCTTGAGCCCCTTGCCGTTCGGGCAGATGAATTGATCGGAGACGGCCTGGAACATATCCACCCACTGCGGTCCGTCGACGAACGCGCGCACCTGATCGACCGTCGGCACGCCGGGCTTACCCGCGAAACGGCGCGCCGATTCGTAGAGCCACTTGTCCTCGGCCGTGCGCGAATAGCAGTAGGCGGCAAAGGTTTTCCCGGCCGCGACAGCTTCGGCGCGCACCGTCATCAGCCAGGTCCAGAATTCGCCGAAGGAGCGGCCCTCATCTTCGGTGGGCAGCGGATCCCAGGTGACGAACGGGCGGTACACGCCGTCGAGCAGCGTGCCCCACAGGTATGCGCCGTACTCCTGAAAGCTCTCCAGATCGACATCCACCTCGACATCGGCCCGGCGCACCCAGACCCGCTCGACCCGGCGCACCAGCGGCGCGCCCGCGAGCCAGGCGCGGGCGGTCACCACGGCCTCGTCGAACGGGCCGTGCTGCCAGTCCTCCGGGTCGTCGCCGACCCAGGCGGCCAGATCGTCGATGGTCTCGACGCCGTGTCCGCGCAACACCTCCGCGCGGGAACCGGGCGCGACCAGACTCACGTCCCGGTGCTCGGTCAGCCAGCCCTCGCAGCTCTGCCCCGCGACCTGCGCCTCGTCGGCGGGCGCCTTGCGCGTCCACCACGGGCACTGGCGGCATTCGGGCACCTTCGACGGAACCGTCGGCAAATCCCCGCGCACCACCGCGATTCGATCGGCATAGCGCCGGTCGTAATCGGCGAGCAGCGGGCCGAGATCGTGCACCAGGATGCGGTCGAAGTGGTAGCCGATCACGCCGCCGACCAGCGCCGGACTGGCCAGACCGTGCCGCTGCAGCATGCGGTACAGATGCGCGAGGCGCTGTTGATCACGGGGCTGCTGGCGCAGTTTGCGATGCGGATCAGGTTGTGGATCCCAGTGATACGGATCCGAAGTGGTCGGGTGGAAATCGGCCGGTTCGGGCTGGCGCGGGTCGGTGACCTTGTGATTGACCACGATGACCGGGATATAGCCGCCACGATCGCGGTCACGCAGCAGGATCTCCGAACCGCCGCGGCGGCCGGTATCCGGTTCCTGCGGCAGCAGTCCGCCCCAGATGTGTTGCGCGCCTTCGGCACACGCGCGCATGGTGGCCGCGGCCCGCTCCCCCGCGCGCAACGTCGGATCGATCACCACCCAGTTGTCCGGATCCGCGGCGATCAGCGCATCACGCACCCGGGTGCGATGCGCGGTCGCGGCCTCCCGGCGCTGACGGACCCCGGCATCCTCGATCACCCCGGTCAGCAGGTTCGGATGCGCGGCATTCAAATGCAATCGGTGCCGACACCCGATCAATGCTCTGGCATCGACGAATGCGGTCGGCTCGGCGGGCATCGACGCAGCACTGACCTCGGCCTGCCGCTCGTCGGCTACGCCTTCGTGATTGCGACCGTCCCGGTCACCGCTGCCCGAATACACATACGCAGTATGGTCCAGACCCCTGACAACTCTGTGAACCGCATGACGCGGTCGGCGCACAAGTCGCAAGTAGCCATCGAGTCGCGTGGTACACCGGTGAGCGGCGTGGTAGACCTGTGCCTGGTAGACGAGCAGCGAGATGGTTCAATATCAACGCAGCCCGTTCGGAGC
>NZ_BDBY01000198.1 GCF_001613225.1 Nocardia pseudovaccinii NBRC 100343
GCGAACACGCCGCGCCGCAGGCGCGGCAAATTGGACACAGGAGGGCCTCGATGGGGTTGTTCACGAAGCGCAAGCGGCGGCCGAGCCGCAGGGCCGAGGCGAAGGCCCTCAAGCACAAGGCCGCCATGGAGGCGAAACTCGGCGCCAGGAACGACCGCAAGGCCCGCCGCGCCGAAGCCCGCACCCAGGCCAAGGTCGCCAAGGCGCAGATCGCCACCCTGCAGGCCGAGGAGAAGGCGGCGCTGAAGGTTGCCGCCAAGGCCGAACGGGATCCGTTCACCGCGGGCCAGGTCCGCAAGTACCTCGGTGTCGCCCGGGTGCTGGTGCCCGTACTCGCACCGCTGGCCTATCGCGCCGCGACCTTCATCCGCGGCCGGATCGATACCCGCCGTGCGCATCAGCTGGGCATCGGCGTCGAACAGCTCGGTGATTTCAGCGGCCACGGTGGTCGGCTGCAGGCCCGGATCACCAATACCGAAGCCGCCCTTGACAAGATCGGCACGCAATCCGGCGACAAGGCGGGCAAGGGCGAGACCCAGAAATTCGTTACCGCCACCCAGGATCGACTCGGCAATCTGACCGCCGCGATTCGGACCGCGGAGCAGATGCCCGCACCGCGTCGTCGCGCCGTACACGCGTCGATCTCGAGCGAGCTGTCCGGTATCGAGGCGGACGTCTTGGCGCGCCTCGGCGTCAGCTGATCCATCGGATGTCTCCCGGCCAGCCCTCCGGCAGCCCGCGTGGCAGTCTGGTCGGCGGCATGGTCGGTGCGCTCGCCATCGCCGCACACGGTGCGGCGGGTGGCGGATTTCCGGATTCGGCCGAATCCGCACTGCTGCTGCTTGTTTCGGCGTTGACGGGTTGGGCCGCGGGTCTGCTGCACCGGGGCGCCATCGGGCATTGGGCCGTGCTCGGTCCGCTCGCGCTCGGACAGCTCGCCGGACATGCGGTGCTATCCGGGCTGATCGACCACACCCATAGCCACACCGCCGGACCGCAACTCGACCCATACCTGCCCACGGGCTGGATGTTGTCGGCGCACTTGATCGCGACGCTCGGCTGCGTCGCGCTGATCCTGCTGGCCGAGCGGCTCTATGCGTTGGCGTCCAGTGTCATTCGCGCCGTTTCCGCAGCCGGATCACCGCTCGCGGTCAGCCGCCCGGTCCGCTGGTCCGATCCGGTTCTCCTGCACTACCGCTTTCATCCGAACGGCGCGATCGGCCCGCGCGCGCCACCGGTGTCGGCCTGACCAGCCACACCCCAAACCCCTTCGGACAGAAAGCACTTCACCCATGCGTACGCAGATCACGCGCGCCTGCACGGCGGTCGCCGCCGTCGGTTTCGTTCTCCTCGCGGGCGGCACCGCCTCCGCACACGTCACCGCCGACGCACCCGGTGCGACGCAGGGCGATTACTCGGTGATCACCTTCAAGGTCCCGACCGAATCGGAGACCGCGAACACCACGTCACTCACCGTCGCCCTGCCCAACCTCAAGAGCGCCCGCACCGAACCCATTCCGGGTTGGAGCTCGAAGGTCGACCGCAATGACAAGGCCGAGGCCACCTCGGTCACTTGGACCGCCGATCCCGGCACACCCGGTGTTCGGCCCGGCCAGTTCCAGCGCTTCGTCCTCTCGGTCGGCCCGCTGCCGACCAAGGACGAGGTCAGCTTCCCGGCCACCCAGACCTACAGCGACGGCAAGGTCGTCAAGTGGGATCAGCCCATGGGCGCCGACGGTTCCGAACCGGAGCATCCGGCGCCGATGCTCACCCTCGCGGCGGCCTCCGGCGACGGCCATGACGACCACCACGTCGGCAGTTCGGCCGCCGCCTCGGAGAAGGCCGAGGACAACGACAACACCGCGCGCTGGCTCGGCGGCATCGGTCTCGCGCTCGGACTGCTCGGCGTCGCGCTCGGTCTGGGCAATGTGATCCGCGGACGCCGGGCATGAGTGGCATCGCGATGCGTCGCACGGTCGCCGGGCTGGTCGCGGGCCTGCTCCTGCTGAGCATGGGCGCGCTCGCGGCCGGAACGGCGGTGGCCCATTCGACGCCGGTCAGCAGCGTGCCCGCCGACGGCGCGAGTATCGAAACCGGGCCGGAGCGGGTGAGCATCACCTTCAACGAGCCACTGCAGGAAAGCTTTCCGGCACTGACCGTGGTGGGTCCGGACGGAAATCTGTGGTCCAAGGGCGATCCGAAGGTGGACGGCCCGACCGTGAGCGTCGCGGTCGGCGAACTCGGTCCGACCGGCGTCTACAAGATCGGGTACCGAGTCACCTCCGCCGATGGTCATCCGGTCAAGGGTGAGCGGACCTTCACCCTCACCAAGGCGGGCAACGGTACGCCCGGCCCGAAGGCCGACAGTCAGCACAACTCCGGTGGCAGCGACGATTCCGGCGGAATTCCGCTGTGGGTCTTCATCATCGGCGCGGTCGTCCTGTTCGGCGGTGGTCTGGCATTCGCCCTGTTCGGCGGCAGGAGCCGCAAATCGCAGCGGTGAGAAGAGCACACGGGTGAACAAGGTGCAGCGGACGACCGGCGGCGGGAACGCGCAAGCGCTGCTGCTGGTCGTCCCGGCCGGGCTGCTCGGGGTGGCGCTCGCGCTGATCCTGGCCGTCCCGGCCCCCGCGCAGACCGAGAGCGTCATCAGGGTGCTGGCGGACTGCACCGGGGCCACGGTGCTCGGACTGGCCGCATTGCCCCGACTGCACGATCGGCTCCGGCCGCCGTGGCGGGCACTCGCGGTACTTGCCGGGATCTGGTGCGTCACCGAATTCGCGGTGCTCGTCTTCGAGGCGGCCGCCGTGGTCGGCGTGCCCGTCGGCAAGCTCAGCGCTGGGCAGTTCGGCAATTTCCTGGTCGAGATCAGCGGCGGTCAGGTCGGTATCGCGGTGCTGATCGGCAGTGGTGCGGTCGCCTGCTATTCGGCGATGGCGTTCCGGCGGCCGGAGACCGCGTCGGCCGATCTGGTGCTGGTCTTCGCGGCGGTGGCCCTCGCGCTGCGGCCGATCACCGGGCATATGTCGCAGCAGCCGTTCGGCTCGGTGCTCGCGGCGGTGCACGCACTGGCTGCGGCGGCCTGGTTCGGCCTGCTGGTCGCGCTGGCGCTGGTGGTGCGCACCCGCGGTGAGTGGGCGGTGACGCTGCCACGGTATTCGGCGGCGGCGCTGCCGCTGGTCGGCATCGTCACGGTCACCGGCCTGGTCAACGGGTTGGTGCGGGTCGGCGGGATCGCCCCGTTCGTGACGACCGGCTACGGCCGCATTCTGCTCGCGAAAACCCTTGTGCTGGTTGCGTTGCTGGCGCTCGGCTGGTGGTGGCGGCGGACCTGGGTACCGCAGGCGACGGGACATCGAATGCCCGCCGAATCCTCACTGCGGCGCGCGATCATCGAGGTGGCAGTGATGGCCGTGGCCTTCGGATTGGCCGCGGCCCTGGCGGTCACCGCTTGACGCTTGCAAATGCAAGCACCTGCGGACGGGCTGTTAGCAACCCGTTACAGTTGTGCCATGACCGAGGTGAAGATCGTCGAAGACTGTGTGGCATCGGCCGAAACAGCCTTCGCGTACGTCAACGACTACCGGAATCTGTCGCGTTTCATCACCGAGGTCCAAGACTTCACGCCGATCACCGATCAGGTCGAGGGCGTCGGCGCGACCTTCGACGGCACCATCAAACTCGGTCCCGCCGCGCTGCATTCGCGCCTGCAGGTCGTGCGGTGGGAAGAGAACTACGCGATCGCGGTGAAGTCGATCAAGGGTTTCGAAATCGAATCCACCTTCCTGTTCCATGCCAAGGCCACCGATAACTGCACGGTCGACGCGATCGTCGACTATCGGGTGCCGGGTGGAATCGCGGGCAAGGTGCTCGGCAAGACCATCGAGCCGTTCGTGAAGCTCGCCGTCAAACACTCCACGCACAACCTGACCACCCAGATCGCCGAATTCCACGCCAGCAGGCAGGGCTAGCCAGAACTTGTCCGGGCCGGTCCGGCCGGAGGATGCTGTGCACTATGGCTGACCGAACGACACCGACATTTCCGCAGCGCATCGCCTACATCTGCGGGCGCACACTGCCGGAGTCGATGTCGGCGTGGGTGCTCGAGGATCTCACCGGCCCCGGTGCGGCACGGCGCTACCTGATGCGCTTCCTCATTCCGATGATTCCGGTGCTGAGCCTGTTCCTGCTGGTACCCGGACCGAAATGGATGGGCCTGGCGATGATGGCCCTGCTGTATCTACCGCTCATCTATTTCACCGCGGCGCTGATGTACGTGTATCGCAGGGCGCGTCTGGTCAAGCACGGCTTGGATCCGGCACTGGCCGACGCCACGTCCAGGAAGCGCGCGGAGACCGAGCGGCTGGCCTATGAACGCCGCCACGGTCGCGCTTGAATTCGGCTGCCGAATATTCGCCGAACCTGGCCGTGACGCATCTCACGGGCATAGCCTGAACATATGAAGCGTCCCACGTTGGGCCAACGGATCGCTTACGATCTCGGCCGCGAGCTCCCCGAGGAGCTGCACGAGTGGGTCATCCACGACCTCGTCGGGCACGGGGCCATGGAACGCTACCTCGTCCGCTTCCTCGTACCGTTCATCCCGTTCTTCGCGCTGTGGTTGCTGTTCCCCGGCCCGATGGGATTGAAGATCGGCATGATCGTGATGATGATCGTGCCGCTGATCGTCTTCACGGTCTCGCTCAGTTACGTCTGGCGTCGGTTCCGGCTGAGCCAGCACGGCATCGATCAGGGGTGGATCAACCACAACAAGATGCGCGAAACCGAGCGGATGAAATACGAGATGCATTACGGGCATCGATAGCGACTGGGTTAGCAGCGCGCCGGTGAATGATGACCACCGGCACCAACTCGACCCGCACGGAGCGAGTCTTACACGCGACCGTTCGCGGCCTGTCTCGCGT
>NZ_BDBY01000199.1 GCF_001613225.1 Nocardia pseudovaccinii NBRC 100343
GCGAACACGCCGCGCCGCAGGCGCGGCAGAATGTCACAGTGAACACCATTGCCACCGCGGACCTCGCCGACGAGATCGGCCCCGAAATCCGTAGCTGCGATACGCAGTTCATCCAGTTCGGCGGGCGCGCGGAGTTCTCCGGGCGCATCACCACGATCCGCTGCTTCCAGGACAACCTGCTGGTCAAGCAAACGCTGGGCGAGCCGGGCAACGGCGGCGTGCTCGTCGTCGACGGCGACGCCAGCGTGCACACCGCATTGGTCGGCGACATCATCGCCGGACGCGGTGTGGCCAACGGCTGGTCCGGCGTCATCGTCAACGGTGCGGTGCGCGACTCGGCCATCCTGCGCACGCTCGATATCGGCATCAAGGCGCTGGGCACCAACCCGCGCAAAAGCACCCAGACCGGCTCGGGCGACCGCGATATCCCGGTGGAATTCGGCGGCGTCACCTTCGTGCCCGGCCACATGCTCTACAGCGACCACGACGGCATCGTGGTCCGTGCCGAAGACTGAGCGGCTAGACCGCCGCCACCCTGGCCCGGTGACCGGCGATGGCCACAATGTCGCCGACATGCAGTTGCCGTCCGCGACGCAGTTCCACCTCCTCGTTGACCCGTACCAGACCCGCGGCGATCACCGTCTTGGCCTCCGATCCGGAATCGATCAAATTGGCCAGCTTGAGGAACTGACCGAGTCGAATGACGTCGTCATCGATCGGCACATCGACTGCATCGGACATGGGATACATCCTTACTCCGTGGCCGTCGAACCGGAAATCCAACCCCCATGCAAGCGACCTAGACACATGGATGACACTCCGATAACCGACATGCCCGGGTGGTCTTCGAGCACCACTACCGCGGCACCGTACACACTGGTGCTGTGACAACCACGCACGCCGGGCAACACATCGACACCGAAGCACCCTCGGAGAGATCGGCACCACCGGTTCCGCACCGCGGACACGGACGGTTGCGCGAGGTCCCACATATCGCGGGTCTGCTCCTTGGCGTGTTCGCCGTGCTCTGCTTCCTGTGGAGCCTCTCGCCCGGACTGCGGTATCTGACGCATGTACCGCGTCGCTACATCGACCTGTACTACTTCGACGCACCGGATACCAGCCTGGTGTGGGCGCTGGTGGTCGGTCTGCTCGCGGGGGCGACGGCGAGCCGCAAGCGAATCGCCTGGTGGTTGCTGCTCGGCTATATCGCGCTCTACGCGCTGGCGAATGTGCTCGAATTCGCCGACGAGGGCAATATGCACGCGCTGGTGGCCGCGGTGGTTCAGCTCGCCGCGATCGGCGTGCTGCTCGCGTCCTGGCGGGAGTTCTACACCAAGGTGCGCCCGGGGGCGGGCTGGAAGGCGTTGGGCGTACTGGCCGGCGGTCTCGCGGTCGGCTGTCTGCTGGGCTGGGGTCTGGTGGAGTTGCTCCCCGGTTCGCTGCCCCCTGGCGTGCAGCGGCCGCTGTGGACGGTCTATCGGGTGACCGCCGCAATCTTGGTCGACAACGAACATTTCGACGGCCATCCGCGCCCGTTCGTCAACTTCCTGCTCGGCCTCTTCGGCGCCATCGCGCTGCTGGCCGCGGTGGTCATCCTGCTGCGGTCGCAGCGTGCCGGCAATGCGATGACCGGCACCGACGAGTCCGCGATCCGCGGTCTGCTGGAACGCTCCGATGTCGAGGATTCGCTCGGCTACTTCGCGACTCGGCGCGATAAGGCGGTGGTCTTCGCACCGAGCGGCAAGGCGGCGCTGACCTATCGCGTCGAATTGGGCGTCTGCCTCGCCAGTGGCGATCCGATCGGCATTCGCGAGGCCTGGCCGCAGGCGATCGATGCGTGGCTGCAGCTGGCCGACGAATTCGGTTGGGCGCCAGCGGTCATGGGCGCGAGCGAACTCGGTGCGACGGCGTACCGGCGCGCCGGACTTTCGGCGCTGCGCCTCGGTGACGAGGCCATTCTCGACACCAGGACCTTCTCGCTCGCGGGCCCGGAGATGAAGCAGGTCCGCCAGGCGGCGAACCGGTTGCGCAAGCACGGGATCACCGTGCGGATCCGCCGCCACCGCGATATCCCGGCCGAGGAGTTCCGGCAGGTGATCGCCCGTGCCGATGCCTGGCGCGATACCGAAACCGAGCGCGGCTTCTCCATGGCGCTCGGCCGCCTCGGCGATCGGTTGGACGGCGACTGCCTGCTGGTCGAGGCGGTAAATTCGCAGGAGCAGGTGCTCGGCATGCTGTCGCTGGTGCCGTGGGGACGCACCGGTGCGTCACTCGAACTGATGCGTCGAGATCCACACGGCCCCAACGGTGTCATGGAGCTGATGATCTCCCAGCTCGCGCTGACCTCCGAACAGCATGGCATCACCAAGGTTTCGCTGAACTTCGCGGTATTCCGCTCCGTCTTCGAAGAGGGCGGACGCATCGGCGCCGGACCCGTGCTGCGGCTGTGGCGCGGTGTGCTGCTGTTCTTTTCGCGCTGGTGGCAGTTGGAGGCGCTGTACCGGTCGAATGTGAAGTATCAGCCGCACTGGGTGCCCCGGTTCTTCCTATTCGAGGAGCGCAGGCAACTACCTCGGGTGGCCATCGCCAGTGCGCTCGCCGAGGGCTTCCTACCGCGCTTCGGCAAGGAACCCGAGACCATCACCCACACCGGTCTGCACAGTGCGGTACCCGCGGGTATCACCGGCCTGCACACCGACGGCAGTCCGCCGGATCTGCCGGACAACGTCGGTGTGGAACAGCTTCCGCGCCGCCCGGAGCAGGTGCGGGTGCGCATGGACAAACTCGACCGGCTCGCGTCCGCCGGAGTCGATCCCTATCCGGTCGCATACCCCCCGACACATACCGTTGCGGCAGCGCGTCGTTCACCGCGCGGCACCACGGTGCGGGTCTGCGGCCGACTGCTGCGCATCCGCGATTACGGCGGTGTGATCTTCGCGGTGGTCCGGGACTGGACCGACGATATCCAGCTGGTTATCGACCGCGATCGGGTCGGTGCCGAACGCAGCGCCGAATTCGGCGAATTCTTCGACCTCGGCGACCTCATCGAGGTCAGCGGCCAGATCGGGCACAGTCGACGCGGTGAACTCTCACTGCTGGCCGCGGACTGGCGGATGATCGGCAAATGCCTGCATCCGCTGCCGGACAAGTGGAAGGGCCTGGCCGATCCCGAGGCCAGGGTGCGTCAGCGCTACGTCGATATGGCGATCAATCCCGAGGTCCGCGAGGTGCTGAGCAAGCGGACCGCGGTGGTGCGCTCGCTGCGGGATTCGTTGAACGCCTGGGGATATCTCGAGGTGGAGACCCCGATACTGCAGAAGGTGCACGGCGGGGCCAATGCGACTCCGTTCCTCACCCATATCAATGCCTACGATCTGGATCTGTATCTGCGGATCGCGCCCGAGCTGTATCTCAAGCGGCTGTGCGTCGGCGGTATGGAGAAGGTCTTCGAAATCGGGCGCAACTTCCGCAACGAGGGCGTGGACTTCAGCCACAATCCGGAGTTCACCAGCCTGGAAGCCTATGAGGCACATGCCGATTACGAGCGGATGATGCAGCTGGCCCGCCAGCTCATCCAGAACGCCGCGCAGGCCGCCAATGGTTCGATGGTCGCAATGCGACCCAAATCGGACGGCTCCTTCGAAGAGGTGGACATCTCCGGTGAGTGGACGGTGAAGACCGTGCACGGCGCGGTATCGGAGGCACTCGGCACCAAGATCAACTCGCAGACCACAATCGACGAGCTGCGCGAACTCTGCGATAAGGCGGAGGTGCCGTATCAGCACGGCTGGGATGCCGGGCAGGTCGTACAGGAAATGTACGAGCATCTGGTCGAATCTCATACGGAGCAGCCGACTTTCTACATCGACTTTCCCACCTCGGTCTCCCCGTTGACCCGTGCGCACCGCAGCATCCCCGGCGTGACCGAACGCTGGGACCTGGTCGCCTGGGGCGTCGAATTGGGTACGGCCTACAGCGAACTCACCGATCCGATCGAACAGCGCCGCAGGCTCACCGAACAGTCGATGCTCGCGGCAAACGGCGATCCGGAAGCGATGGAGCTGGACGAGGACTTCCTGCAGGCGCTCGAACACGCGATGCCTCCGACCGGCGGATTGGGCATGGGCGTGGACCGCATCGTCATGTTGATCACCGGCCGCAGCATCCGCGAGACGCTGCCCTTCCCATTGGTGAAGCCGCGGTGAAGACCTCACTATGAAATATTGCAATCGGGGAAAGTTTCCCAATCGGTAATCGCCCGGTAGCCTTGATGATTCGGCCCCGGGAGGAGGCCGTTACCTTCGACACTGGGGATGCATATGTATCTTGACCTGCTGACCAACACAGCTCTGCTGGACCCGCAGGTGTGGGCGAGCGCGGACACCCTGTCCAACTCCGACACTCTGGCATCGGCAGTGGAGTTCGCGGCCAAGAAAAAGAAGAAGAGCAGCAGTGGGCTGATCATCGGCGGCATCTGCTGCCTGGTCGTCGTCGCCCTGATCGTCGGCGGCATCTACCTGCTGACCCAGCGCAAGAAGCAGCAGTAAATCCACGAAAACGGCCCGGCTCGCATCGCGAACCGGGCCGTTTCGGTATTTCGGACTAGATGGCGGTGCGTTCGGAGGCCACCTCGGCCTCGAGCAACAGCTCGTCATCGAGTTCGCCGTGCGGCTGCGCCCGCACCGACTTCAGCACCACCACCGCCGCGACCAGCGCGGCGACCACCAGTGCGGCGCCGATCCAGAACGCCAGGTGGAATCCGTTGGTGAGCGCCACATTTGCCGCGACACCGTCCTTCAGCAGATGTTCGGTCCTGCTCGCCGACAGGGTGGCCAGCACCGCCAGACCGAGCGCGCCACCGACCTGCATGGTGGTGTTGGCCAGACCCGAGGCCAGCCCGGCCTCCTGCGGCTCGACCCCCGACATCGCCAGATTCATCAGCGACGGGAAGGCCAGACCAGCACCGGTACCGAACAGCACCATCGGGCCGAAGATGTCGATCCAGTAGCTGCCGTCCACCGGCGCCTGGGTCAGCCAGAGCAGCGCCACGAGGATCAGCAGCAGACCGGGAATCAGCACCTTGCGGGCGCCGAAGCGCATCACCAGATGTTCGGAGTAGCGCACCGACAGCAGACCCATGATCGCCGCGACCGGGAAGAAGGCCGTGCCGAGCTGGATCGGCGAATAGCCGAGCACTTGCTTCAGGTACAGCGAACCCATGAAGAACATGCCGAACATGCCCGCCACGGTCAGCACCTGGATCACATTGGCGCCGGACAGATTCCGCGAGCGGAAGATCTTCAGCGGCATCAGCGGAGTGGCCGCCGTCGCCTCCCGCGCGATGAATCCGCCGAGCAGCACCAGCGCGGCCGCGCCGAGCGCGAGCGTGACCGGATCGGTCCAGCCGTATTCCGCCGCCGGTTTGACGATCGTGTAGACGCCGAGCATCAGCGCCGCCGTGATCAGCACGGCGCCGGGCACATCCGCGCCGTCCTTCAGTCCGGCGCCCTTGTCCTTGTCCAGGATCTCGAGCGCGCCGAGGCCGACCGCGATGCCGATCGGCAGGTTGACCAGGAAGATCAGCCGCCAGTCCAGGGCGGTCAGGAAACCTCCGAGCAGCAGGCCGATCGCGCCACCGGCCGACGCGACAAAGGCGTAGCGACCGATCGCCTTGGCCTGCTCGCGCGGATCCGGGAACATCGCGAAGATCATGCCGAGGATGACCGCCGAAGTCATGGCGCCGCCGATGCCCTGCAGGAAGCGGGCCGCGATGAGGGTTACCTCGTTGACAGCCGCACCGCACAGCGCCGACGCCAGGGTGAAGACCACCAGACCGGACAGGAACATGGTGCGGCGACCGATCAGGTCACCGAGTCGGCCTGCCAGCATGAGCAGGCCGCCGAAGGAGATCAGATATCCGTTCACCACCCAGGCCAGACCCGATGCGGTGAAGCCCAGGTCGGTCTGGATATCCGCGAGCGCGACATTCACGATCGTCGCATCGAGCACGATCATCAGCATGCCGCCGCACAACACATAGAGGGCGAGCCAGCGCTTGCTGTCCGAACCGGCCGGGGCGTCCCCCGCCTGTCTATGTCGTTCTTTTGCTTCCGTCACCACAGACGCCTTCCACCCGAAGATCGTTACTGTGGCACGCTAGCAATGGTTAGTCCTAAAAGACAACTAATTAATTCAGTTGAAGAATCGACTGATATGCTGTAGTTCATGACTGTTGCCCCGGAGCAGCGCGCCAAGCGCAGCTACCACGACGCCTGCGGTGCCGCTCGCGCGCTCGACCTCGTCGGCGAGCGCTGGACCCTGCTCGTGGTGCGCGAACTACTCCTGGGCCCCAAGCGCTTCACCGATCTGCGCGCCGGACTGCCCGGCATCAGTCCCAATGTGCTCTCGCAACGGCTCGAGGAACTCGTCCAGATCGGTGTCGTGCACAAGCGCAAGCTGCCGCCGCCGGTCGCCGCCGCCGTCTACGACCTCACCGATTGGGGACGCGAACTCGACGACGTGATCGTCGCGCTCAACCGCTGGGGGGCCCGCACCCCCAACAGTTACAGCTGCTCGGACATGTCCACCGATTCGCTGATAGTCACCCTGCGCACCTTCTTCCAACCCGCCCGTGCCGCAGGCGTGCACGCCGACTACGACTTGTACTTCACCGGATCCGATTCCGGCACAGACGAATTCCACGCGATCGTCGCCGATGAAACCCTGGGCATCAGCCGTGGCGCGACCGGTTCCGCAACCGTCGCCATCCACACCACGGTCCCTGTCTTCATCGCCGTCACCGTCCAAGGCCGACCGCTGGCCGAAAGCCTGGCCTCCGGCGAAACCAAGATCAGTGGGCCGCCCGCTGCCGTCGAACAATTCGTCAGCTTTTTCGAGCTGCCCCCGGAGTGCACCGCGAATCCCCCGAAGTAAGCGGCGGCGAATCTACCACCGGTCGATTTCGGTCAGATCGATGTCGATCTCGAACGGAACACTCAGACGCAGGCGGTCATGATGGATCCCCGTGAGCGCGTATGCCTTTGTGGCGGGATCGAGTTCGTAGACATAGACCACCGGACGCCCGTCGACATTCTCGACACGCCAGAAGTGGGTGATGCCTGCGCGGGCATACAGCTGGGGCTTGCGCTCACGATCACGAGTGCGAGATTCCACCGACACGACCTCGATGGCGAGCACGACGTCATCGGCCTGGTATGTCGTCAGCTCCGGACCACCATCGCGGTCGGCATGTACTGCGATGATGTCAGGTTCTGGTCGCTGGTCACGTCCCAGCGTCACTGTCATTTGCCGTCGAACCCTCAGATGTGCGGGTGCCTGTCCGTGCAAAGATATCTCCAGCAGTGAAACGGCCAACATATGGAACTTGGTCTGTCTGGCCGCGACGACGAGACTTCCGTCGATCAACTGCGAATGCGGTGGCAGCCCTGGCAATCGGTCCAAGTCCTCGGCGGTAAATCCACCCGGCGGCGGTCGCAGCCACTGTGGAAAGGGCTCGCTGGTCACAGCAGCGAGTATGGAGCCGGTACAACCGATTCAATCGGCCACACGCAACAGGATGGATGCCGAACGCAGGGCAGCGATCTTCGGCGCGGCGCTGGTTCACCCTGATATCGGCGCGGAGTCCGGATACGGCAGAGTGGGCGAGGTGCAGTTGATATTCGTTCGTCATGCTCAGCCGTTGCGGGTGCAGACCTCCGGCGGACCGGCCGATCCCGGATTGGCGCCGGTCGGCCTAGAGCAGGCCGAACGGGTGCCTGCGGCACTGAGTCAGCATCGGATCAGTCGGATCGTGAGCAGTCCGCAGCTACGGGCGCGGGAGACGGCCGAGCCGACCGCGGCGAAACTCGGGCTCGCGGTGGATGTGATCGACGATCTGGCCGAATACGATCGCGACCTGCCCTCCTACGTTCCGATCGAGGATGCCAAGGTCGAATTCACGGCCGTCTACGACCGGATCAAGTCCGGACATCTGCCCGAACAGATCGATGCGACAGCCTTCATCACCCAGGTGCGCGATGCCATCACCTCGATCGCCGCGCACACCGATCCGGCCGATACGGTGCTCGTCTTCGCGCACGGCGGGGTGATCAATGTGTTCCTGCAGGAAGTGCTCGGCCTGGCCCGGCCGCTGACCTTCCCGATCGACTATTGCTCGATCACCCGGATCCTGTTCTCCCGCAGCGGCCGCCGGACCGCGGCGACCATCAATGAGAACGGCCACGTGTGGGATCTGTTGCCGCGCAATATTTCACAGCAACCTTGATGGTTGTTCCCAGACTCGGTCATTCACAGTCGACTGCCAGAATGATCGCACCTCAATCCCAGTGACGGAGCCTTCGATGGGACCGGTGAGCCGCCGTACCAGCGACTCACCATCCGCGAGAAAGGAACCGTTTTGCTCTCCAAGACAAGGCGTAACGTCGCCCGAGTCGCCGTCGCCGCCGCATTGATCGCCATGCCGCTCGGCGCCCTCGCCGTCACTGCCTCCGCGGCCGAGCCCGATGCATCCGCCCAGTCCGTATCGGGTCCGATTCCATTGCAGGGCACAGATATCGACCGTCACCACCACCATCACCACCACCTCGGCGACGGTGGCGACAACCAGGGTCCATGGTTCCCGGGACCCGATAACGGCCTCCCTGGCCCTGGACCGCAGCCCTTCCAGCCGCCGACCGGCTCCGCGGGCTGATCACGGTAGTAGAAAGCGAAAGGCCACCTCTCCATCCGGAGGAGAGGTGGCCTTCGCTATGTGGCTATGGAATCAGGCCATGCCCGCGATCCAGTTGTGCATCCAGGAGATAGCGGTCTGACCGCCGCCCACCGGGTAGCTGCCGTAGAGCGTATGCGCGTGCGAGTTGTAGAACCGCTCCAGATCCTTCGCTCGCTGCTGGTTGGCGGACTCGGTGAGCTGCGACTGCAGCGTCGGGATGCCGCCGAGGTTCATCAGGTCGTTCATGATGGCGCCCGCCTCGAGCTGGTAGCGCCAGAGGTTGGCCGGATTTGCCTCCGAGGTCTGCGCGAGGAAGCCGGCGAACCGGGTAACGAAATCGTCGGTGGCGGTTGCGCAGTAGAGATCGTCGAGCGCGCAGATGGTGCGGGTGCGATCGCTGAGCCAGCCGAAGCCGCCGACCCGAGCGCCGCCGGCGCCCGCGCCCGGCGCGACCGGTCCGACCTGGATGTCGGTGGGCGAGCGGCGCGGATCGGAGATCAGGCCGACACCCGCGATCCGGTCCGCCGGAATCGGGCTCAGGCCGGTGCCGATTTCGGCGGCAAGATCGCCAGCCGCATCCGCACCCTGGCTGTAGCCGACGATCGCGATCTTGGTGCCGCCACAGCTCTGCGCCATCGCGGTGGCAAGGCCACGGGCGCGATCGGTCGCTTCCTTCTTGGACGCGCCGTAGACATCGCCTTCCCACGGGAAGGCGGTCGCGGCATATGTCACGTAATCGACATCCACCGACCGGCCGAGACCATTGGTTACGCCGGACAGCATGCCGGGCTGCGGCGTCTTGTCCTTTCCGGTCTCCCAAGTACCGGGAATCGCAACCACATAGAGGCTCGGGCAGCCCGGATCGGCCGTTACCGAACCGCTACCGAGGACTACGCCGGATGCTACAGCCGCGCACGCACCGAGTGCGGCGGCCACCTTCTTCAACCGCATACCGCTCCAGTTCAAAACATCGCCCCTTGCGAGAGCTAGCTCCGACAGTCTTTTGCCAACCGTGCTGACCTCGGCGGATGTCGGTCCAGTGCATATCGGGTCACCCACCGGTATGACACACACGTCGCAACCCACATCCCAAGATCACGCACCACGCCGCAGATCACAATAAGGCAACGCCTCGACCTGCGCCATTCGAACTCGTTACCGTGTCCGATTCCCGTCAGCGCGCCCGCCGAAAACGGCTCCGCTCAGCGACCTTCGGCGTGTCGCGCCAAGATCGGATACGTAGGCGTGGCAAACGATAAGGGCGCCTGTGGATTCGAGATCCACAGGCGCCCTTTCCGCTCCGGTAAGAGAGGTTTATCGTTGCGCGACTGCCGTCGGCGGGATCGGCGCGGGCAGCGCGGTCTCGCCCTCGAGGAACTTGTCGACCGCGGACGCGGCGGCGCGGCCCTCGGCGATGGCCCAGACGATCAGCGACTGGCCGCGGCCCATATCACCGGCGACGAATACGCCGGGAACATTGGTCGACCAGTTCTTATCGCGCTGGACATTGCCGCGCTGGTCGTAGCCGACGCCAAGACCTTCGAGCAGGCCCGGCTTCTCGGGTCCGGTGAAGCCCATGGCGAGCAGCACCAGATCGGCCTCGAGGGTGAAGTCGGTGCCTTCGACCTTCTCGAAGCGGCCGTTGACCATCTTGACCTCGTGCGCCTCCAGCGCGGTGACCTTGCCGTCCGCGCCGACGAAACGCTCGGTGTTCACCGAGAACACCCGTTCGCCGCCCTCCTCGTGCGCCGAGGACACCCGGTACATCAGCGGGTAGGTCGGCCACGGGGTGGAGGAGGCGCGCTCCTCCGGCGGCCGCGGCATGATCTCGAACTGGTGGATGCTGGCCGCGCCCTGACGGTGCGAGGTGCCCAGACAGTCCGCACCGGTGTCGCCGCCACCGATGATGACGACCTTCTTGTCCTTGGCGTGGATCGGCGGCAGCCCGTTCTCGTCGGTGACATCGTCGCCGAGCTGCACCCGGTTGGCCCACGGCAGGAACTCCATCGCCTGGTGGATGCCGTCCAGATCCCGGCCCGGGATAGGCAGGTCACGCGCCAGGGTGGCGCCACCAGCCAGCACGATCGCGTCGAACCGCTCGCGCAGCTGCGCGGCGGTGATATCGACACCGACGTTCACCCCGGTCTTGAAGATGGTGCCCTCGGCCTCCATCTGCGCGAGCCGACGGTCGATGAAGCGCTTCTCCATCTTGAATTCCGGAATGCCGTAGCGCAGCAGGCCACCGATGCGGTCGGCGCGCTCGAAGACGGTCACGGTGTGACCGGCCCTGGTCAGCTGCTGTGCGGCGGCCAGACCGGCCGGGCCGGAACCGACCACGGCGACCCTCTTGCCGGTGAGGCGGGTCGGGTAGACCGGGGTCACCCAGCCCTCGTCGAAGGCGTTCTCGATGAGCTCGACCTCGACCTGCTTGATCGTCACCGGATCCTGGTTGATGCCGAGGACACAGGACGCCTCGCACGGCGCCGGGCACAGCCGCCCGGTGAACTCCGGGAAGTTGTTGGTCGCGTGCAGCCGGTCGATGCCCTCACGCCACTGGCCCTTGTGCACCAGGTCGTTCCACTCCGGGATGAGATTGCCCAGCGGACAGCCATTGTGACAGAACGGAATACCGCAGTCCATACACCGGCTGGCCTGGGTCTGCAGGGTCTGATGCGAGAAACCCTGCTCGTAGACCTCTTTCCAGTCCATCAGGCGCAGCGGAACCGGACGACGCGTCGGCAGTTCCCGTTTGGTGTGCTTCAGAAATCCTTGCGGGTCAGCCACGTGCAGCCTCCATAATCGCCTCGTCGACATCCATGCCGTTCTTCTCGGCCTCGGAGATCGCGAGCAAAACCTTCTTGTATTCGCGCGGCATAACCTTCACGAAGTGGTTCACCTGCTGGGACCAGTCGCTCAGAATGCGTTCGGCGACAGCCGAACCCGTCTGATCGCGGTGCTGGGTGACGATGTCGCGCAGCCAGGTGAAGTCGTCACCGGCGAGCTGCTCGACCGCGTCGGCCTGCTCGGGGTTGAGCTTTGCCTCGAAGGTGCCGTTCGGGTCGTAGACGAAGGCGACACCACCGGACATACCGGCGCCGAAGTTGCGGCCGGTCTCACCGAGGATGACCACCCGGCCACCGGTCATGTACTCACAGCCGTGGTCACCGACGCCCTCGACCACCGCGGTGGCACCGGAGTTGCGCACGGCGAACCGCTCGCCGACCACACCGTTGATGAAGGCCTGGCCGCTGGTGGCGCCGAACAGGATCACGTTGCCCGCGATGATGTTCTGCTCCGCGACGAAGTCGGCCGGTGCGTTCAGCGACGGGCGCACGATCAGATGGCCGCCGGAAAGGCCCTTGCCCACATAGTCGTTCGCGTCGCCCTGCACCCGCAGCGTGATGCCCGCGGGCACGAACGCGCCGAAGCTGTTGCCCGCGGAACCGGTGAAGGTGATGTCGATGGTGTCGTCGGGCAGGCCCGCGCCACCGTAGAGCTTGGTCACCTCGTGGCCGAGCATGGTGCCGACGGTGCGGTTCACGTTCGTGATCTTGGTTTCGAACTTCACCGCCTGACCGCGCTCGAGCGCATCGGCGCTCTGCGCGATCAGCTGCACGTCCAGCGCCCGGTCCAGGCCGTGGTCCTGGGTCTTGGTGCAGTACCGGTCCTGGCGCATGAATGCCGTCTCGACATCGTCGAGGATCGGCGACAGGTCCAGCTTGCTGGCCTTCCAGTGCGCCTTGGCCTGGGAGGTGTCGAGCATATCGACCCGACCGATGGCCTCGTCCAGGGTACGGAAGCCCAACTCCGCCAGCAGTTCCCGGACCTCCTCGGCGATGAACAGCATGAAGTTCTCGACGAATTCCGGCTTGCCGGTGAAGCGTTCGCGCAGCACCGGGTTCTGCGTCGCGACACCGACGGGGCAGGTGTCGAGGTGGCAGACCCGCATCATGATGCAGCCCGAAACCACCAGAGGCGCAGTGGCGAAACCGAATTCCTCGGCGCCGAGGAGTGCGGCGATCATCACGTCGCGGCCGGTCTTCATCTGGCCGTCGACCTGCACGACGATGCGATCGCGAAGTCCGTTGAGCAGCAACGTCTGCTGGGTCTCGGCCAGGCCGAGCTCCCAGGGGCCGCCCGCATGCTTCAGCGAGGTCAGCGGCGAGGCGCCGGTACCACCGTCGTGGCCGGAGATCAGCACCACGTCCGCGTGCGCCTTCGACACACCGGCCGCAACCGTGCCGACACCTGGCTCCGCAACAAGTTTCACGTGAATCCGCGCCTGCGGGTTCGCGTTCTTCAGGTCATGGATCAGCTGCGCCAGATCCTCGATGGAGTAGATGTCGTGATGCGGCGGCGGCGAGATCAGGCCGACGCCGGGCGTCGAATGCCGCACCTCGGCGACCCACGGGTACACCTTGTGCGCGGGTAGCTGACCGCCCTCACCGGGCTTGGCGCCCTGGGCCATCTTGATCTGGATATCGGTGCAGTTGGTCAGGTAGTGCGCGGTGACACCGAAGCGACCCGAGGCGACCTGCTTGATCGCCGAACGCCGCCAGTCACCGTTCTCCTCGACCTCGAAGCGGGCCGGATGTTCGCCGCCCTCACCGGAATTCGAGCGACCGCCGAGGCGGTTCATCGCGATCGCGAGGGTCTCGTGCGCCTCGGAGGAGATGGAGCCGTAGCTCATCGCGCCGGTGGAGAACCGCTTGACGATGGCGCTGGCCGGTTCGACCTCGTCGATCGAAATCGGCTTGCGCTCACCGGTCCTGAACTTGAACAGGCCGCGCAGCGAGGCCAGCCGCTCGGACTGATCGTCGACCAGCTTGGTGTACTCCTTGAAGATCGAGTACTGACCGCTGCGGGTGGCGTGCTGCAGCTTGAATACGGTGTCCGGGTTGAACAGGTGGTACTCACCCTCGCGCCGCCACTGGTATTCACCGCCGACCTCGAGCTCGCGGTGCGCGCGCTCGTTGCGGTTCTCCAGGAACGCCACGGTGTGCCGGGCTGCCACATCGGCGGCGAGCTCGTCGAGGCCGATGCCGTCCAGATGCGAACGCAGGCCGGTGAAGTACTCGTCCACCAGTTCCTGCGACAGGCCGATCACCTGGAACAGCTGCGCGCCGGTGTAGGAAGCGATGGTGGAGATGCCCATCTTGGACATCACCTTCAGCACGCCCTTGCTCGCGGCCTTGTTGTAGTTCGCGACGGCCTTGCGGTAATCGGCGGCCAGATCGCCGGTGCTGCCCGGCATCTGGAGCCCACCGCGCTCGAGCAGATCCTCGATGGTCTCGAAGGCCATGTACGGGTTGATCGCGGCCGCGCCGAAGCCGACCAGCATGGCCATGTGGTGCACCTCGCGGGCGTCACCGGCCTCGACGACCACGCCGACCATGGTGCGAGTGCGTTCACGCACCAGGTGGTGGTGCACCGACGAGGTCAGCAGCAGCGACGGAATCGGCGCCAGCTTCTCATTGGACTCGCGATCGGACAGCACGATGATCCGCGCACCGCCCTCGATGGCGGCCGAGACCTGGGTATTGATGGCCTCGAGCGCCTTGCGCAGGCCCTTGCCACCCTTCTTCACCGGGTACAGACCGTGCACGACCACCGAGCGCAGCTCCGGATGCGAGCCGTCGTCGTTGATGTGGATGAGCTTGGCCAGCTCGTCGTTGTCCAGAATCGGCTGCGGAATGGTGATCTGGTGGCAGGACTCCGGGCCGGGATGCAGCAGGTCGGCTTCCGGGCCGAGTGCCCGGCGCAGGCTGGTCACCACTTCTTCGCGGATCGCGTCCAGCGGCGGGTTGGTCACCTGCGCGAACAGCTGGGAGAAGTAGTCGAAGAGCAGCCGGGGGCGCGAGGACAGCACCGCGATCGGGGTGTCGGTGCCCATCGAGCCGAGCGCCTCACCGCCGGTCTTGGCCATCGGCGAGATCAGCAGGTTCAGCTCTTCATTGGTGTATCCGAAGATCTGCTGGCGGATCAGCACGCGATCGTGCGACATGTGCACATGCGGGCGGTCGGGCAGATCGGCCAGCTTGGTCACGCCGGCGTCCAGCCATTCCTGGTACGGGTGCTCGGCGGCCAGCTGGCTCTTGAGCTCCTCGTCGCCGACGATGCGGCCCTGCGAGGTGTCGACCAGGAACATGCGGCCCGGCTGCAGCCGGACCTTCTGGACGACCTTGGCCGGATCGATATCGAGGACACCGACCTCGGAGGCCATGACGACCAGACCGTCATCGGTGACCCAGATGCGGCTGGGGCGCAGGCCGTTGCGGTCGAGCACGGCGCCGACCACGGTGCCGTCGGAGAAGCACACCGACGCCGGGCCGTCCCACGGCTCCATCAGCATCGAGTGGTAGCGGTAGAACGCCCGCCGCTGCGGGTCCATGTTCTCGTTGCGTTCCCAGGCCTCGGGAATCATCATCAGCACCGCGTGGGGCAAGCTGCGGCCGCCGAGGTGCAGCAGTTCCAGCACCTCGTCGAAGCGCGCGGTATCGCTCGCCCCCGGGGTACAGACGGGGAAGATCTTCTGGAGGCGGTTGTTGCCCGCTTCGTCGATGCCGAAGACATCCGAACGCAGCAGTGCCTCGCGAGCCCGCATCCAGTTCTCGTTACCGGTGACGGTGTTGATCTCACCGTTGTGCGCGACCCGGCGGAACGGATGCGCCAGCGGCCACGACGGGAAGGTGTTGGTGGAGAACCGGGAGTGCACGATGCCGAGGGCGGACTCCATCCGGCCGTCCTGCAGGTCAAGGTAGAACGCGCGCAGCTGCGGAGTGGTGAACATGCCCTTGTAGACGAAGGTCTGACCGGACAGGCTCGGGAAGTACACCGACTCCTTGCCGACCGCACCCTCGCCCGCACCGGCCTTGCCCAGTTCGTGCTCGACGCGCTTGCGCACCACGTAGGCCCGGCGCTCCAGATCCATGCCCGACAGCTGCTCGGCCGAACCCTTCGGCGAGCCGATGAAGATCTGGCGGAAGGTCGGCATGGCGTCGCGGGCCAGGGCACCCAGGGTGGACTCGTCGGTGGGCACCTCGCGCCAGCCGAGCACGGCGAGGCCCTCGGATTCGACGATGCGCTCCAGGCCGTAGGCGGCCTTGGTCGCCTCGCGGCGGGCCTGCGGCAGGAAGGCAATACCGGTGGCGTAGGAGCCCTCCGGCGGCAACTCGAAATCGACCACGGCACGGAAGAATCGGTCCGGAATCTGGATCAGGATGCCGGCGCCGTCACCACTATTGGGTTCGGCACCTGCGGCACCGCGGTGCTCCAGGTTCAACAGAGCGGTAATAGCCTTGTCGACGATGTCGCGGCTGCGGCGGCCGTGCATGTCGACGACGAATGCGACACCGCAGGCGTCGTGCTCGTTCGCCGGGTCATAGAGCCCGATGGGTCCGGGGGACCTGTGGCCAGGAAGTTGCGTCATGCCTCTGCCTTCAAGAAAGTCGGCCTCGATGAATCGGCCTATGGGAAAGGGGCCTTTCGTCGATTGCCTCCGTCAAGACTGCGCCTGTACGTTGCGAAACCAGCCGCGCTGATGGCCTTCTTCGTGCAGTCACGTCTCCAGTTGTCCACCCGCTGCGATGACGTAGGGGTGCTCGTCGGTAACGGAACGCTTACGTGTTCCTTACCTCCGCACGGGTGCGCGCCCGCTACGCTTGGGCACCGGATTTCCGAGCCCGAGCGGGCGCTATTGCCGAACATTGTTGTGTTCGGCATTAAGAGCAAACGATAAGTCAGGTCCTGGGCCCAACCAACTTAGGTCGTGCTAATAACCGGGTCTAGCTGGGCTTCTTCAATTGGTCCTCCACGTGTGCGCGTCGTCCAGTGTAAAGCAGCGAACGCGGTGCGATCGATCCCCTTGGCACCGGGTGCCAAGCAGCGAGAACGGGCGCCCAGGACCCGCACCACGCCGCACCAAACACCCCGAGAACCGGCGCTCACCTGCATCGAAGTGGATTTCCCCTGCTTCGGGCGGGGCAAACCCGATGCGCGGTGGCTAACTCGCCAGCGGGCTGGATGAGAGATTTCCGACAGGGGTGTGACAAGCACACAACCCGATCCGACCGTCCGGACTCTTTTGCTCGATGTGGGATTCAGCACATTTCCAGCAATCGAATTCGAGTGGTTTACAACACATTTACATCGGGCGACACCAGGTGCCGACGATTTGCGGCTTGCAGCACACCCAGCTAGGGACCGCACAACGCGGTGGCGGCACGGACCAGCGCCGCCTGATGCAGCGCATCGCGGCCGGACGCGAGCATCCCGAAAACGGGCGATGCCAGGCGCAAGACACAGTTCCGACCGGTGAGCTCGGCGCGGCGCAGTGCGAGTTGGTCGACGATTTCCACATTCACCCGGTCGATCACCGGGCGCACCGACGCCAGGTCGGGCGGCGTGCTCGGCACCGCGGCCGGATCGAAGCGCCAGCGGGTGACCAAGCCGCGCTGGACGATCTTGTTGGCCTCGATCTGTCCGAAGAACACCTGGTAGATCCAGCTTTCCGGAAGTCCGCGGTCGGCTCCGAGGCGCACCATCGCGTCGTATACCTGCGCTTCGCGTTCCGGATCGTCGATCGAGGGCCTGCCGCCGTTCTGAGCGGCGGCCGCCCATTTGGCCGCGGCGACGGCGTCGGCGGTATCCAGGCGTTCGGTCACCAGAGCGACGATGCGATCCAAGACCGGATCGTCATCGAGTGTTTGCGCACGGCTATCGGGGGCGGCCATCAACAGCGCCGCTGCCACACACACCAAAACCCTTGCCGAGCCTCGGAAAAACACTCGCAACACCCCGTTCGTCGGCTCGTTCCGGTGCGGTCATTCCTGCCAGATTAAGGGTGAGCGGGCGCACAGGTCCGGCGGTCGAACCGAATTCTGTGAGCCTGACCACATCCCAGGCCGCATGCTCGGTGTGTCGCGGTCGCGCCTGTCACGCTGTGACAACGAATCAGTGACGGCTTCGGCGGGTTTTTCGAGCGACCTGCAAGCAGTCGCTAGCGAGCCGCCACTTTGACTTGGGATGTAGAGGATGTGGGATCCCATGACAGTCACCGGCTTGTTCACCTGGCTCGGTGGAGGTGTCGGGCGCGAGCAGGGTGGGACCGAATTCGACTATCCGCATGAGCGGGCGGATTATGCCGTGAGCGGCGCGGTGGTACTGCTGTTCGCGGCGGTGGCCGGGATCGTCGGCACGGTCGCACTTGCCACGGCCGATGCCATGCCGCTGTTCGCGATCGTGTTCGTCGCGCTCGTCGTCGCACTGCTGGCGGGTGCGGTGGCTCGTACCCTCGCGACCGCACGACCGGCCGGTGGTCCGGATCGCCGCGGCCTCGCCGGACGGATCGCAGTCGCGGTGGTGGCCGGGGTCCTGGTCGCAGAACTCGCTTCGACGGTGCTGTTCGGCGGCACCATCGACCGGCTGCTCGATGAAAAGGCGCAGCGTGCGGTCGATTCCGCACCTGCGGTGGTCACCGCGCGGACCGAACTCGATCGCGCCAAGGGCGATCGCGCCGCACTGGACCAGTCGATTACCAAGGCGCAGGCCGATATCGACCACGCGCTGGTGATCGCGCGCTGCGAATACAACCCGACGCCGGAATGCCCGCAGACCAGGATCACCGGTGTGCCCGGTCGCGGCCCCGAATCGCAGACCGCCAACGCGATGCTCGACGACGCGCGAAAGCAGCTGGCCGCGGCGCAGGATCGGGTGGCCGGACTGGATCAGCGGATCACCGAGGACCAGAAGGCACTCGACACCGCCGGTTCCGCCGCCTTCGCCGATGCCGATCGCGGCCTCGGCGCGCGCTGGCTGGCCATGAACGACTACACCACCGGTACGGCGGGCGCATTCCTGCTGCGGGTGCTGAGCATCCTCACCTTCGTCCTGCTCGCGCTGCTGCCGCTGATCCTGCGGTGGTGGCGCGGGGAGACCTCACTCGATCGGCGACTGGCCTTCCACACCGTGCAGGACCGCGCCGAGCGCAGCGCCGACGCCGCGATCGCGGTGAAACGCGCCGAGGTGCGGGCCGAGGCCGAAAACCTGCGCACCGAACAACAATTGACCGCTGCCCGGCTGGCCGTCGAGGCCGATACCGCCATCGATCGGGAGCGTCAACGCACCCGGATCATCGCCGCCATCGGTGGGTTGGAAATCGGCATCACGGACCCGGGGCGAGGCGAACTTCCAGCCGGAACGGCTGGCGACCGAGAGGACAGCTCCGTGTCTCATGAGGTGACCCCCAATCTTCCGGCCACCGTGCGTGCGGGTGCGCTCGCACCGACCGGCGGCGCAGGCGCGGTGGTGCCGCATACCGCCTCGGCCGCCCCCAAGGGCGGCGGCCTGGAACTTCCGCTGATCGGCACCGTGCCGTTCTCCGATACCGCGGCCCGCTTCATCCGACCGCTGGTACCCGCGTTCGTCGCCAATGCGATCGACACCGCCACCCACCCGCTGCGCACCGCACGCCAGGCATTCGAAGAGGTCGAGGAGATCACCTTCACCCTGCGCCGCACCCGCAAGGTGACCGTCGACTCCCAGGATTCGCACGCCCCGGCAATGACCCAGCCCCCGCACCCCGGCTACCAATTGCCCGCCACCCCCGAGTCCTGGCACGCCCAACGCGTCGCAGCCACCGTCGTCGACGCGGACTACACCCAGCACCCCCACTACTCCGCCCTGCCCCAGCCCACCCCCCAGGGCTACGGCCTCCCCCAGGCCGACCGCCACGACGAACTCTCGACCCGCCCCCGCAACGAACTCCCCGGCCACCGCGGCCCAAGGGAACTGCCGCCCGCCAACTGACCAGTCACCGGCAGCGCTGACTGCCATCGACATCGCTGCGGCGCATTAGTCTGCAACGCATGCCCGACAGTGACTTGCGGACCGTGCCGGATGCGGGGGCTGCCCCTTGGGGGTCGCGGCTGCTCGGGTCGGCAGCGGAGTCGGCGGGGAAGCGGCGGATTCGGGTGCAGTTGCTGTTGACGGTGCCGTTGTTGATCGCGAATGTCACCGGGATCACCGTCTCGATCGCCTTGATCGGCTTCGTATTGCCCGGGCCGACGGTGTTCACCAGGCGGCTGGTGCTGCTCAATTTCGTTGCGACACCGCTGTACGGGGTGCTGGCGCTGCTGATCGGGATGTGGTGGGGCACGACGCGCGGGCTGCGTGCGTTGCGCTGGGCCATCGATCCGGATCAGGTGCCGAACGAGGCGGAACAGATCGCGGCCACGCGGGTGCCGATGCTGCTCGTAGGGTGCCAGGCGGTGCTCTGGCTGGGCGGGATGGCGCTGCTGACCACGCTGTACGGACTGTCGGATCCGGCGCTGATTCCGAAAATCGTCTTCGGCATCGGGATCAGCGCGATCGTGGTGTCCGCCAACAGTTATCTGATCATCGAGTTCGCGCTGCGACCCTCGACCGCGCGGGTACTGGAGGCGGCGGCCTCACGAAGGCGGCGCGGTATCGGTGTCTTCGGCCGGTCGATTCTGGCCTGGACGCTCGGCTCCGCGGTGCCCGTCGCAGGCTCCATGGTGCTCGCCATCATGGCACTGACCATGGACACCGTGAGCACGGCGCGGTTGGCGGTGTGCGTGCTGGCGCTCGGCGGGGCCGGGCTCTGCTTCGGTCTATTGCTGATGGCGCAGACGCTTTCGGCGACGGTCGCACCCATTCGAGGAGTGCGGCGCGCGCTGCGTCGGGTGGAGGACGGCGATCTCGATGTCGCCGTCACGGTATACGACGGCACCGAATTGGGTGAGTTGCAAAGCGGATTCAATCGCATGGTGGCGGGACTGCGTGAGCGCGAACAGATCAGGGACCTGTTCGGCAGACATGTCGGCCACGAGGTGGCGGAGGCTGCGCTCGAGCGCGAGCCGAATCTCGGCGGGGTGGAGCGCGAGGCAGCCGTGCTGTTCATCGACATCATCGGCTCGACGACCATGACCGCCACCCGTCCCGCCACCGAAATCGTCGCCATCCTGAACAGTTTCTTCGAGATCGTGGTCGACGAAGTCGAAGGGTGCGGCGGCCTGCTCAACAAGTTCGAGGGCGACGCGGCACTCGCCGTCTTCGGGACGCCGGCACCGCTCGACGACGCGGCGGGCGCGGCCCTGTCGTGTGCCCGGACCATCCGAAACCGCTTGACCGCCAAGGCATCCGATTTCACCGCCGCCATCGGCGTTGCCGCGGGCCGCGTCGTCGCGGGCAATGTCGGCGCACACCAACGCTACGAATTCACCGTCATCGGCGATGCGGTCAACGAGGCCGCCCGACTCTGCGAACTCGCCAAAACCGACCCCAACCGCCTGCTCACCTCGGCATCCACCATCGGCGCCGCCGATCCGTCCGAGGCAACGCACTGGCAGCTCGGCGAATCCGTCACCCTCCGCGGGCGCGTCACACCGACCCGACTGGGCAGGCCCCGGTAGGACGAGCGCCACCGATCAGCACCCGCCGGTGGCGAAGTCCCGAAAGCGCATACCTGTCGGGGTCACAACGGCTACGTGCGACCAGTCCGCAATCGGAAGGCCACCACCGCGGCGATCAGTAGCACCGCCGCCGTGCCGATAGCCGCGGCGTGCACGCCCGAGACGAATGCTTCGTGCACCGAACTCAGAAATCCCTCCGCCACCGATTCCGGCAGCTGCCGAGCGAATTCGGTAGCGCCACCGAGGGATTCCGACGCCGCACCGACCTGCGCGCTCGGTACCTGGGACAGGTCGAGCCCACCGCGGAAAACCGCCATGGTCACGCTGCCGAGGACCGCGACCCCGAGTGCGATACCGCTCTCGTAGGCCGTCTCCGAAACCGCCGCGGCCGCACCGGCCCGCTCGGCCGGAGCCGAACTCACCACCAGATCCGACGAAACCGTCAGTGCCACACCGACACCCGCCCCGATGAGCAGGAACCCGAGAGTGAACGGCACCCTACTGGCCGCCGCATCCGGGCTCAGCCACAGGAACAGCGCCGCACCGACCGCGGCGAGCACCAGCGCACCACCGAGCACCTGTCCGGGACGCAGCACCCGCACCAACCACGCCGCCGCCAGCGAAGCGAATACGCTGGCCACGAGACCGGGCAGCAGGAGCAGTCCGGCCTGCATCGGCGAATGCCCGAGCACCAACTGCAGATACTGCGAACCGGAGAACAGCACACCGGCCAGTGCGAATACCGCGAGCAGATTGGTGAGCACCGCGGTGCGGAACCTGGGCAATGCGAACAGCTTCAGGTCGAGCATCGGATGCGCGAGACCGCGCTGCCTGCGCACGAACAGCACACCCGCGATCACGCCGATCGCTGCGAACACCAAGAGCCGCAGGCTCATACCGTGCGCCGCGGATTCCTTGACCGCATACGCCACCGGCACCATGGCCAGCATGGACAGCACCGCGCTCGCCAGATCGAAACGACCGGGCTTCGGGTCGCGGGATTCCGGAATCAGCACCGGGCCAACCGCGAGCAGCACCAGCATGACCGGCAGATTCACCAGGAATACCGAACCCCACCAGTAATGCTCGAGCAGCCAGCCGCCGAGCAGCGGACCGGCCGCAGCACCACCACCGGCCATCGCGGCCCAGACCGAGATGGCGACGGTGCGCTGTCGCGGATCCAGGAACATCGACCGGATCAGACCCAGCGTCGCGGGCATCAGGGTCGCACCGGCGACACCCTGCAGCACACGTGCGGCGATGAGCATCTCCGGATCGACCGACCAGGCGGCGAGCACCGAGGCGAGACCGAATCCGACGGCGCCGATCAGCAGCAACCTGCGCCGTCCGATCCGGTCACCCAGATTGCCCATGACGACGAGCAGTCCGGCCAGCACGAACGAGTACACGTCGATGATCCACAGCAGCTGCGGCGTGGTCGGCGCCAGTTCGGCGCTGATCGCGGGCACCGCGAGGTCGAGCACGGTCGCATCGACGGCGAGCAGCAGCAGGGCCAAGGCCAGTACCACCAGTCCGGCCCAATCACGCGCCGTGGCACGCGGCACCGACCCGGTGCCCTTCTCGATCTGTGTGGTCATCGCCTTCTCGACTTCCATCGCTGGGCGTTATTACCGTCCAGACGGTACAGTAGAACGACCTTACCGTCCAGCCGGTATAGTGACCGGAGTGACAGCGAACACCCGCGACCGGATCCTGGACGCACTCGAGACACTGCTGCTGGAAAAGGGCATGTCCCAGGTGACCCTGGAGAATGTCGCCGCGACCGCCGGGGTCTCCAAAGGCGGCCTGCTGTACCACTTCAAAAGCAAGGACGCCCTGCTCGCGGGGCTGGTGCGCCGACTGAGCGAACGCGCCGAAGAACAACTCGGCGCCGCCGTCGCCAAGGGCACCTCCGTGGCCGAGTGGTATCTGCAGACCCCGAATCCGAACAACACCTCGGACGCGCTCGAATTGACGCTCTACCGTTCGATGGTCGCGGCCATGCGCACCATCGACGCCAGCTCCGGCCCGGAAACCGACGAGGTGCAGCAGGCGCTGTCGGACATGATGGACGGCTGGTCGGACGGCCTGGACAAGGACATCGACGATCCGGTGCGGGCCGACATCATCCGTTTGGTCGGCGACGGCGTCTATCTGCGCGCGCTGCTCGGCCTTCCGCCGATCGACCCGACGCGATACCGGAAAGTCGTGCAACGACTGCTCGAGCGCTGAGCAGACGCACCATCCGTATGTTGCGCCCCGCCTGGCGGGTCGCCGACGGCTAGACTCGGCCGCGTGTTACCAGCCGCCGAGCCGGCCGGTGCCGTCGGGGCGGGGAACGATCCGGTGCCAACCTCCCCTGGAACGACGGTGCCGATCCGCCCACTGAGCTTTCGCGAACTGCTCGACGAGCCGTTCGCGCTGATCCAGGCGAATGTCGTCGTGCTGGCGGGCACGACCGCGATCGGACTCGTCATCGCCGAACTGCTGGTCGTCGCGATTACCGGCGGGATCTCCTATCTGACCGACGGCTCCGACGCGGGCACCGCGTGGGCGGCGATCCTGTCGACGGCCGCCGCCGCCTGGTTGCTGCGGTTCGTGCTACGCGGGGTGACGGTCGCCCTCGGACTCGCGACGGTCGCCGGATCGCCGATCGGCTGGCGCACGGCGCTGAGCCGGGTCGGTGCGGTCGCCGGGCCGCTGTTGGCCTTCCACGTACTGTTCTCGCTGGTCGGCATCGGCGTGCTGATCGTCGGCAGCCTGCTGATCATCACGTATCCGTTCGCGTTGATCTGGCTCGGCTATCTGCGGGCCGGACGGTTCGTCGCGGTGCCGGTGATCTTCGTCGAACGGACCACGCACGCCGGAGCGGTCGCGCGCTCGAAGCTGCTCGTCCAGGGTGCGCAGCCGTCGATAACCGGATTGTGGTTCGCCTGCCGCGCCCTGGTCGTCCTCGTCGGCGTGCCGCTGCTCGGCATTCCGTGGTACCTCTCGGATTTCACCGGCACTCATCGCTGGCAGGTCATCGTCCTGCTGTCGACGTCCGCGCTGTCGATCATCGCCTTCGGTGAGGTGGTCGAGTCGGCGACGCGGGTGGTCTCGTATGTGGATCGCCGATGCCGCCGCGAGGGGCTCGACATCCGCGTCCCCGGGACGGATAAACGATGACAGAACCCACAGCACCGCCACCACCACGACTCGGCCCCGCCGACGCCCACCGCGACGCCGCCGAAAACGCCGCACTGCACCGGGATTTCGACACCGCGCTACGCGAGCGGTTCCGCGCGGTACTACGCGGCCTGGAACAGCGCGGCATGCTGGAGGTCCGCCGCTCGCGGACCGCGCGGGAAACCGCCGACGACGCGACCACCACGCTGCCGCTCGAGGATGCGAGCGAATTACACCCGGCCGCACACAGTTTCGACGAGGTCGTGTACGGCGGCCGCCGCGCCACCGAGGACGAATACCGCCGCCTCGAATATGCCGACCGCTTCTCGCGCAGCGCCCCACCGCCCGCACCGGAACCGGTCGAAGCGACGATCACCGAGAAGACCAAGACCCGCCGACAACTTCCGCCGCTGCCGGACCTGCTGCGCAATCCGAAATTCTGGGCCGCGCTGCTGGCCGCCATCGCGCTGGTCGTGCTGCTGTACGCGGTGTTGAATTCGTGTGCCGCGCCCGCGCCGCATAAGCCGACACCGCCGGATATTCCGCCGCCCAAACCCCCCGAGCACCATCCGGATGACAACCGCGACGACTCCGGCTTCGGCGCGGGCCAGGACTCCATCTTCGGCAGGCTGCCCGCACCGGTCGCCTTCGGCGGCCTGCAATTCCTCATCGCCGCGGCTGTGCTGGTGTGGTGGCGGGCGCGTCGCCGCGGCGCGCTCGTCGGCGAACCGCGACCCGTGGAAGTGGCCGCGAACGAGCTGCTCGGCGGCCAGGCGGCGCTCTATCGCCGGTCGAAGGACCACGAACATGTCGCGGCCCGGCTGCGCGCCGCCACGCTGCGCCGCATCCGCCCAATGCTCGGCGTCGGCACCGATGTCACGCCGGACCGGCTTGTCGCGACCGTCGCCGCGCGTACCGGGGCCGATCCGGCCATGGTCGGCGCCGCGCTGTACGGACCGGTGCCCGATTCGAGCACCCTGCAACTCGTTGCCACACAACTCGAATGGATAGAGGCGGAGGTCGGATGACCAGCACGGACACCAACCACACCCCGACCGCCGAGGAGGCGGGCGCCGCATTCGCCGCACTGCGTGCCGAGATCGGCAAGGCGGTGATCGGCAACGACACCGCGATCATGTACCTGGTGCTCGCCCTGCTCTGCCGCGGCCATGTGCTGCTGGAAGGCGTTCCCGGCGTAGCGAAGACGCTGCTGGTCCGTGCGCTGGCGACGGCCCTGGATCTGGAACACGCCAGGGTCCAGTTCACCCCGGACCTGATGCCGGGCGATGTGACCGGTTCGCAGATCTACGATCCGCACACCACCGAATTCACCTTCCGGCACGGCCCGGTCTTCACCAATCTGCTACTCGCCGACGAGATCAACCGCACGCCACCGAAAACCCAATCGGCGCTGCTGGAATCGATGGAGGAGCGTCAGGTCTCGGTAGACGGCAAGCCGCAGCCGCTGCCGGACCCGTTCGTCGTGGTCGCCACCCAGAATCCGATCGAACAGGAGGGCACCTATCCGCTGCCGGAGGCGCAGCTGGACCGGTTCCTGTTCAAGGTCGATATCCAATTGCCCGGGCGCGACGACGAATTCCGCATTCTGCAGCGGCACGCGGGCGGCTTCGATCCGCGCGATCTGACCGCCGCTGGTCTGCGTCCGGTCGCGGGTCCGGCGCATATCGGCGCGGCGCGGGCGGCGATCACCCGGGTCACCATCAGTCCGGAAGTGCTCGCCTACACGGTGGATATCTGCCGGGCCACCCGCAACTCCCCGGCGGTCCAGCACGGCGCGTCCACCCGCGGCGCGACCGCGCTGATGGCGGCCTCGCGCGCGTTCGCCTGGCTGAACGGGCGTGGGTTCGTGACCCCGGACGATGTGAAATCGGTTGCGGTCGCGGTACTTCGGCATCGGCTGCATCTGCGGCCCGAGGCGGAGTTGGACGGTGTGACGACCGAGGGCGTCATGTCGTCACTGCTGCTTTCGGTTCCGGTTCCGGTGTAGCGCGTGGTCGTCACCGGTCGGCTCGCCCTGACGGCGGCGGTGCTCGCGCTGTTCGTCTGCTTCGTCATGCCGTCGTGGCTCGGTGTCGTCCTCATGTCGAGTGTGCTTGCCGCCCTTGTACTTTTCGATCTCGGCACAGTGGCGCGAGCGCGTGACCTCACGCTGGCCAGGGAGTCGTTGACCGTGATCCGGCTCGGGCGCGGCGCCGAGGTGGAACTCGACGTGGTGAACAGCGGAACCAGGACCGTGCGCGGACGGCTGTGGGACGACTGGCCCGGCAGCGCTCGCGCCGAAACCCGCACGCACCGACTGGATCTGCCGCCCAATACCCGCATGCGAGTACAAACCGCATTGACACCGACCTACCGCGGCGATCGAGTCGCCGGTCCGGTGACGGTGCGATTGTTCGGCCTGCTCGGTATGGCCGGATGGCAAACTCGCCACACCGTGCCCGCTCGGGTCCGGGCGCTGCCGGAATTCCGCAGCGAACGGCTGCTGCGCTCGAAAGTCAAACGGCTGCAACATCTCGAGGGCCGCAATGTCGCGAATATGCGCGGTCAGGGCACCGAATTCGATTCCTTCCGCGAGTATGTCGCCGGTGACGATGTGCGGGCCATCGATTGGCGCGCGACCGCCCGTGCCACCGATGTGCTGGTGCGCACCTGGCGTCCGGAACGCAACCGGCACATGCTGATGGTGCTCGACACCGGCCGGATCAGCGCGGGCCGCGTCGGCACCGGCACCCGGCTGGACGCGAGTGTCGAGGCCGCTCTGCTGCTCGGCGGATTGGCCGCGGCCGCAGGCGATTCGGTGGATTTGCTCGCTTACGACCGGCAGGTCCGCACCGAGGTCCGTGGTGTGGGCGGTCGCCGCCTGCAACTGAAACTCATGCACGCCATGGCGGGCGTCACCCCCGCACTGGTCGACACCGACAGCGCGGGCCTGGTCCGCGCTGCCATCCAGCGCGCCCGCCGTCGCAGTCTGGTCGTCTGGTTCACCAGTCTGGACGGGGCGGCCGTCGAAGAGAACCTGCTACCGGTCCTGCCGACCCTCGCCCAACGCCACCGCGTCCTGATCGTCTCGGTCACCGATCCCGATGTCGCCGCGGCCGCCACCAAACGCGACACCCTCGCCGACCTCTACCCCGCTGCCGCCGCCGAATCCCTGATCGCCGAACGCGCCCTGGTCCAGGAATCCCTGCGCCGCATGGGCATTGATGTGGTCGCGGCCTCCCCGGAGCGCCTCCCCGAAGCCCTTGCCGACGAATACCTGGAGCTGAAACAGTCCGGCACCATGTGACTCCACGATCGCTCGGCCGCGGACACGAAGTCGCCTCGGCATCGATGTCGATCCGGGAACACTGCATTATCCGGATTGCGAGCTCCCGCTCCGGGGCGAACAAGTCCTTGGCGAGCGAACGATCGCCCACGACCCTGCCCACAGACGGGCAATCAGAACCAGCCCGCCTACAAGCCAGGGTGCAGCGCCGACCATAGAAGCCACGAACACGCTCCTCAACCGCCAGCGAGTCGACGTTCCCCCAGCGCGGCGGTCGTGCAGCCCAGCTCGGGTCACCGCCGAACGACCGTGTTGCAGGTGGAGACTCAGCTCGCGCGGGCGATCGGCATCGGGCGCGGACCTGCCATCACCATCGGCGTGATCGGCGCGAGCGTGCGGCGTTGACGTTCGGCGATCACCGCGCCGAGGATCTGTACGGGCGGATACCCGGCAGGTACCGGGATCTGCAGGCGGTCACAGACGGCGAGGAGCAGAGTGTGGCCGAGGTTCGCCTGGGCGGCGGGGCTCAGGGTGTTGATGCGGGACAGGTACTGGCGTACCGCGAGTGCGAGATCCTCGGTGATGCCGGACAGGTCCAACTGCCCGGACCAGGCGACCAGCCACGGCGGTGCGACGGCCAGGAGCGGGAAGGGCACGCGGCGCTGGCTGTGCACGACAACGGTGCCCGCGAGCACATCGCCGACCCGGCGCGCATTCGGCGAACACATCGAGGTGATCACCCCGACCGCGCCGAATGCGCCCAACATCCAGAAGTCGACGATCACACCCGCCAGACCGCGGGTCAGGGCGTGGCGGAAATCGATCGGCCCGCCGTCACCGCGCACCACCCGCAGCCCGAGCATGAGCTTGCCGACGGTTCGTCCGCGCATGAGGGTTTCGCAGACCACCGGATAGCCGACCAGCGTCCCGACGATCGTGGTGATCGCCGCCGCGCTGTACCACGCCGAGTCGGCGCCGAAGTAGAGCAGCGCCACGCTGAGGCCGAGCATCAGCATGCTGCCCAGCATGAATTGCACCAGCACGTCCAAGAGGAACGCGGTGGCCCTGGTCGGGATCCGGGCGATCGGCAGCTCGAGTGCGACCGCTTCGCCGGTGGTGAATTCAGCCATGTCGATAGCATTCTTCCGACCGGCGGTATGGGAGGCAACCAATGGACGTAGATGCGTACAGCTACGCACAGCGAGGGGCATGGGATCGGCTGGCCCATCTGGCCGGGCGGCGCAAGCTCAGCGGCGCGGAGGCAGACGAACTCGTCGCGCTGTACCGGCGCACCTCACAGCAGCTTGCGCGGCTGCAATCGCACAGTCCGGATCCGGAACTCATCGCCGGACTCAGCGCACTGCTGACCAAGGCGCGCGGCCGGGTGCTGGGCACCAAGGGCGACGCATGGAGCCAGGTCGGCCGGTTCTTCACGCACCGCTTCCCCGCGACGCTGTATCGGGCGTGGCCGTGGTGGGTCGCGGTGGCGGCGGTCTTCATCATCGTCTCCACCGGTCTGGCCGTCTGGATCGCCGGTTCGGGTTCGGCGCGCGATCTGTTCGGCATCTCCGATCACAACGACTGGCTCACCGCACCCGGCGGCGAATTCGAGACCTACTACTCCGAACATCCGCACGACGCGTTCGCCGCGCAGGTGTGGACCAATAACGCATGGGTGACGGCGATGGTGCTGTTCACCGGGGTGCTGATCCTGCCCGCGGTGTACCTGCTGTTCGGAAACGCGCTCAATACGGCGGTGACCGGCGGGCTGATGGCCGATGCCGGTCGGCTCGATTCGTTCTTCGGATTCATCCTCCCGCACGGCACGCTCGAGCTGACCGCGATCTTCGTGGCGGGCGGGGTCGGCCTGAAGCTGGGCTGGACGCTGATCGATCCGGGAAGGTCGAGTCGGCTGGAGGCGGTCGCGCGCCAGGGCCGGGCCACCGCGACGGTCGCGCTCGGCCTGGTCGCGGTGCTGCTGGTCTGCGGGCTGCTGGAGGGTTTCGTGACACCGAGTTCGCTGCCCGTGCCGGTGAAGGTCGGCTTCGGATTCATCGCGGAGGCACTGTTTCTCGGCTACGTCTTCGTGGTGGGTCGCCGGGCCGCACTCGATCAGGACGCGCGAGCCGCCGCGGCACTGGGATTCGGTGGCGCTGAAGAGGATTCCGCGAAACGCTGGCAGACAACGCCGAGCACACGGTGAGTGAAATGGGTCCGGGCAATCGGTAGCAACGCTACGTAACGACCGAGATTCGAAGTCCCCCAATTGAGTTCCGCTGGCCGCAGCGAGTCCAGCTCAGCTGCGGCCAGCGTTACCGTCAACTCTACACAATCGTTATCCCGACGCAACCCTCCCCGCCGAGGTCAGGCGTATAAAGCAGCACCCCAGCAAACCCATGTGGGCACATCGTTTTTCAGTAGCCCAGCAAACTTTCGGCGGTCATTCGGCAGCCGAAACCAGACCTCGGAACCGACCTTCGGCGCGCGATCCCAGATCACGATCCAGAAACCGCCGGTGGTCGACAAACATTCTTCGAGCAATTAGCTGCATTGTTAACATAGAGTCCTCAATGGTGACAAAATGCCATTCGGACCTGCGCATTCACCGTCGGATAATTGGTGTTGCTGACAGTTGGATGAGGTAAAAGAAACTTCAGGTTGGTTTACTGCGTTATAAACGTGATCTACACCTAGTCGTAACCCTTCGGGGTGGACTTACATCCGGTCAAGATCATGATTAACCAGGTGCGCAAACGCAGTCGATGGAGTACCGAATCGGACCGCGGTCAGCACCACGGCCGCAACCATAACCGGCTCTGTGATCTCTGCCACCTTCCTCGCTCGACCTGGCCGGATCGGGCGAAAGCGTCAGTGCGACAGCCGAAACGCGGCCCCGCACTACGCATGCGGGGCCGCGTGACGTACGTCTCAGGCTTCGGCCAGACCGAGCCGCCCGTACGCCAATCGCAACGGCTTCGGCGCGTACCAAGCCGCCCGGCCGAGCAGGCGCATCGCGACCGGCACCAGCACGCCGCGCACGAGCGTCGCATCGATCAGAATCGCCAACCCGGCGCCGAGTCCGAAGAACTGGATGAACCGGACGTCACTGCTGGTGAAGGCCAGAAAGCTGATCGAAATCAGCGCCGCCGCGGTGGTTACCAAGCGTCCGGTGCGGGCCAGTCCCTCGACAACCGCTTCCTTCGTGGACGCACCGCGATCGTGCAGTTCCTTGATCCGGCTGATCACGAAGACCTCGTAGTCCATCGACAGTCCGAAGGTGATGCAGAACAGCAGCAGCAACATCGAAACATCCAGCGGCGCAGGGGTGAATCCGATCAGCCCGGACAGGTGCCCCTGCTGGAAGACGAACACCATCAGCCCGAGCGTGGCGGCCAGACTCAGCACATTCGACAGCAGTGCGCGCAGCGGCTGCACGATGCTGCCGGTGAACAGGAACAGCAGTACGAAGGTCGTCACGACGATCCACCCGATGGCGATCGGCAGTTTCGCGCCGATCGAGGCGAGGCTGTCGCGCAGTTCGGCCACCTGTCCGCCGACCAGCGCATTGGCACCGGCCGGACCGGGCACGTCACGCACGCGATCGACCAGATCGCGGGCAGCGGGCGAATTGCGGTCCAGATCGGTGAGCACGGTCAGGCGCTGCGCATCCGGGCGGGCGAACCGGGCATCGGCGGGTGTGCTCGCCGTCAGCTCGCCGTGGACGAACGTGCCCGCACTCGAATCGACCTGGGTGACATGCTCGACCCTGGACAGGCTGCGCGCGTAATCCGCGAGCGGCGCTGCGGCAACGCCCGTTTCGGTGACCACCGACAGCGCGTTGACATCGCCGCCGCCGAAATCGTCCCGCATCGCGTCACCGACCTGACGCACCTCGGTACTGGTCGGCAGCACCCGATCGTCGGGTGTACCGAACTGGACGTGCAACAGCGGTGCGGCGGCGAGCAGCAGCACCGCCACCACCGGCACACCCGCCAGTAGCGGCCGACGCATCGCGAATCCGGCCACTCCGGCCCAGAACGGCGTTGCGTCACCACGGATTCCACGGACACCGGGCACCCGCCAGGCATCGGTCCGCACGCCGAGCACCGCGAGCAGCGCGGGCAATACGACCACCGCGGCAATGGCGGAGATGGCGACCACGCCGATGCCGCCGTAGGCGAAGGACCGGAGGAAGTACTGCGGGAAGATCACCAGTGCGGACAGGGCCGCCACGACGGTGGCCGCACTGAAGGCGATGGTGCGTCCGGCCGTCGATACGGCAGCGATCACCGCATCGTCGGGTTCGGCTCCGGCCGCGCGGCGTTCACGGAAGCGGCTCACCATCAGCAGTCCGTAATCCACCGCCAGCCCGAGTCCGAGTCCGGTGGTCAGATTCACCGCGTAGATCGACACGTCGGTGATGGACCCCAGGATCGAGAGTTCGGTGAAGGTGCCGAGGATGGCGATCCCGCCGACCACCAGGGTGAGCAGCGCGGCGACCACATTGCCGAAGGCCAGCACCAGCAGCGCCAGAATCAGCGGCACCGCAACGGCTTCCGCGAGGCCGAGATCCTTGCCGATCTGCTTGGTGATCGAGTGGAAGATCGCGGTACCGCCACCGATCTTGATCTGTGCGACCGGTCCGTCGGCGCGGTAGGTCTCGACGATCGAGGCGGCGGACTTCTCCTTATCGGTGGCGTCCTTGTCGACATTGCCCGCCAGGACGACGGCCGCGGTTCCGTCCGCTGAGCGCATGGCCGGTGATCCGGTATCCCAATACGACACGACATTGGTCAGGCGCTGGTCAGCCGCGAGCCGCCGAGCCAGATCGCGGCCGATGGTGGCAACCGCGGTGCCGTCGACCGTCCCCTGTTCCGCCTCGATCAGGAAGACGTAGTCGGTGTCGGCGCCGAACTTATCGGCCAATTGGGTCAGCGCGGCACTGGATTGGGCATTGGGATCCTGCTGGCCGCCGGGCTGCATCTTGCTGAAGGCCGTCGCGCCGACCACACCGCCCGCAATGAGGGCGAGCACGCCGACGACCAGAATCCAGCGGGCGCGGTGGACAACGAATCTGCCGAGTGTTTCGAACATATCGGGTCTCCGATCGGGCATGTTGTCATGCGTAAACTTTGTGGGTGTTAACTTGCCACGCCATGTGTGCGGATGTCAACATCGATGCGATGACGGATTCGGAAACAGCAACGAAGCGTGCCACCCGCGACGGCCCGTATCACCACGGCGACCTGCGCAATGCCCTGGTGCGCGCCGCCGCCGAACTCGCCGAAACCGGCGGGCCGGAGGCGGTGACCGTGCGCGCGGCCGCCCGGCATGTCGGCGTCACGCCGACCGCGGCCTATCGGCACTTCACCAATCACGAGGAGTTGCTGAACGCGGCACAGGAACAGGCTCAGCACACCCTGTTCGGCGCAATGGCCGAGACGATGGCGAGCTTGGCGCCGCCCGCAGATGCGATCACCCGACTGGGCGCGGTGGGCCGGGGCTACATCACCTTCGCGCTGCGCGAACCAGGCCTGTTCCGCACCGCGTTCTGCGGCGATCAGATGCCTTCGCCCGCCTTCGATCTGCTGGCCGGACTCCTGGACGAACTCGTCGACGTCGGCTTCCTCGACCCGGCGGACCGACCGGACGCCGAATACGCCGCCTGGTCAACGGTGCACGGTATGGCCTCGCTGATCATCGACGGCGTACTCGACGACCTCGACGACGCGGCCAGGGATAGCGCGATTCACCGGGCCCTCACGGTGGTCGAACGGGGTTTGGCCACCGGACCGAATGCCCCCGACTTCAGCTGACGCGCAGGATTCCGGTGATCGTGCCCTGCAGGATCTTGCGGTCGTGCGTGATCAGCGGTGAGGTCTGCAGCGGGTCGTCGACGATGGTTCCGGCCAGCGGCCTATGCGAAATCACCGCGCCGGTATCAGGATTGACGACGGTGAACGCGTAGCCGTCGAGCGGGGTGGTGATGTCGAGTCCGATGCGCGTCACGGTGTAGATGGCGCCGTCGGCGGTGGACAGATGCGGAACGGCCGCGCTGCGAACGGTGTTCTCCCACACCGTATGGCAGCCGGTGTCGTCGACATCGACCCTGGTCATCCCGCCGACGAACGGCGCGGAGGCCGGAACGGCGGGACCTGCGCCCTCAGGGACCGTAGGGTACGGGTACCCGTACGTGCTAGCGACGAACAGGGACCGGCCGATACCGATCGGCGAGTTCTCACTGCCCGCACCACCACGGGTGAGCACCGGTTGCGAGCACACCAATTGTCCGGTGCCGGAACGGAAAACAAGTGCGTTGACCTGTCCGTCGGCATTGTCGACGATGGTCAGATATTCCGCGCCGGAGGTGGGCCCGAAGTAGGTCGGGGTGGAGCCGGTACCCCAGCTGAGTTGGCCGGGCTTGCGCGCCGATCCGCGATCGTAGGCCGCGCGCCACAGCACCTCCGGTCGCCCGGTGGCGTCGGCGCGCAACTCGTACAGCGCGTGCGTGGTGGCGACCGCGACCCGACCGCTCGGTGCCGACGAAATGCTGTTGGCCACCGACTCACCCGTGGGCAGCGCAACGGTCGCCGCCGCACCCGTGGGGGTCACCAGACCGACCAGACCCTTGCCGGTGGCGAACCAGACATTGCCGGACCAGTCCGGCACCAGCCCGGTCACGTTGTCGCCCACCGGAATTACCGAGCCGAGGTCGGTGGACGAATCGATCGACAGCCGCCATTTGCCAGCCGCGTCACGCGAGTGGCCGACGCGGAGCAGAGTGCGGTTACCGTCCACGATGACCAGGCGGTCGGCATTGTCGAGATAGGCATACACACCGCCGAGCAGGCTGCCCTTGGCGATCTCGAGCGAAGCCAGCGGCGTGCCCACCGGACCGGCGAAGGACGCATCGAGCAGATCGATGGTCGGAGTCTGGCCGATCACGGGTGTGCACAGCGCGACGACCAGATTGTCCGACCCTTGCAGCAGCGTCGGACATGCCGAAGCCAATGGATGCCCGGCCACCGAAATCCCGCCGGTGCCGGGCCCGGCCAGCGGCGTCGCATCCGACGATCCGGCATCACCGTGCATGGTCGCGGTGCCGAGCGGCCCGAGGTACGGATTCGGCGGCGCCAGCGGACCCCACGATCCCGCCGCCTCGGCAGTACCGATCGGCGCGAGCGCCAAGACGGCGGCGGCAAGGAGTGCCAGCGGTGATCGCATCAGGTCAGCTCGCTCCCCCGCCTCCCCGCGCCTTTTGCCGATCGCCGAGAGCCACGCCGATGCCGTCGCGGACCGGCGGTCACGTGTGAGTCGAGTTCTGGACGTACCCGACGAGTTACCCATGTTCATACGAAATCAGTGGTCCATCTGGCATGTCTTGCCGGGTCCGATTCGGAATGTCGGTCGATACTATGAGCGCTGTGAACGGAATCCGGACCCGCGTGCTGTCCACGATTGCCGGTCAACTCGGCAATCCGCACGGAACGCTCGGCAAGGGCTTCGCCGTCATGCTCAATCGCGGTAATAAGCGCGCCATCGCGGGCGCGGTCGATGCGGCCGATATCGCCGCGGGCGCGACGGTCGGATTCGGCGGTGGCGCAGGACTTTCGATGCTGCTCGAGCGGGTCGGCACGAACGGGACGGTGCACGGTTTCGAGATCTCGCCGAGCATGTTGACCAGGGCGAAGTCGAAGTTCGCCGCGGAAATCGGTACGGGCCGAATGCAACTCGCGCCTGGCTCGATGACCGATCTGCCGCTGTCCGATGACGCACTCGATTCCGCCATCACCGTCAACACCGTCTACTTCGTGCCGGATCTGGCCGCCGCGTTTGCCGAACTCGTGCGCGTCGTGCGTCCCGGTGGCAGCCTCGTCGTGGGTATCGGCGATCCGGACGTGATGGCGAAAATGCCGTTCACCGCATACGGTTTCACGCTGCGGCCGGTGGCCGGGGTAATCGCCGCGCTGGAAGGCGCGGGCTGCACCGTCGACCATAAGCAACTGGCCGATCCACCGATTCCGCATCACCTGCTCGTCGCCCGACCCGCCTGACTACATCAGTGCGCCGCCGTCGATGCGGATCTCCGTGCCGGTCATATAACGACCGTCATCGGAGGCGACCATGGCGACCACACCGGCGATATCCTCCGGACTGCCGAGCGCACCGCCGTTGAGCCAGCCGGTCATGCGCGCGAACAACTTCGGATCGAAGCCCTCCGGCTGATCGAGGATGGACTTGGTGGTGATCCCACTGGTGATGCCCGCGGGCACGATGTTCACCGCGCGCAGCCCCTGCTTGGCGTATTCCAGCGCGATCGCGTGCGTGAAGGCATTGACGCCGCCCTTCGACGCCGCATACGACGCCAGATAGGGCGCGGCGCTGAAGGCCGCGGTCGAGGAGAGGTTCACCACGACGCCGTGGCCGGACTCCAACAGCGCGGGCAGCGCACTCTGGGTCATCAGGAAGGTCCCGGTGAGATTGACCCCGATCACCTGGTTCCACACCTCGAGCGGCATCTCCTCGGTGCGCGCGGGCCGCAGAATCCCCGCCGCGTTCACCAGCACATCCAGGCCGCCGAGGAATTCGACCGCTTCGCCCGTCGCGGCGCGCACCGACTCGATATCGGCGATATTCACCTGCACGGTGCGCACCCGCTCGGCCGCGTCACCCGCCTTGGCCGCGGTGTTCTCCAGACCGGCCGCATCGATATCGGCGGCGACCAACGTCGCCCCCTCATCGAGCAGCCGCAGGGCGATCCCCTGCCCGATACCCGATCCTGCTCCGGTGACCAATACGCGGCGGCCGTCAAATCTACGCATGCCAAAAATTAGAACAGGTTCTCATTAGGAGTCAACAGGTTCTGGCGGAACCGAGGTCAGGAGGCGGTGTTCTCGCGGACTGTCTCGAGGTATTCAGCGATGGCATCGCGGTTGCGCGACAAGCAGCGGATGCGGTCGGACATGCGGTCGCGTTCGCGCTCCAGGGTGGCCAGCATTTCCGGGGTCGCGTCCGGGAAGTAGATGGTGCGCGGCTTGTCCAGGCAGGGCAGGATCTGCTTGATGATGCGGGTCGGCAAGCCCGCGTCGAGCAGGCCGCGGATCTGCAGGACCCGGTCGACGAAGCGGTCGTCGTAACTGCGATAGCCATTGGCGCACCGGTCGGCGACGATGAGACCCTGTTCCTCGTAGTAGCGCAGCAGCCGCCGCGAGGTGCCGGTGCGCTCCGACAGTTCTCCGATTCGCATTGGATTCCACCTCTGGTTTGACCTTCACATGTATGTGATGGTTCGAGCATAGGCGGCATGGACAACGCACTCTTCGACTACAGCCCGATCGTCGACCGCGCACCGATTCGGTGGCCCGGCGATGCCCGCGTCGCGTTCTATGTCGGGCTGAATATCGAGCACTACCAGGTGGACCGACCCTCGACCAGCATCTTCCAGGGCACCGCCGCCCTCACCCCGGATCCGTTGAATTACGGCTGGCGTGACTACGGCCCCCGGGTCGGCATCTGGCGGGTGATGCAGGCACTGGACAAGTGCGGCATCCGCGCCAGCGCCCTGCTCAACTCCGATGTCGCACACCATAATCCGCAGATCATCGCTGCCGGGCGGGAGCGGAACTGGACCTGGTTGGCGCACGGCAAGAACAACTCGATCTTCCAGGCCGATATGTCGATCGACGACGAGCGCGCCTACCTCACCGATATCGTCGAAACCATCGAGCGCGCGACCGGCCGCCGCCCGCGCGGCTGGATGGGGCCCGCACTCACCGAGACCTTCCACACCCCGGAACTGCTCGCCGAACTCGGCCTCGACTATGTCCTGGACTGGACCAATGACGATCAGCCGTATCGACTCAATGTGCCCGGGGTGCTGAGCGTTCCGTACTCGGTCGAACTCAACGACATCGGCCTGTTCCTCGGAACCGGTTTGCGCGGTGCGGATTTCGTGCAGATCGTCAAGGACCAGTTGGACCGGCTCCATGACGAGTCCGGCCGTGTCATGGCTCTTGCGCTGCACCCCTTCGTCATCGGCCAGGCCTTCCGCATCAAATATCTGGAGCAGGCCTTGGATTATGTGGCGAACCATCCGGGTGTCTGGCTCGCCACCAGCGACGAGATCGCCGATGCCGCAGCTGTGTGAAAGCTATTGCGAGCAGCGCCGCCGAGGACCATGATTCACCTATGAGTAAGGTAACCCTAACTACCGAGCTGCCGATCGGCGCCGAGGTGGCATGCGCACTGGCACGGACGCCGGAGTTGTTCGCCTACGTTGTGGCACCGATCCTTTCGGTGCCACAACTGCAAATCCCGGACCACGTCGAACCGGGCGCCCAGGGTTCCGCCCGCCTCTGGTGGTTCGGCATCATCCCCTCCTGGCGTCATCACCTGCGTCTGATGCGGCTCGATGCCCGCGAGATCTACACCAACGAATGGGGCGGTCCCGTCCGCACCTGGAACCACCGCCTCACCTTCGAGCCGATCACCGAATCCAGCTGCCGCTACACCGACGAAATCGAAATCGAGTCCGGTCTGCGCGGCGCCCCGACCCGCATTTTCGTCCACCTGATGTTCCGCCATCGCCACCGCCGCTGGCACCAACTCGCCACCGTCCTCGCCAACGGCGCTGTCGAGCTCAGGGCCCCGGCGCGCGATCACTGACTACGACTGTTCTACGGAGTCGAGGTTCGGCGCCCGGTAGGCGAATGACGGGGCGTGTTCAGGACGGAGGCCGATGCCGCCGAGGTAGGCGGTGAGGCCGCGCAACGCCGGGATGCGCCGCAATGCTCGCAACGGCATCGGGAGGCGGCGCTCGTCGAGGGTCCCGGCCAGGGCGGGACGCAGCAGCAGGTCGTGTTCGCCGCGTTGGGACCGTTGCGCCACAATGGTCGGCAGTGATCTGCGGCGTTGGACCCGCGCGAGATCGCGGGTGGTCAACTGTCCGCGCCGCAGCGGTTCGGCAAGGATGCGTGCGGTGGCGACGGCATCCTGGACGGCCAGATTGACGCCGACGCCACCGACCGGCGACATCGTGTGGGCCGCGTCGCCGATACACAGCACGCCGTCGCCGTACCAGCGGCGCAGCCGATTCATCTCGGCGCGAAGCAGTTTCACCTCGTCCCAGGACCGCACCGTTGCCACCTGCTGCTCCGGCCAGCCGAACATCTCGGCCAGTCGGATTCGGAATTCCGCGATATCCCGCGCACGCAGCCGCTCATCGGCACCCTTCTCGATCAGATATGACGTCTGGAAATAATCACCGCGGTCCATGGTGACCGCGACCTGCCCGTCGCCGAACCGGCCGAACACTTCACCGGTGCGGGCATTGTCGTGCTTGGGAATTCGTACCTGCCACACGTCCATCGGGATAGCGAAGTCGACCACAGCCAGTCCGGCCTCGCGGCGTACGGCCGACCATCGGCCGTCGCAACCGACGGTCAGTTCGGCAGCGAGTTCGCAGTCCGCGCCATCGGCGTCGCGGTAGTACACCCCGGTCACGCGTCCCGAGCCGTTGCGACGCAACCCGGTAACAGTGCTGTCCATGCGCAGCGTGAACGACGGTTCTTCGGCCGCGGCGGTGGCGAGCAAATCCAGGAAGTCCCATTGGGGAACCATGGCGATGTACTTGTGCCGCCCCGGGATTCGGCGGAAATCGGCCAGTACGGTCGTGGTGCTGCCGATCTGGATGCGCATCTGCTCGAGCCGCTCGGCGCGCAGCCGAGCGAAACGGGCACCGAGTCCGAGTTCATCGAGCAATCGCAAGGTCGACGGATGCACCGTGTCACCCCGGAAGTCCCGCAGGAAATCACGATGCTTCTCCAGCACCGTCACCTCGACACCGGCGCGAGCCAGCAGTAGGCCCAACATCATTCCGGCCGGGCCACCACCGGCGACAACGCACTGTGTTCGCTCCGTCATGCGGCCACGCTAACAGAAACTTAGATACTGTCTAAGTTTGTATTCTGTGTAACAATCGTCACTGTGAGCGAGCCTCTCGGACTGCGGGAACAGAAGAAACGCCGCACCAAGCAGGCGCTGGTCGAGGCCGCACTGCGGCTGTTCAGCACGAAGGGCTACGACCACACGACGGTGGCGGAGATCGCCGCGGCCGCCAACGTGTCCTATGCGACGTTCTTCAACTACTTCACGGCCAAGGATGAGGTGATCTTCGCCGACGACGATCTGTACGAAGGACTGCTGCGGGAGGCGTTCGACATCCGTGCGCCGCACGATCGCCCCGCCGACCTGCTCCTGCGGGTCCTCGGGCAGCTCAGCGGCGCGGCGGCGTGGAGCTTCCCACTCGACCATGAACTCACCCGGGTACGAGCCCGCTTGATCGCCGAGGTCCCGGCCCTGCGCGCGGGCGCGCTGCTACGCAATGCCGCTCTGCAACAACAACTCGCGGTTGCCCTGCGAACGGCATATCCGGATGACATCGACACCGTGCAGGCGGCGGCACTCACCGGCGCATTGGTCGGAGCGGTCGATGCCGTACTGAATTCGGTTGCCGCACATGGTGCTGCGCCGGAATCGGTCTCCGCCGTCGTCGACGAAGCGGCCAGGATCGCACTGCGCGGTCACCTGTCGGATGATCGCACCGGCTGAAGGCTGGTGTGGACGAGGGCGGCGGTCAGTAATGCCGCGCCGACCAGACCGGTTGGGGTCAGCCGCTCACCGAGAATTGCGGCGGCCAAGATCGTGCTGGTCAGCGGTTCGAGCAGGGCCAGCACCGCGGCTGTGCCCGCACCGACTTCGGAGAGGCCGCGCAGGTACAGCGTGTATGCCACGGCGGTGGATATCAGCCCGAACACGATCACCAGGACAACGCTGCGTGGCGTCGGGTGGAAGGTGAGTCCGGATATCGCCGCGAGCGGCGTCAGCAGCACGGCACCGCCGGTGACGGCGAAACCCGTTGTGGTGATCACGTCGAGGCCGGGCACCGGACGGGCGCTGATCAGGGTGAGGGTCGCGAAGGCGCAGGCGGATACCAATGCCATTGCGGCACCGGCGAATATCCCGCCGGATGCCGCGTCATCGGCGGGCGCGCCGACCAACAGGATCACCCCGAACACCGCGATTCCGATCGTCGCCACGCGCCGACGATCGAGGAACCGCCTGCCGGTCAGATGTTCCAGCAGCGAGACGACCACCGGTGACATTCCGAGGGTGACCAGCGTCGCCAGGCTCACCGACGAGGCCGCGACCGAACCGAAGTAGCTCGCCTGAATGATCGCGACAAGGACCGCGACCACACCGATCCTGCGCCAGGCCGAGGTGTCCCGCGGCAACGGCCGCCGCGTCACGGTCAGCAGAGCGATCAGCAACAGCCCGCCGACGGCGAGGCGGCAGGCGGCGACGGATACCGGCGAAAGACCGGTCGCACGAAGCAGCATGATGCCGAGTAGCCCGCCGGTCCCCGCCGACAGTCCGGCGCCGACAAGGCAGACCAACCCGAATCGGCTGGCCGTGGATATAGCAGTGGACATTCGCGCTCCTGCGACAGAAATGGATTGGGGTCGCGGAAGCGAGGTGCACAACCGAATTCACCTGCCGGATAGGACGCGCGGTCCCGCACCTCGCTCAGGAGGCCGGTGGCGGGACGATCAGGAACAGTCGGTGCACCCGACCGATACTAAAGACCGCCCGGACAAGCTGTCATTCGATTTTCTAGCGGGCTACGAGTCATCACGGTGCCCGATCACGGCAAACCCTTGGCATTTGCCTACGCGCGATCGGCTATTGCTGCGGTAACGGCATGGCGGTTCGCCTAGCACGGTCGTCACCCCGGACACTGCTGGATATCGGCTGAGGTCACGGGCAGTATGAGGAGGTATGACGGTCCCCACGGGTATCCGACCTCGCCCCCTGCCACGCCCACGCGGCGCCCTGTCCGAGGCGGTGGTAGGGCTGCTGCGCGGAATACCTGGCAAACCCGTGCCGAAGGCCCGATCGCTCGACCCGTACAGCGAGGATCTGCAGCTTGCGCTGCACACCTGCTATGAGCTGCACTATCACGGATTCGCGGCGGTGGACCCGGAATGGGAATGGGATCCCGGATTGCTGGCCCTGCGAGCCGCCATGGAGACCGTATTCCTGGACGCTATGCGTACGGAGGTATCGGGAGGCGATGATCTCGAATCGGAGCTAGACGCACTTCTGGTGACCCCGATCGAATCCACCGGTCCGTCCCGATTCCTCCGAGACGAGGGCCAATGGTGGCAAATGCGGGAGTATTTCGTGCACCGGTCGATCTATCACCATAAAGAGGCCGACCCCTACGCCTGGGTGATCCCGCGCCTGCGCGGACAGGCCAAAGCTGCTTTGGTCGCGGTGGAATTCGACGAATTCGGCGGCGGTCGCGGTGAACGCATCCACGCGCGACTTTTCGCCGATCTGATGGCGGGCGCGGGCCTCGATGCCGAATATCTGCATTACCTGGATGCTGTCCCGGAACCGATGCTTTCCCTGGTGAACATGATGTCGCTGTTCGGCTTACATCGGTCGCTGCGCGGTGCGCTGGTCGGACATTTCGCGACTGTCGAAATCAGCTCGTCACCGGCGTCGTCACGCCTGGTCGACGCCCTGCGACGACTCGAAGCGGACCCGGCCTGCGTGCGGTTCTACCAGGAACACGTGGAAGCCGATGCGGTACACGAACAATTGATGCGCGCAGATGTGATCGGTGACCTGATCGCGCACGAGCCCGCGCTGGCGAAGTCCATGGTCCTGGGCATTCAAGTCACAAATATGTTGGAGGACCGCTTCGCCGACCATATCTTCGAAGCCTGGCGTGCCGGACGCAGCTCCCTGCTGCCCGGCGCCGATGTTTAGGACGGTCCGAACGGATAATCCGGAGAATATGATGTTGGTCCGCGCTCCCGGCGTCTATCGAGTCCAGCACGACACGCGGTTGCTCATACGCGCACTGTCGCAGGCGCGTATCCCGCACGGCGGTCGCGTACTGGATATCGGCACCGGCACCGGGGCGCTCGCCGTCGCCGCCGCCCACCATGGTGCCCGCACCATCACCGCGGTCGACGTTTCCCGCCGCGCGGTGGCCACCGCATGGTTGAACTGCCGACTGCGCGGCCTGACCGTCCGAGCCCTGCACGGCGATTTCGAGGCGATACTCGGAACCGATCGCTTCGATCTCGTCCTCGCCAACCCGCCCTACGTTCCCGCTCCTCGTAGCGCTCCCGATCGCGGCGCAGCCAGGGCCTGGAACGCGGGAGAAAAGGGCAGGGCCTTTTTGGATCGCCTGTGCGCGATGATGCCGCACCTGCTCGAATCCGGCGGCGTCGCGCTGACCGTGCATTCGTGCCTGTGCCATCCCGATACGACCGTTGCCCAACTCCGCGAGGGCGGACTCGAGGCCGCCGTCGTGGCGCGCTCGTCGGTGCCGTTCGGTCCCGTCATGCGCGAACTGACCCCGTGGCTGACCTCGACCGGCCTGATCGAGCCCGGCCAGAACCGAGAAGATCTGGTGGTGATCCGTGCCGACAAACCCCGACCGTGAACCCCGGCGGATCCGGCTCACGACCGATGGCCCCGCCCTCATCGAAGGGCCGGTCGAAGTCGTCACCCCGGACGGACGGACCATTCACTGCGACCGAGTCGTCGTCGCGCTGTGTCTGTGCCGCCGTTCGTCGCACTACCCGTTGTGCGACACCAGCCATCGCAAGCACCGACGACACGAACCCTGATACGGGAACTCAATGTCGGTACCCGGAGGCCTGAGTGGTCTCGTCGGCCACCCGGACGCCGTAGTGGTAGGCGAGCTTGCCGCCGAGATAACCCGAGACGCCCAGCACCGCGAGGGCGATGATCGACAACACCAACTGGCCCATCGGCACGGCGCCATCCGGTCCGTCACCGGACTGCCGCCACCAGAAGTCGATGGCGAAGGCGGCCGTCACGATCAGATTCAGGCTCATGTGCACAAGGCCGGTGCGAAACGCCGAGGTGCCGGTCGGGATCGCCAGCAGATCCAGCAGACCGACCACGGCCGCGACCAGCGCGCCGAGCACACCGACCGCGATGAGCCATGCCGAGCCGCGGGCGAGTGACTGCGGGTCGCCCGCGATATGCGAGGCGATATCGAATACCAAGCTCGCCACCCATGCCCCGATCGGCACCGTTACGAGGATCGGATGGAACGGATGCCCGTACGGACCGGCCAGCATCGCGCTGACCGGGCGCTTGGCCTGTTGCATGTCACCGGTCACGACAACCTCCTAGCGCCGCTCGATCGAGTGGGACCACTCGGCCACACCGATCGCATACCCACTCGGTTTCGACCGACACGCCGACACGGAGGTACGGATCGGCCGCCCGACCACCACACCCGGCCGCACTCACCAAACCCGCTGACGCACAAGGAAAAACCCAGCAGACGACAAAAAGCCGCAGACCCGAGAAAATTCTCTGATCTGCGGCTTTCCGCATATCTGTGGGCGAAGGGGGACTTGAACCCCCACGTCCCGAAGGACACTGGCACCTGAAGCCAGCGCGTCTGCCATTCCGCCACTCGCCCGAGCGACTGGGAGACAGTATCACGCAGGTCGGCGAGACACGAAATCGCCTGTTGACGGCACTCGAGTGCGGTCCGGACAGGCGCGGGAACCCAGGCTGGCTTCCGGGAGTTACAGGTGTGGACGATCGTGGATATCATGCAATGAACGTGGTCGATACGCGACACGCCATATCCGCGTGTCGTTGTTATGAATAAACAGACACGCACCGAAGGGAGGCCGAGATGGGCATCGTTTCTCGATTCGAGCGTCGCCTGCAAGGCGCCGTCGGTGACGTGTTCGCCAGAGCCTTCGGGGGCAGTGTCGTTCCCCAGGAGGTGGAAGCGGCACTCAAGCAAGAAGCCGCCGACAATATCCAGGATCTGGGTGGCGGACATCTGTTGGCGCCCAACAGTTATGTGATCACCATCAACACCTCTGATCACCAACAACTCGACGCCGACCACGACCTCACCACCCGCGCGTTCGCCAAACACCTTCAGGACTACATCCGCGAGCAAGGCTGGCAGACCTACGGCGAAGTACACGTGGCATTCGAGGCATCACCTACGCTGCACACCGGACAGTTCAGGGCCAGCGGTCGGGTCGATCCCGACATCGGCCGCAGAGCCACCGCGGCTCGCAGCCCCGAACCCACGCCACAACGACCTGCACACCCGCAACCAGGAGCTGGCCCCATGACGCAGAACTCAGGCTACGACCCAAGCCGTGAGCCCGCGGAGTCCGATCCACGCAACCGCGGGTACGCACCGCCGCCTGCGGGGCGGCCCGGGCCGCCGAACGGTGCGTACCGCGACGACTACGGCCGGGGCGGCGCGCCCTACGGCGGTGGCTCCGACTACCAGGCGCCGGACTCGCAGCAGGGTTACGGCGACTATCAGAACGGCTACGACTACCAGCAGGGTGGCCAGGGCTACGGCCAGCAGGCCTACCAGGAGCCCGGTTACGGACAGCAGGGCTACGGCGAGCGCGGCGGCTACGGCCAGCAGCAGGGTGGCTACGCCGACCAGGACTACGGCCAGCAGGGCTACCAGGAGCCCGGTTACGGGCAGCAGGGCTACGGCGAACAGGGCTACGGACAGCAGGGCTACGGACAGTCCGGCTATGGCGAGCAGGGCTATGCCGACCAGGGCGGTTACGGTCAGCAGCCGGGCTACGGCCAGCAGGGCTACGCGCAGTCCGGCTACGGCGAACAAGGCTACGCGGAACCGGGTTACGGCGAGCAGGGCTACGCCGCGCCCGAGGAGCAGGGCGGCTACGGCCAGGCCTACTCGCAACAGCCCGGCTACGGCGCCCAGGGCGGCGGCTACCAGGCCCCCGCGCCCGCGTATGGCGGTGGCGCACAAGCCGGTTCGGGCTACTCCGCGACGCTGCAGCTCGACGACGGCAGCGGCCGCACCTACCAGCTCCGCGAGGGCAGCAACATCATCGGCCGCGGTCAGGACGCGCACTTCCGGCTGCCGGATACCGGAGTTTCGCGCAGGCACATCGAAGTTCGCTGGGACGGGCAGACCGCGATGCTCTCGGATCTGGGTTCGACCAACGGCACGCTCGTCAACGGCTCCCCGGTTCAGGACTGGCAGTTGGCCGATGGCGACGTTATCCGCGCCGGGCACTCCGAGATCCTGATCCGTATCGTCTGATCCCGTAAGCTCGCGGTGCAGGTCACGACATGGCGTACAGGGATTCTGCGGCCGTATCGTGATCGAACTCGACCCACGGCCCTATGATGCTGCCAACACACGCGCGTCGCCAGGACCGGGGCTCGCGAAACCAGCAGGCCGGTGGGGGCGAACTCGCACCTACGGCACCGACGTACACGGTCGAACAGGAGGTGGAGCGCCGTGCAGGGACTGATCCTGCAATTGACCCGTGCGGGGTTCCTGCTGCTGTTGTGGTTATTCGTGTGGGCGGTATTGCGCACCCTGCGCAGCGACATCTACGCGGCATCCGGCATCCGGATCCAGCCCAGGGCCGCACGCGGTTCCGCGGTGCTGCCGTCTTTCAGCCGAGGCCAGAAGGGCGCCAAATTTCTTGTGGTGACTCAAGGTTCACTCGCCGGCACTCGCATCTCGCTCGGCACCCAACCGGTGCTGATCGGACGTGCGGACGACTCAACGCTGGTACTCACCGATGATTACGCCTCCACCAGACATGCGCGGCTCTCACCGCGTGGTGACGACTGGTACGTCGAAGACCTCGGCTCGACGAACGGCACCTACCTCGACCGTGCGAAAGTCACCACCGCAGTCCGAGTTCCACTCGGAACCCCCGTCCGTGTCGGCAAAACAGTGATCGAGCTGCGATCGTGACACTTGTTCTCCGCTACGCAGCGCGCAGCGACCGCGGTCTTGTCCGAGGCAACAACGAGGACTCCGTCTACGCGGGCGCACGGCTGCTCGCACTAGCCGACGGTATGGGCGGCCACGCCGCAGGCGAGGTGGCATCGCAGTTGATGATCGCCGCGCTGGCCCATCTCGACGACGACGAGCCCGGCGACGATCTGCTCGGCAAGCTCAATACCGCCGTCCACGAGGGCAATGGCGCCATTGCCGATCACGTCGAGGAAGAGCCCGAACTCGACGGCATGGGCACCACGCTCACCGCAATCCTGTTCGCGGGCAAGAAACTCGGCCTGGTCCACATCGGCGACTCGCGCGCATATCTGCTGCGCGGCGGCGAGCTGGCGCAGATCACCCGGGACGACACCTTCGTCCAGTCGCTGGTCGACGAGGGCCGGATCACGCCCGAGCAGGCGCATACCCATCCGCAGCGCTCGCTGATCATGCGCGCCCTCACCGGCAACGAGATCGAGCCGACGCTGATCATGCGCGAGGCCAGGGCTGGCGATCGCTATCTGCTGTGCTCCGACGGACTCTCCGATGTGGTCAGTGATGAGACCATCGCCAACACCATGCGCGAGGGCAGCACCGACGAGTGCGCCGATCGTCTCATCGAACTCGCCTTGCGCAGCGGCGGCCCGGACAACGTCACCGTGGTCGTCGCCGATGTCATCGATCTGGACTACGGGCAGAGCCACCCGATCGTCGCGGGCGCGGCCTCGGGTCAGGACGAGGACAGCCCGCCGCCGAATACCGCCGCCGGTCGGGCCGCTGCGA
>NZ_BDBY01000200.1 GCF_001613225.1 Nocardia pseudovaccinii NBRC 100343
ACGCCGCCGCAGAGCAAATCGCACAAGTTGCGCTGGATCCTGCTCGCGGTCGCCCTGGTGCTGGCCGCGGCGGTCGGATTGCTGGTCGGCTACAACATGATTCGCAGCAACTACTACGTCGGCGCGGATAACGACAAGGTCGTCATCATGCGCGGGCTGCCGGGTTCGGTGCTGGGTTATTCGATCCACGAGGTCGAGACGCTCGGCTGTGTCGACCCGACCGGCGCCCTCACCCTGAAGCAGCCGGGCGAGACGCTGCCGCCGAAGTGCAAGGCGCTCAAGGTTTCCGATCTCAAGCAGACCGGACACGACCAGGTGGACAAGGGGCTGCCGCCGGGTTCGCTGGACGAGGCGCGCAAGCAGATGCAGATGCTGGCGCGCAACGAGCTGCTGCCCGTCTGCCCGACTAAGGAATCGGTGCCGCAGCCCGGCGTCGTGCCGCCGAGCGAGGCGCCGACGCAGCCCGGGGTCCCCGCGCCGACGACGGTCGCGCCGACCACCGAGAACCGGCCGCCCGCGCCCGAACCGCAGCCGAGTGAGACCAAGAGCCCCGACGCCAAGACCCCGACGGCGACGACGTCGCCGAACCCCCAGACGGCGGGGGAGCCTTGCCGGGTGACGGACTGATGTCCGCTCCGGCACCGCCGTCCGCTGGGGCCTTTCCCAGTCCACCCGGCGGATTCGCGCCAGCGCCGCCACCGTCGACGAAGCGCAATGCCGAACTCGTATTGCTCGCCGGTGCGACGGGCATCGTCACCGTTTCGCTGTTTCTGGTCGAGGCGAGTCAGGAACAATCGGTCACCTGGGATATCGCCAAGTACGGTCTCGCCTATCTGGCCCTGTTCGCGGTCGCGCATCTCGCGGTGCGCCGCTTCGCACCGTTCGCCGACCCGCTGCTGTTACCGATCGCCGCGCTACTCAACGGACTCGGCCTGGTGCTGATCCATCGGCTCGATCTCGCCGACGCGCAGACCGCCGCTTACAACTCGTGGCCGATCCCGTCCCCCGACGCCAATCAACAGATCCTGTGGACGGGTCTGGGGATGATCATCTTCATCGCGCTCCTGGTCGTGCTGAGCGATTACCGCACGCTGGCCAAATACAGCTACACCCTAGGCCTGACAGGCCTTGTCGCGCTGGCGATTCCGGCACTGCTGCCCGGGGCGTATTCGGAGACCAACGGCTCCAAGATCTGGATCAGGCTGCCCGGATTGAGTGTGCAGCCGGGTGAATTCGCGAAGATTCTGCTGATCATCTTCTTCGCCTCGGTGCTGGTCGCCAAGCGCGATCTGTTCACCGCGGCCGGTCGGCATTTCCTCGGCATGGAGTTCCCGCGCGCCCGCGACCTCGGCCCGATTCTGGTGGTCTGGATCGTCTGCATCGGCGTGCTGGTCTTCGAAAAGGACCTCGGCACTTCGCTGTTGATCTTCAGCACGGTGCTGGTGATGCTCTACATCGCGACCGAGCGGGTCGGCTGGCTCGTCATCGGCGGCGCGCTGCTGACCATCGGATTCTTCTTCGCCTACCATGCCTTCAGCCATGTCCGGGTGCGCACGCAGACCTGGCTGCACCCGTTCGCGGATTACAACAACACCGGCTACCAGATCTCGCAGTCGCTGTTCGGCCTGGCCACCGGCGGATTGGCGGGCACCGGCCTCGGCAGCGGACGGCCCTCGCAGGTGCCCTTCGCCAAAACCGACTTCATCATCACCACCATCGGCGAGGAACTCGGCCTGTTCGGGCTGGCCGCGGTGCTGCTGCTGTTCCTGGTGTTCGTGGTGCGCGGCCTGCGGACCGCGCTCGCCGTGCGCGACAGCTTCGGCAAGCTGCTGGCCGCCGGGTTGTCGTTCACCATCGCGATCCAGCTTTTCGTGGTGGTCGGCGGTGTCACCAAACTGATTCCGCTGACCGGTCTCACCACCCCGTTCATGTCCTACGGTGGTTCGTCGCTGCTGGCCAACTACGGGCTGCTGGCATTGCTGATCAAGGTCTCCGATGCGGCACGTGCCCCGGCGCCGGTGCGCAAGAAGGATCCGGTGGCCCCGATCTCGGATGCGACCACGGAGCTTCTGCGCAAACCGGAAGCGAGGCCGCAGGAATGAACACGCCGCTACGACGGGTCGCGGTCGCGGTGATGCTCATGATCGTCGCCCTGCTGCTCAACGCCACCTATGTGCAGGTGATCAAGGCCGACGACTACCGCACCGATCCACGCAACTCACGCGTGCTGCTCGACGAATACGCCCGCCAGCGCGGACAGATCTCCGCGGGCGGCACCGTGCTGGCCAGTTCGGTCGCCACCGACGACCGCTACAAATACCTGCGCACCTACCCCACCGATCCCGAGGCGTACGCACCGGCCACCGGCTTCTACTCGATGCAGTACGGCAGCACCGGGCTGGAGCGCGCCGAGGATACGGTGCTCAACGGTTCGGACAATTCGCTGTTCGGACGCCGCCTGATCGATATGATCTCCGGTCGTGATCCGCGCGGCGGCAATGTGCTCACCACGCTGGATCCGATGATGCAGCAGGTCGCCTACGAACAGCTGACCGCCAAGGGCTACACCGGTTCCGTGGTGGCGATCGAGCCGAGTACGGGCAAGATTCTCACCATGGTGTCCACCCCCAGCTACGACCCGAACCTGTTGTCCGGGCACGATGGCGCCCAGGGCACCAAGTCTTGGGAAGAGCTGAGTGCGGACCAGCGCCAACCCATGTTGAATCGTGCTGTGTCGCAGACCTATCCGCCGGGCTCCACCTTCAAGGTGGTCGTCACCGCCGCCGCGTTGGCCAACGGCACCGCAACCCCGGACGACCAGTTCACCGCCGCGCCGAACATCACGTTGCCGGGGACGAACACGACGCTGGAAAACTACAACGGCACCACTTGCGGCAGCGGCCCCACCGCAACGCTCACCGAGGCGTTCCGCAGATCCTGCAATACCGCATTCGTCGAACTCGGTCTCAAGGTCGGCTCGTCCAACCTCAAGGACGAGGCCGCCGCATTCGGCATCGGTGCGCACCGCGGCATCCCGATTCCGGTGGCGGAGAGCACCGTTGGCACGATTCCGGACAATGCCGCACTGGCCCAGAGCAGCATCGGCCAGCGCGATGTAGCGCTCACCCCACTGGACAACGCGGTCATCGCCGCGACCGTCGCCAACGGCGGCGTCCGCATGGAGCCGTACCTGGTCGACCAACTGCAGGGACCCGATCTGAGCGAGCTCTCGAAAAATAAACCGGTCTCGGTCGGCCAAGCTGTCAGCGCCCAGGTAGCGTCGACGCTGACCAACCTGATGATCGCGTCGGAGGACAACACCGTCGGACACGGCCAGACCCGGTATCAAATCGCCTCTAAGACCGGAACCGCCGAACACGGAAGCAATCCGCGCAATACGCCACCACACGCCTGGTACATCGCCTTCGCGCCCGCGCAGAACCCCAAGATCGCCATCGCGGTGATCGTGGAGAACGGCGGCGACCGGGCGTTGGCCGCCACAGGTGGCTCGGTGGCCGCGCCGATTGCCCGCGCGGTGTTGGACGCCGGTTTGCGAGGGCGCTGAGAGATATGAACGTGCGAGTGGATGACCGGGGGCCGGGATGCTGAACAACGGTGCGATGATCGCCGACCGATATCGCCTGCAACGCCTGATCGCCACGGGCGGTATGGGGCAGGTCTGGGAGGCGCTCGACACCCGACTGGACCGCCGGGTCGCGGTGAAGGTGCTCAAGTCGGAGTTCTCGGCCGACCCGACCTTCCGGCACCGGTTCCGCAGTGAGGCCAAGACCACGGCCCAGCTGAATCACCCGGGTATCGCAGGAATCTACGACTACGGCGAGACCATGGATCCCAGCGGCGGGGAAACCGCCTATCTGGTCATGGAATTGGTGCAGGGCGAACCGCTCAATACGGTGCTGAACCGGCTCGGGCGGCTTTCGGTGGCCCAGGGTCTGGACATGCTGGAGCAGACCGGTCGCGCACTCGAGGTCGCGCACGCCGCCGGCGTCGTGCACCGTGACGTCAAACCGGGCAATATCCTCGTCACGCCGACCGGTCAGGTGAAGATCACCGACTTCGGCATCGCCAAGGCCGTAGACGCCTCCCCGGTCACCAAGACCGGCATGGTGATGGGCACCGCCCAGTACATCGCGCCCGAGCAGGCGGTCGGCGAGGACGCGACCGCGGCCAGTGATGTGTACGCACTCGGTGTGGTCGGCTACGAGGCATTGGCCGGGCAGCGGCCGTTCAGCGGCGACGGCGCGATCACCGTCGCGATGAAACATGTGCGCGAGGCCCCGCCGCCGATGCCGTCCGATCTGCCGCCGAATGTGCGCGAGCTGATCGAGATCACCATGGGTAAGGATCCAGCCCTGCGCTACGCCAGCGGCGGCGAATTCGCCGATGCCGTCGCCGCCGTGCGCGCCGGACGCCGCCCACCCCCACCAGTCACCACCGCAGGACCGACGGCAACCGGTGCGACCCGGGTGCTGCCGCCCGGCCCGACCGTGATTCTGCCGTCGCATGACCACGATGGCCCGACGGTCCGGTACAACACCCCGGCCTCGCCGATGGGTGTCGGCGGCGCTGCTTCGACCAGACAGACGCCCGCAGGTGCGCCCAGAACGGTGATGAGTTCCGGCGCCACCCGCGCCAACCCCGGGCCCGGTCCGGAGACCTCGAAGTTCACCACCGGCCAGAAGGTCGGCGCGGCCGTGGCCGTCGGCGCGGTGCTGCTCGTCGGACTCGTCTTGTGGCTGCTCTTCGGCGGCGACACCAATCCGGATACCGTGCGCCCGGTCACCACCACCACGAAGGTCGCGCCGCCGCCGGTCACCACGCTGCCGCCGACCACAACCGAGGCGCCGACGACCGTCGTCACCACGACCAGACCGGCCCCGCCACCGCCGCCGACCCAGGAACCGACGACGACAACGCAGCCGCCGACCACAACGCCGAGTACCACAGCGCCGAGTACGACGAAGTCGTCGAAGACGACGAGTCCGTCCACCACCACAAGAGGCTCGTGGTTCCCTACGCTCGATTTACCATTTCCGGATAGTCCCGGTGCCCGAGGACCCTCGGCCACTCCAGGCGCTGCTACTCCGCAAGGACAACCATGACGACCCCGAAGAATCTCTCCTCCCGCTACGAGCTGGGTGAGATCATCGGGTTCGGCGGCATGTCCGAAGTCCACAAGGCGCGCGATCTACGGCTCAGCCGGGACGTCGCGATCAAGGTGCTGCGTGCCGACCTGGCCCGCGACCCTACGTTCTACCTGCGCTTCAAGCGCGAGGCGCAGAACGCCGCCGCACTGAACCATCCGGCCATCGTCGCGGTCTACGACACCGGCGAGGCGGAGGTGGACGGCGGCCCGCTGCCGTACATCGTGATGGAGTACGTGGACGGTGACACGCTGCGTGACATCGTGCGCGGTAAGGGTCCGATACCGCCGCGCCGGGCCATGGAGGTCGTCGCCGACGTCTGCGCCGCACTCGATTTCAGCCATAAGGCCGGAATCGTGCACCGCGATATGAAGCCCGCGAACATCATGATCAACCGGGCGGGTGCGGTGAAGGTGATGGACTTCGGCATCGCGCGCGCGATCGCCGACAGCTCCAACCCGATGACCCAGACCGCGGCTGTTATCGGTACCGCGCAATATCTTTCGCCTGAGCAGGCGCGCGGTGAGACCGTCGACGCCCGCTCGGATGTCTATTCCGTCGGCTGTGTGCTGTTCGAAATCCTCACCGGCGAGCCGCCTTTCACCGGTGACTCGCCGATCGCCGTTGCCTACCAGCACGTCCGGGAGGATCCGCGGCTGCCATCGCATGTCCACAACGGAGTGCCGCGCGAGCTGGATTCCGTCGTGCTCAAGGCGATGAGCAAGAATCCGGCCAACCGGTACCAGTCGGCCGCCGAGATGCGTGCCGATCTGATCCGGGTGCTCGGCGGCCAGAAGCCGAGCGCGCCGATGGTGATGACCGACGAGGACCGCACCACCATCCTCGGCTCGAACGAGCCTGCGCCGCGCAGCTTCCGCACCGTCGAACGCAATGACGACACCGCCGAGCAAGAGCCCGCCGAACCGGCGAGTCCGCGTCGTAATCTCTATATCGCGCTCGGCGCCGCCGCGGCGGTCATCGTCGCGTTCGCCCTGTTCTGGGTATTGATCGGACCGGGCGCGCGCCCGGATCAGGTCGCCATACCCGACCTTTCGAATAAATCCGCGCAACAGGCCCAGGACTCGCTGCAGAAGCTCGGCTTCACGGTGGCAATCCAGCAGAAGCCGGATAACAAGGTCGCCACGGGCAATGTCATCTCCACCCAGCCGCTCGGCGGCTCCCGGGTCGACAAGGGCAGCACGATCACCGTGCAGGTCTCCTCCGGACCGGCGCAGGTGCAGATTCCTCGACTCGACGGCATGACCCAGGAGCAGGCAGAGCAGCAGCTGAACGCAAGTGGCTTGCGGATGGACCCGAACGTGCAGCGCAAGCCGTCGAGTGCGCAGGAGACGGACAAGGTGATCGGCACCGACCCCTCGGCGGGCTCGCGCGTCGATGTCGACCGGGCCATCGTCGTGATTCTCGGCTCCGGACCGGAGCAGATCCGGGTACCGAATGTGGTCGGTCAGGACATCAGCGTCGCGCAGCCGAATCTGGTGGACAGCGCCGGTTTCAAGATCAATATCCAGGAGGTCCCGTCCTCGAAGCCCAAGGGCGAGGTGCTCTCGACCAACCCGGCGGGCGGCGCGAGCGCGGACAAAGGGTCGACGGTCACCGTGCAGGTCTCCAGCGGCGACATCGTCATGCCGAGCCTGGTCGGCCTGACCACGGCGCAGGCGGTGGACAAGCTGCGGCAGGCGGGTTGGACCGGCACATCGGCACAGATCAGCCAGACCACCCAGGGCACCTTCGATACCAACAGCGTCGGCCGGGTGGTCAGCCAGCAGCCCGCGGCCGGATCGGCGATCGGGAAGAACGGAACAGTATCGATCACCACCTACGTCCTGGGTCCGCCGTGATGGCGGCACCCAGGTCAGGGGCCTGAATACGCGCAAAGGCGGACCGCTCGGCGCGAGGACGGGGCCTGCTCATCCCAAACCCAACCGTGGAGCAGGAAGCAGCCCATCGCCACCGCGGACTACGGCAGTGCCTGATGCCGATCAGGAAAGATCCAGGTGGCGATTCATCGACATCGCCTCCTCGGCCAGCCCCGCCAACTCGATCACCTCGACGCCGTGCTGCCGCAATTGCTCCACCCCGACGCAGTTGGTCACGAAGGTCGTCGGTTCCCGCCAGGCGATGACGACGCGCGCAATCCCGGCCCGCAGGATCCGGTCGGTGCACGGCAGCCGGGTCGCGGTGGCGCGCTGGGAACACGGTTCCAGGGTGCTGTAGATCGTCGCTCGCGCCAGCCGAGGATCGTCCGCGTCGAGCTTGTCGAGCGCGGACTCCTCGGCATGGACCTTCTCATCGGTCTCGCGCGAGTAGCCGGTCGAGATCTCGACGCCGTCGGCCACGATGACCGCGCCGACGGAGAATGCGGTCGGGCTGGGCGGGCACAACCGCGCCAGTTCGATTGCCCGGCGCATGAATCGGATATCGGTTTGTTCCTCGGACTCGCGCGGCAGGTAGCGCAGTAATGCGATATCGCCGATCCGAGTGATATCGGCCAGGTGCATTCGGCGGACCGGGTAGCTCGCGGGGCCGAGAAAGCGCGGTGCCGCGGCATGTCCGACGACAATCGGCGCGACCGCCATCTGCAATTCGTCGGCCAGGTCCGCCGCGAGGAACTGCGTATGGATGCGTGTGCCGCCCTCGACCATGAGCCGGGCGATGCCGCGGCGGCCGAGATCGTCGAGCAATGCTGCGAGGTCGATATCGGCACCGAGCGGGACCACCTCCGCCAGACCCGCCAACCGATCGCCGAGCTTCGCCGCACCGGCGTGTGTGGTGTAGACGAGTTTGTCTCCGCCGTGGTGCCAGAACCGCAGCTCGGGATCCAGATCACCGCGTGCGCTCACGGCGATCTTCAACGGGTACTCCGGTTTTCCGGCCGCGACACGCACGGCCCGCCGGTCGGCACTGTCGACCAGCAACCGCGGATTGTCGCGCCGCAGCGTCTGCGCGCCGATCAGGATCGCGTCGGACTCCGCGCGCACCTGATCCACCCGATCGAAATCCGCGGCATTGGACAGCTTCAGCCGCTCCGGACTCGCATCGTCGATATATCCGTCGACACTGACCGCGACGGACAGCAGGACATAGGGCCGACGCGTCACTGGGTCACCAGTGCCGCGACCTCCGCCTCCAGCATCTCCACCAGCCCCTCGGACGGACGCTCGCCGCATACCTCCAGCCAGTTCGCCAACATCCGGTGCCCGCCTTGGGTCAGCACCGATTCGGGATGGAACTGCACGCCGTGAATCGGCAGCGTCCGATGCCGCATGGCCATCACGATCCCGGACTCGGTGCGTCCGATCACCTCGATATCCGCGGGCAGGGTGTTCTCCAGGACGGTGAGCGAGTGGTATCTGGTCGCGGTGAACGGGTCGGGCAGACCGGCCAGCACGCCCGTGCCGAGATGGAATACCGAGCTGGTCTTGCCGTGCAGCAACTCCGGCGCGCGAGTCACGGTGCCGCCGAACGCCTCTCCGATGGCCTGATGGCCCAGGCACACCCCGAGCAGCGGAATGTTGTGCCGGGCGCACGCATGCACCAGATCGATGCTCGCGCCCGCCCGGTCCGGAGTGCCAGGTCCGGGACTGATCAGAATGCCGTCGTATTCGGTGACGACCGCGTCCAGATCGGCCAACTTCGGGTCGTCATTGCGCCAGACCACGGCCTCGGCACCCAACTGGCCGAGGTACTGCACCAGGTTGAACACGAAGCTGTCGTAGTTGTCGACGACCAGTACACGCATGCTGACGAGATTACGTGGCGACCCGGCGGACCGTCGCCCGCATTACCAGTTGGGATAGCCTAGAGGCAGACCGGCGGGGACCTGAGCCCTCACCCGGACCGTCTCGGCCCCCGCCGGATCGGGTTCTGTGGTGCGCGAGCTCGGCCATAATTCAACCGAATCCCGCCCGCCGGTACCCGACCTGAACGCCGAACACGAGGACGACATGCCCAAGTCGAAGGTCCGCAAGAAGACCGACTACACGATCAATCCCGCCAGCCGCACGCCGGTGAAGGTGAAGGCTGGGCCGTCCCCGGTCTGGTACGTCGTGATCATGCTCGGCTTCATGCTGGCCGGGCTGGTCTGGTTGCTCGTCTACTACTTGGCCAACGACAAGATCTCCTGGATGGCGGATCTCGGGGCGTGGAACTTCCTGATCGGCTTCGGTCTGATGGTCATCGGGCTGATCATGACCATGCGGTGGCGGTGACCTGGCTCAGTAACGCCAGGATTACAGACGTGTCATTCATGCACACCTGTGGATAACCGTGTGGACAACTCGAGGAACGATTGGGGAAAGTGACACGTGGATCCCGAATCCGATTCGCCTGATCCGCTTCCCGAACCACGCACCACCTGGACCACGCCGATGGCCGCTCTCATCGCGGTCACCATCGGTGGTGTGGTGCTGGCCGGTGCCGCCATCCTCGCCAAGGACGGGCCGAGTCGGCTGCTGATCGGATTGGCGGCGATCGGCCTGCTGGCCTTGGCCGCACTCGGATTCCGACAGCGCCCGCGCCTGAGCATCACCGCCGATCCACAGCCGCGACTGGTAGTCCGTACGCTTACCGGGCCGACCGAATACACCCGCGATCAGATAATGCGGGCCCGTGTCGTCGGCTATCGCCGCCTCGGCCGCAAGAATCCCATGCTCGAAATCGACGTCGAGCACCACGGCGACGAACGGCTGCTGATCTTCGGTCGCTGGGACCTCGGCACCAGTCCGGACGAGGTCTTCGAAACCCTTGTCGCACACGGACTGGCGCAGTAGCAGCGCGCCGAATACGCGCGGCGGCAACGTTTCACGTGAAGCATCTACCGCAGCGATATCGCCGCGGCGACGATGACGGCGAGTGCCGCCACGGCAACGGCGGCAACCGCTGCCCAGCCGATCAGCCGTGCGTTCTCTTGGGATTTCGCGCGCAACCACTCGGGCAGGAACAGAATGCCGAGTGCGGCAAGGGTGCCCGCGGCGAGTCCGCCGAGGTGTCCGGCCAATGAGATACCGGGCAGCGAGAAGCTGATGAAGACATTGATACCGATGAGGATCAACATCTGATTCGGATTCTGCCGCACCCGGATCAGGATCACCGTGATCGCGCCGAACAGTCCGTAGACCGCACACGATGCACCCGCGGTGAGGCTGTCCCTGGCGAAAACCATCACGGCGGCCGCGCCGCCGAGCAGCGACACCAGGTAGACCACCAGATAGCGCACCCGCCCCAGCACCGGCTCGATACTGCGGCCGACCACATACAGCGCGAACATATTGAGCAGCAGGTGGATCGGACCGTAGTGCAGAAAGCCGGAGCCGATCAGCCGCACGTACTGACCGTGCGCGACCGCGGGCGGATAGAGCACCCAGTCGATGTACAGCGCGGAATGCCCGGTGTTCTCCACCAGACTCTTCGATTGGCCCGCGGTGACCGCGAAGACAATTGTGTTCAGCGCGATGAGCGCATAGGTGACATACGGAATCGGGGTCCGCGCGGTCTGAGCACCGGCGACGGTTCGCACCGGCCGGACCTCACGCTGTCCCTGACGGACACAGTCGACACAGTGCTGTCCGACCGCCGCAGGTCGCAGACACTCCGGACAGGCTGGCCGCCCGCACCGAGTGCAGGCCAGGCCCGTAGGACGATTTGGGTGGCGGACGCAGGTCGGTGCGGGCGGTTGAGCGTTCATCGGATTATTCGATAGTGATCTTGGAGATGGTGACGGCTTCCTTGGGACGGTCGTTGCGATCGGTCGGCGTGGTCGCGATGACATCGACGACCTTGCGCGAATCGGGGTCGACGACCTCCCCGAAGATGGTGTGCTTGCGGTTCAGATGCGGCTGCGAACCGACGGTGATGAAGAACTGCGAACCATTGGTGCCCGGTCCGGCATTGGCCATCGCCAGCAGGTAGCCGCGATCGAAGCGCAGCTCCGGGTGGAATTCGTCGCCGAATTCGTAGCCGGGTCCACCGCGTCCGGTGCCGGTCGGGTCACCACCTTGAATCATGAACCCGTCGATCACCCGGTGGAAGCTCACGCCGTCGTAGAACGGACCGGAGGCGCCGCCGCTGGCGTTCTCCGTCTTGTACGGTGCCGATCCGTCGGCCAGGCCGACGAAGTTCCGCACCGTCTTCGGGGCGTGGTTACCGAAGAGCGAGATCTTGATATCGCCGTGGTTGGTATGCAACGTGGCCACGGCGGTCTGATTCGGTGAGGTCACGCCGCCCATCGTGCCACGATCCTCGCAATCTTCGCCGCACCGGGCCGGGTGCGGCTGTGATCTGGGACTACTGCGCGATGCTCAGGTATGTGCCACAGTTGTCGAATGACCCTGGGGCGCCTACTCACCTCCGCACGTTCTCGTAACCGTCTGATCGCCGCAGTCGTCGTCGCGCTGGCCGGTGGCGTGGCCTGGTTGGTTCGCAGCAAGCGTCCACAACCGCCGGAACCGGCGCCGGCGCCGCCGCGAATCGGCTACTCCCGCAACGGTTCCGCGCCGAACCCCTTGGCGGGCGCCGGCGCGGACAACGGTCGCTGACTCCCCGCTGGCGATCCCGCTCAGCGGCTGACGGTGCGCTTGTACTGCCGCAGCGCGAGCGGGATGAACACCAGCAGGATGATCGCCACCCAAGCCAGCGTGGTCGCCACTGGATGCTGCATGGACCAGGCGTCCGATTTCGGCGCCATCGGACTGGTGTTGCCGAACAGATCGCGGGTCGCCTGGGTGACCGCCGAGACCGGATTCCATTCGGCGAATACCCGCAGCGCCGTCGGCAGATTCTCGAGCGGCACAAAGGTATTGGCCAGGAATGTCAGCGGGAAGATCACCATGAAGCTGGCGTTGTTGAACACCTCGGGCGCGCGGACCAGCAGGCCGACCACGGCCATGATCCAGGAGATCGCGTACGCGAAAAGCAGCAACAGCACATAGGCCAGTACCGCGTCGAGCAGTGATCCGCGAATCCGCCAGCCGACGACATAACCGGTCAGCGACATCACCACCAGGCTGACCACATTGATCACCACATCGCTGATGGTGCGCCCGACCAGCACGGCCGACGGCGCCATCGGCAGCGAGCGGAACCGATCGATAATGCCCTTCTGCATATCCTCGGCCAGGCCCAATCCGGTGAACGTCGCGCCGAACACCACCGACTGCGCGAAGATGCCCGCGATCAGGAACTCCCGGTAACCGCCCGACATGCCGGGCACCTCGATCGCCGAGCCGAAGATATAGGCGAACAGCAGCACGAACATGATCGGCGACAGCGTCGAGAAGATCAGCACGTCGGGTACGCGCTTGATCTTGATGACATTGCGCTTCGCGATAGTCAAGCTGTCGGTGCAGACGATGGTCAGACGTTCGCCGAGCGGCATGCGGATTCTGGTGTCCGCAGTCGCCGCGGTCATCGCTTGCGTCCTTCCGTTGCTTCGTGCCGATCCGCGGGCTTGTCGCCATTGCCGTTGATCAACTCCTCGGCCTCGTGACCGGTGAGCGTGAGGAAGACATCGTCCAGCGAGGGACGACGCAGACCGACATCGTGAATCTGCACATTGTGGGTGCTCAGCCTGCCGATGGCATCGACGAGCGCCTGCGATCCGTCACTGACCGGAACGGTGATCCGGCGCAGTCCGGGTTCGAGATGGATCTCCCCGTCCGCCAAGCCCTTCAGCGCCTCCTGGGCGGTCACGAGATTGTCGGCGTGGTCGACGGTGAGTTCTATGCGGTCGCCGCCGACCAGGGTCTTGAGTTCATCCGCGGTGCCGCGGGCGATCACCTTGCCGTGGTCGATCACCGCGATGGCGTCGGCCAGCCGGTCGGCCTCCTCCATGTACTGCGTGGTGAGCAAGAGGGTGGTGCCACCGGCCACCAGTTCCTCGATGACATCCCAGAGGTCGAGGCGCGCCCGCGGATCGAGTCCGGTGGTCGGCTCGTCGAGGAAGAGCACCGGCGGATTGGCCACCAGCGCGCCGGCCAGGTCGAGCCGTCGGCGCATGCCGCCCGAATAGCCCTTGACCGGTCGATCGGCGGCATCGCTCAGTCGGAAGCGCTCCAGCAATTCCCGCGCGCGCTCCTTACTGCGTTGCACGCCCATGTGATAGAGCCGACCGACCATCTCCAGGTTCTCGAATCCGGTGAGATATTCGTCGACGGCTGCGTATTGCCCGGACGCACCGATGCGTGAGCGCAGAGCCTGTGGATTGCGGAGCACGTCGATACCCGCGACGGTCGCACGGCCGGAATCTGGAATGAGCAGGGTGGTGAGCACCCGGACCGTGGTGGTCTTGCCCGCACCGTTGGGTCCGAGCAATGCGGTGACGGTACCCTCGGGCACCGCTAGGTCGAGTCCGTCGAGAGCGACCAACTGGCCGTATCGTTTGACCAGCCCCTCGGCGACGATTGCGTCGGGCATGATTCTCCTGAGGTTCGCTCGCTCCGGGCGAGGTGACCATTACCGGAGTCAGTATTGCCCTGTGCACCGACAATTTCCGGTGATTTTTCGTCGACCTGGGCTTTACCAACGATCGATGCTCGCGAATCCCCATCGAACACAAACGGTCGCATCCCGTTCCGGGCGGTGCTCGGGGGTGCCGGATCGGGATGCGACCGGTTTCGATCCTGCCGCCCGATCCCGCTCCGATCGCGCGTAGCGCACTACCCGATTCGGGACCGGCCGGTACTCGGGTCCCGCGGGCACGACATGCCCGTGCCCGAACGACACGCGACAAATCCGGCCGAATCTGACGTGCGGTCGATGAACCCCAGGAGTGATTCCGGACGCACAGCAACCGGTCGGCATGGTTTTCACATTTGTCCAGACCGCTCAGTGAGCTCACGCCCCGGCCGTAAATCACTGCGCGACAACATTTTTGACAACAGTCACGGAATCGGCAAACAGGCCGACAACCGACTGGTCCGGCTACCTGGGCGGTGTCCGCGCCCGGCGCAGGTGAGCCGTCCCGAAAAATCTTGGAAAGTGGTGATCCCCACGCACACACAATCCCGGAACATCGCGTAGGATCATTCACGTCGGCCCCTCCCCCCCGGGCCGACCTTACGCGGGCCTCGGCTAACTCCCCCCCTTCGCCGAGGCCCGCTCCCCATTTCCGGGTCAGGTCAGCCCCACTCAGCTATCTGTCGGCACCGCCGGATTCTCCGCCATGCCCACCGATAGCCAGGCCGCCGTCAACCGTTGCGCCCGTACCTTTCCGGCGGTCGCCAGCAACCGCCGATCCCGCTCCCACCGCTCGCGCACGACCGGATCGGCCTGTACCCACAGCGGCTCCAGTTCCGTAAGTACCTGTTCGAAGTACGCGTACGCGCCACCCAGTGCGATATGCCCGCCTGGCGAGGTCGGCCGATCCATATCGAGACCACGCACGAAGGCCACCGCGGCGAGTAACCGCTGCGACGTCGCCCGCGGCCAACCGGACTCGCGACCGACCCGCACCAGCCAGCCGAGGGTGGCCGCGAGCACATGGACGTCCTCGATGGTGCGGAACGGTTTGAGGTAGTCCGAGTACCCGTCGCCGACCAGCGGCTCGGCCGCGGCATCGGTAAATGTCACCGAGGCGTGTGGGATTTCGGGTGCGAAAGGTACCGCGGGCAGATTCGTCACATCGACGCCGGGCTGTGCCGCGTCGACCAGCACCGCGCGCAGCCGGTTGCGGCCGTCGGCCGCCGTGCCCGCGCTGGCGATCACCAACATCCGCCGCGCGAGTATCCCCAATGTGGTGAAGGTCTTGGTGCCGTTCACCCGCCAGCCGTTATCGGTCTCGGTCACCTCGGTCGCGATCGCGGACGGATGCGCGCCACCCGCCTCGGTCGCGGAAACCGCGACCAGCTCATCGGCCGGAAGTCCGGGCAGCAACGCACGCAGCGCCTGCTGATATCCGGACAGGAATGCGAAACCCAGTCGGTCCGCGCCGAATCCACCGGCGATCGCTATATCGATCGTGGTGCCGAACCGCTCGGCGGCCGCCCGATGCCGCGTCCACGCATCGGTGATCGACTCGAGCGGTGTCGGATCGAACGCCTCGGTCAGCAGATAATCGAACACAGAGTCCACTCGTGCACGCTAACCGAGAATCGTCGCCCGGCTCGCACCCAGGAAGCTGGCGACTAGCCCGCAATCCTTATCCGGCACGCGGCGATGCGACAGCAGAATCTCAGGATCGCCAGGTATCACTGACTGGTCATCCCCCTCGTGAGGAGCCTGACCAGTGACGAAACCAGATCTCGAGCGCCGGAGGGCGCTGTACGACGCCGAGGCACGACTGTCCTGGGTGCTCGCCGCACTGGCCGGTCTCATCGGCGCCGCGGCCTTCATGCATACCGAGGGCTACTTCGTCACGTTCATGACCGGCAATACCGAACGCGCCGCGCTCGGCTACTTCCACGACGAACCCGATATCGCCGTCGCCGCGGCCCTGCTCATGCTCTCGTTCCTCGCCGGTGTCGTGGTTGCCTCCTGGTGTCGCACGCACTACTGGTCCGGTCATCCGCACGGGCCGACCCTGCTCACCACGCTCAGCCTCGCTGTGGCATCCCTGCTGGACGGCATCATCTACTGGGCGACGAACGCCACCAATATCGACCTCATCCCGATCCTGTTCGTCGCCTTCGGCGTCGGCGCGCTCAACACCTCGTTCGTCAAGAACGGCGAGGTCTCGATACCCCTCAGCTACGTCACCGGCACCCTCGTCAAAATGGGCCAGGGTATCGAACGCCATATCAGCGGCGGCGATTACGCCGACTGGCTCGTCTACTTCCTGGTCTATGCCGCCTTCTGCGCGGGCGCGCTGCTCGGCGGATTGCTGAGCCTGATCGTCGCGGGCTGGGCCATGCTCATCACCGCCACCGTGGTGTGCCTGATCACTACCTGCTTCACCTACCTGCACCTGGACCGCCACGGCCCGCCCACGACGAGCTGACCCACGTGCGCGTCGTCGAGGCGACGGATACGGTTGTCCGGTGGGGAGTTTCGAGGATCCAACGCCGGATCACCTTGCGGCACTTGCACAACACAGCACCTGGGCCGAAATCCGACCGCTATTGCGGCCGATTCTGCGTCCGACGACCTACAAACAGGCCGCACTCGACAACCTGCTGCACCGCTGGCCCGAGGCCGCCGAGATCGACACCCGGTTCGTCAGCCGACCGGCCTTCCCGTTCGTCGAAGAATTGGTCGCGATCGACCTGCCGAACACGCGAACAGTCATCAACTACTCGACCATGGCGCTCTGGCCTGTTTCGGCCGACGAGGTATTCACGGCGGCCCGCGAAAATCTGGAAGCCATTGCGCAGCCGCATGATCCGCGCGGCAACGCGATCCTCACCCGCACCGATCGCGACGGCAGTGCCTACCTCACCTCCTGGCCGCTCGCCCCGGGTTGGTTGGCGAGCTTCAGTCAGCGCTACGCCGGCCGCCGGCCCGTCGTCTTCATGCCCGACATCGACACACTGATCGTGGTCCCCGATATCCCACACCTGCTCGCCCGCATCTACCGCCAGGTCGAGCAACAGTATGTGGATGCACGCCAACGCCTCTCGCCGCAGGGCTACACCCTCGACGAGGACGACGCCGTCGTTCCCTTCGACCGCGCGGGCCGACACGAACAACAGCAGGCTGGCGTCCGCGCCGGATACCGCCTTGCCATGTGGGAGTACGCCGTCCAAGCCCACTGGCTCAACCAGGCGCTCGAACGCGACCTCGAATTCACCCGCTACGACCTGAAGATGGCCATCGTCGGCGACTTGAAGCTGGCGGGCACCGACACCCACCCCTACACCTACACCGTCTGGGGCGAAGGCGTCGACTACCTCCTCCCCGCCGCCGACTACATCATGTTCGCCGGTACCGACGCCGACGACAACGCCGTTCCCATCTGCACCGTCCCGCTCACCGCGGCTCTCGAAATAACCGGCCTCACACCGATTCCCGGCATGTCCCCCATTCGCTTCGAAGCCCGCTTCTGGCCCGATGAAACGATGCTCACCCAGTTGAAGCAGGCCTCGGTCGCCCTGTAAATCGAACCGGGGCTCGGTCCGCATATCCGAACCCATGGCGAACCCGTGCAAAGATGGCACATCGCTCGAACCGCACGACCTTGCACGATGCAGGCCTAGTCGATTACGCGCAGAGCTTCACACGTCGGCCGTCCGCCCACTCGGGCACGGCGCGCGGCCCATGGACGCAGCGGCCATCGCCTCTCGCGTCACTCAAACCTGTTGATGAGCAAGAGATTTCGTTATGTCCACGGGACGTCGAGGCCGAAGCCGTTCGAACCCGGAAAGGATGTATGAAGAAGTGAAACCCGCGGATGAGGTCCTCGAGCTGACCGATGAGTTCTACCAACATCCGCACAAGGTACGAGGCTTTGCGTAAGCGCGGCCCGATCCATCGCGTCCGCTTGGACGGGTGCTCGGCTGGATGATCGTCGATCACGATGTGGCGAAACATGCCTTCGTCGAGCCGACCATCAGCAAGAAGATCCAATCGCCGCGGGCACAAGCGGTCATGGCCGAACACGGCGCCGACGGCCAGTACAACGGCGCCATCAACCTGATCGGTAACGCGCTGCTCGAGCTGCTGATCGACCCCTGAGCGGCCGACCGCCTGCACGCCGACCCGAGCAAGATCCCCGCCTTCATCGCGATTGCCACCGAAGCCGCGAAGATTCCCGGCACAGCGGACCCGACCGCCCCTGGACCGAACCCGACAACCTGGGCGAGCCCCAGTTTTCAACGATCTAGCCAGCCCCGGTCGGCCCCTTGGTGGCATCCCGGCCTCACGCAACCACAACCGGCGGGCTGCGGCCGGGCAGGCGAGCCAGATGTGACCCATCCATAAGACAATGCCGCCTCGAGCACTGCGGGCAGTGAGAACATTGTGGAGGCTCGATCTCATCCAAGTGGAGGACCTCTTGAACCGTGTCATGCTGAGTGCATTTGCCGCCGGGGCGATTTCGCTGACGATCGGTCTGCCGTCGGCGACAGCGGCAGCGTCCCCGGACGAGCTTGCGGCGGAATCCACACCGGCCACCCGAACCGTGGTGACGGCTCCTTTCGATCCTGTCTGCCCCCTCTGTTTCCTGCGCGAACTGCTCGAAAGCGGCTCCAGTCACCCGTAAACGATCTCGTCGACCGAACGGCACGGTCCATCAAGGGGCCGTTGCTTGGACACATCCCGACGGGCCGGTACCGCAGAAGCGTTACCGGCCCCGTTGTCGTTTCCGGGTCGGGATGCGGAAGGTGACACAAACGCTCCACAACCCGAACCCTTTGACGGTGGAGGGGCCAGCGATTCAGCAGCGATTCCGATTCGAATCTGCCGTCTTCGTCGACTTCTCGGCCCAGGACCACAGCCTGCTGACCTGGGCATGACATCCGAGTGGATTCGCAGCGCCGGGCCGCCCGACGACCCGGGAATGCGGCATTGTGGGCATTCCGACGTCGGTGGCTCAGGAGGATCGCTCCGGCTCGGACGGGCGCGATCCTCCATCAATGGGCTCCGGTTCCTGCCGACTGTGAGTCCTGGGTGTGCCGAGCACTCGTGAGCGGGCCACGGCCCGACCAGACCGCGAGTGTGGCCAGGGCCAGCAGCACACCGGCGAATACCAGGACTGCAGGCAGTGAGACTGCGTCGACGACTGCTCCGCCGGCCAGTGCGCCGACTCCGATTGCCAGGTTGAACACCGCGACCCATAGTGCGGAGGCTGCTTCCACTGCCTTGGGTGCGGCGGTGATCATCCATGTCTGCAGGCTCACCGACACTCCGCCGAAGACCAGGCCCCACCCGATAAGCAGGATCATTGCGCCGATGGGGCCACGACCGAGCAGCGGGTAGAGCAATACCAGTGTGGTCAGGCGGGCGGCGATGCCGAGCACGGTCCAGTGCAGGGCTCGCCCGAGGGCCGCGCCCGCGAGGAAGTTTCCAGCGATGCCAGCGATGCCGAATCCCAGTAGCAGGGGGCCGACGAACACGGTATCGATACCGGACAACTGTTGCAGCGTCGGCCCGACAAAGGTGTAGGCAGCGAAGTGCCCGATCACCAGGAGGAACGTGGCCAGGATTCCGGCCCGTACGCCGTGGTTGCGGAACTGGTCGACGAACTGGTGAAGTCCGAGCGGTTGCGTGGCGACCAGGGGTGGCAGGACCGCGACCAGGACGACGGATACAACGAGAGCCAGGATGCTCAGCGCCGCAAATGCCAGGCGCCAGCCTGCTAATGCACCGAACGCCGTCCCGAGCGGGACGCCGAGCACGTTCGCGGCTCCGACTCCGCCGAAGATCACTGCGGTGGCTTTCGGCACGGCCTTCTCGGTCACCAGCCGCACGGCTAGACCAGCGGCGACTGCCCAGAACCCGCCGATCGCGATGCCGACCAGCGCCCTGGACACCAGCAGTATTGCGAAGTTGGGTGCCATCGCGGATATCGCGTTGGCAACGGTCATGAGTCCCATCAGGGCCACGAGCAGGACCCGGCGATCGAGTCGGCCGATGACCAGCGGAACCACCGGCGCCGCCAAGGCGGCCACGATACTGGCTCCGGTCACCAACCCGGCCGCGCCCTCCGAGATCCGCAGCGCCGAGCCCACCGGAGACAGCAGCCCGATCGGCAACTGTTCGGCCGTCACCAGCAAGAACGTGCCGACCGCCACTGCGGTCACAGCAGACCAGCGATTCGCTTGCGGGGCAACGGGATTGGTTGCGTATTGCGTCGTGGTCAAAGCCACCCCTCCGATTCGGTAGCGAGCGTTCCCATACCGGGCACACTAATACGGGAACGATCGCTCCACAACTGTGGTAGCCTGACGTCGTGGCACGTCCGCGGGAATTCGACGAGCAGGAGGTGGTCGCCAGGGCGACCGCCTTGTTTCGGCGGCGCGGCTACCACGCCACCTCGGTGCGTGAGCTGGGGGAAGAGTTGGATCTCAAGCCCAGCAGCCTGTATCGGACCTTCACCGACAAGCACACCCTGTTCCTGCGTGCACTGGATCACTACCGCGCGCACGACTCCGCCGAAGCCAAACGCCGCCTCGAAGCACCCGGTTCGTGCCGGGAAGCGTTGCGGGACTGGATGATCTGGATGATCAGCGGTGCGCCCCATGACGATGCCGCCGACGGGTGTTTCGTGGTCAACACCGCGACCGAACTCGGTACCACCGACGTCACCGTGCAGCAACGGGTCGAAGCGGCTTTCGATGTCACCCGCGACGCGCTGGACGCAGTGCTCCGCCGTGGCCGCACTACAGGTGAGCTGCCGCCCGATCTCGATATCGACACGGCGGTCGAATCCTTGTTCACCATGGTCCTGGGCCTGCGAGTCAGAGAACGTGCCCGCCACGACCCCGCTCGACTGATCGCCGCAATAGATTTCGCGATCCACTCGCTCGGTCCGGCGCCCGAGGGCCCACCGGACCTGAGCCATCCCCACGACGAACGCTGACTAAAGGAACAGCCTGCCCGCGCTGAGTGACCATCCTGAAATCGGCAGGAGCGAGCGTCCCCGACACTCATCGTCAGTACCGGAGCGGTGGTACTTGAACAGCAACCACTTTGATCACGGCCAAGTCCAACCTGGCGGACGTTCTGGGCAGCAGCCTTCTCCACCGCGGCCACCCGAAGAACACTGCAACCTCGAACCCGCCACCCGCCCCGTGATGACTCTGTATCCGGTTGCCGCAGAGGAGAATAATATTGCAGTTGCGGTCAGCCTCTCGGCGCAGACAACGCTATTGCCGGGAGTGCCCCTCGGTCGGCGAGCGACCGACAATTCACCGCGACGCGGCAGATGCGATTACGCAAAGAGCATGCCGCCGACGCAAGGGTTTCAGCATCATCACAACTACTAGTCGTGCACGGTCCTAAGATTCACCGTTTCGTCCGCGGGTCGAATTGCTCGGCAGCTCAACGCTTCTGCTGGTGGACCAGATCCGTTCCTTGGATACCCAATCTGTCCAGGACATGGTCGGGCACCTGTCCCAAGAAGACATGGCGCGGTTGGAACGCGCCGTGCGGCTGCACCTCGGGCTGTAGACAAACCCATGGGTTCAAGACAACTGGCTCGCGACGCTGTGGAACAGATACCCGGCAAACAAACGTCCGGGAGCGAAGCCCGCCCGGTGCAAACACCTACCGGGAATCGAACCGTGGTCCGCGCAAATCCGCAGGTACAGGCATCGTCAACCGCACAACTCGATCCAGTCACTGGAAAACGAAACCCGCAGGTTGTTGACCTGCGGGTTCCTATGGAGTGGAGCCTAGGGGAATCGAACCCCTAACCCCTGCCTTGCAAAGGCAGTGCTCTGCCAATTGAGCTAAGGCCCCGAATCCCTACTGTCCGAGGACAGTTCAGCGGGTGGTGACTTCGTGCCACAGGTCCGCATCGTCACGCTTGCGCAGCTTGGTGATTCCGATGAGAACCGCGACCACGACACCGACCGTGAGAAGAATTTTCATGATTCCCACCCTACTGTGATGTTCGGGAGTGGGCCTAGGAGGACTTGAACCTCCGACCTCTTCGTTATCAGCGAAGCGCTCTAACCGCCTGAGCTATAGGCCCCTATTTCCTGTTCGGATCACCCGCCGGAGCTGCTAACCGAACCGAGGCACGAGATTACCTTACCCGCCCGCCGAAGACCAAAACGGCCGGTCACCGCCCTGCGCGGGGACAGTGACCGGCCGCGTGGACACCGTTCTAGTCGGGGTCGGCCAGGGTCACCTGAATACCGCCGACGAGGTCACAGCACTGGTTGTAGATGAAGACGCCGACGGTCGCCAATGCGGTGAAAAGCACCACATTGATCAGCCCGATGACGCCCGCGTAGCCGAATACCGAACCGGCATCGACCAACCCGACCGAGCCGCTGTCGGAGGAGACCATATCGGTGAAGGTGCTGTTGAGCCGCTCCCACACACCCATGCCCTCGAGCACGATGTAGAGCAGACCGACCGCGAGCATCCACACGAAGAACATGGCCACGCTGATCACCAGCGAGATCTTCAGGGTCGACCACGGGTCGATCCGGCGGATCTGCACCGTGGCCCGCAATGGCTCACCGGAGGCGACGGCCGCCGCGACGGCGACCGGAACCGCGGGCGAGACCGGTACGGACTGCGGGCCCGGGGTTTCGACGGGCAGCGGGTGCCGGATGTCGGACAGGTCCGGCATGTCCTTGATCAATTCCGGGCGGGCGATGCTGCGGGTGGGCCCGTCGATGCCGACGGACTTCACCATCGCCGCTTCCTTGCGCGCCGCCTTGGCCGCGAGATCCGCGGTGGTGCGGGCATTGCCGCCGCCGAGACCACCGCCACCGCCGAGACCACCGCCACCGCCAGCACCACTGCCGCCGCCGCTGAGCCCGGCGCCGCCGAGCCCACCGCCGGTGGAATTCGGGCGACCGGTCACCGGCGACTGTCCGGGGCGATACAGGTTCGACTGTGGCTCCCGCTGCGGCAGCTGCGACCAGCCCTCCTGGAAGGGCGACTGGCCGCCGCCGTTCGATGCCGGGCGGTCGCCTGCTTCCGGCGCGGCCGGCTCGCCTGGGTTACCCGGCCGAGCAGCCCGCTGATCGAATGCCTCGTGCCCGTCCGCACCCGAGCTCGGCTCCGGCGCTTTGAACGCGACTTCGCCTTGCTTGCTGTGCATTTCGTGCGGCTGGGCCCCTCCCTGCGGGCCACTCGGCTGGCCGTTCTCGGCCGATGCGACCGGCCGTGGGATCGGCCGCGGCGGAATCGGTGACGGTGCGATCCGTTCGGTTACACCGTTCGTCTGGTGCCGCTCGTCGTTCGGCTGATTCGTGGTCAATGGGAATCCTTAGATCCGTTCGTTGCCGCCGCTGTGGGGTTACTGCTCAGAGGAACCGGTGTCGCCGTCTCCGCCGACGAGCGAATCAGGATCGGGTTCGTCGGCATTGCGCGCGATAGCAAGCAACGTATCGCCATCGGCGAGGTTCATCAATCGCACGCCCTTGGTCTGTCGTCCAGCCTTCCGAACCTGCTTCGCCGCCGTCCGGATAACACCACCGCCGGACGTGATCGCATACAACTCATCCTCGTCGTCGACGATGAGCGCACCGACCAGGGTGCCACGCTTGGTGTCATATTGGATAGTCAATACACCTTTACCGCCGCGACCCTGCGGGGTGTACTCCTCGATCGCGGTCCGCTTGGCATAACCGCCGGAGGTCGCGACGAGCAGATAGGTGTCGGCGCGAACCACATTGAGCGACAACAGTTCATCGTCGGCATTGAACCGCATGCCCTGCACACCGGAGGTGGCGCGGCCCATCGGACGCAGTGCCTCATCGGTGGCGGAGAAGCGGATCGACTGGCCGCGCGCCGAAACCAGCAGCAGATCATCATCGGCCGAGCACAGCACGGCGCCGACCAATTCGTCGTCGTCGCGCAGGTTCACCGCGACGATGCCGCCGCTGCGGTTGGAGTCGAAATCGGACAGCTTCGACTTCTTGACCAGGCCGTTCTTGGTGGCGAGCACCAGATAGGGCGCATCTTCGTAGCCCTTGATCTGGATGATCTGGGCGATCTTCTCATCCGGCTGGAAGGCCAGCAGATTCGCGACGTGCTGACCGCGCGCGGTCCGGCTGGCCTCGGGCAGTTCGTATGCCTTGGCCCGGTACACCCGGCCCTTATTGGTGAAGAACAGCAGCCAGTCGTGCGTGGAGCTGATGAAGAAGTGCTTGACGATGTCGTCCTGCTTGAGGCCCGCGCCCTGCACGCCCTTGCCGCCGCGCTTCTGGCTGCGGTACAGGTCGGTCTTGGTGCGCTTGGCGTAACCGGTCTCGGTGACGGTGACGACCACATCCTCGCGGGCGATGAGATCCTCATCGGCCATATCGCCGTCATTGGCCACGATCTTGGTGCGCCGCTCGTCGCCGTACTTCTCGACGATCTCGGCCAGTTCGTCCCGCACGATCGCGCGCTGGCGCTCCGGCTTTTCGAGAATGTCCTTGAGGTCGGCGATTTCGGCCTCGATCTTGGCCAACTCGTCGACGATCTTCTGCCGCTCCAGGGCCGACAGCCTGCGCAACTGCATATCGAGGATGGCCGTGGCCTGGATCTCGTCGATATCCAGCAACTGCATCAGGCCGGTGCGCGCGGTGTCGGTATTGGCCGAACGCCGGATCAGCGCGATGACCTCGTCCAGCGCGTCCAGCGCCTTGACCAGACCGCGCAGGATGTGGGCGCGCTCTTCGGCCTTGCGCAGCAAGTACCTGGTACGCCGGACGATGACTTCCAACTGATGCTCGACGTAGAGCCGGATCATCTGATCCAGGCGCAGCGTGCGCGGTACGCCGTCGACGATCGAGAGCATGTTGGCGCCGAAGCTGGTCTGCAGCTGGGTGTGCTTGTAGAGGTTGTTCAGCACCACCTTGGCAACGGCGTCGCGCTTGATGGTGACCACGATCCGCATACCCGCGCGGTCCGAGGACTCGTCGTGGATATCGGAGATGCCCGCGATCTTGCCGTCCTTCACCTGCTCCGCGATGGAGTTGATGAAGTTGTCGGTGTTGACCTGGTACGGCAGCTCGGTGATGACGATCGTGGTGCGGCCGCGGTTGTCCTCTTCGATCTCGACCACACCGCGCATCCGGATCGAGCCACGACCGGTGGTGTAGGCATCCTGAATGCCCTGATTACCGACGATGAGGCCGTAGGTCGGGAAGTCCGGACCCTTGACCCGCTCCATACAGGCCGCCAGCGTCGCCTCTTCGTCGGCGTCGTAGTTCTCCAGCGCCCAGTAGATCGCCTCGGCCAGCTCGTTGAGGTTGTGCGGCGGGATGTTGGTCGCCATACCGACCGCGATGCCGTTGCTGCCGTTCATCAACAGGTTGGGCACGCGGCTGGGGAGAACGGTCGGCTCCTGTGAGCGACCGTCGTAGTTCGGCGTGAAATCCACCGTCTCGTGGTCGATTTCGCGCAGCAGCTCCATGGCCAGCGGGGTCAGGCGGCATTCGGTGTACCGCATAGCGGCCGCGCCGTCATTGCCGCGGGAGCCGAAGTTGCCCTGGCCGTCGACCAGCGGATAGCGCAGCGACCACGGCTGGGCCATGCGGACCAGGGTGTCGTAGATCGACGCGTCACCGTGCGGGTGGTAGTTACCCATGGTCTCGGCGACCGGGCGGGCGGACTTCACATAGCCGCGATCGGGCCGGTAGCCGTTGTCGTACATCGCGTAGAGCACGCGGCGATGCACCGGCTTGAGGCCGTCGCGGACGTCGGGCAGCGCGCGGCCCACGATCACGCTCATCGCGTAATCGATGTAGCTGCTCTGCATTTCGTTCTGGATATCGACCGGCTCGATCCGGTCACCCGCTCCGCCGTTGGGTGGCAGCGTGGTTTCAGTCATCTAAAAGTCTCCTTTGGCACCGGACGTGGAATTGCGCGTCACGCCGGTTACACGTCGAGGAAGCGAACGTCCTTGGCATTACGGGTGATAAAGCTGCGACGCGCCTCGACGTCCTCACCCATCAGGATGGAGAACAGCTCGTCGGCCGCGGCGGCATCGTCGAGGGTGACCTGACGCAGCACCCGCACCGAGGGATCCATGGTGGTCTCCCAGAGCTCCTTGGCGTTCATTTCGCCGAGACCCTTATAGCGCTGGACACCGTCATCCTTGTTGATCTTCTTGCCCGCGGCGAGACCCGCCTCGAGCAGGCCGTCGCGCTCGCGATCGGAGTAGGCGAACTCCGGATCGGACCGCTGCCACTTGAGCTTGTAGAGCGGCGGCTGCGCGAGGTACACGTGCCCGTGCTCGACCAGCGGCCGCATGAAGCGGAACAGCAGGGTCAGCAGCAGGGTCGAGATGTGCTGGCCGTCCACGTCGGCGTCGGCCATCAGCACGATCTTGTGATACCGCAGCTTGGCGATATCGAATTCGTCGTGGATGCCGGTGCCGAAGGCGGTGATGATCGACTGGACCTCGTTGTTCTTGAGGACGCGGTCGATGCGGGCCTTCTCGACATTGATGATCTTGCCGCGCAGCGGCAGGATCGCCTGGTACATCGAGTCGCGGCCGGATTTTGCCGAGCCACCGGCGGAGTCGCCCTCCACGATGTAGATCTCGGACTTGCTCGGATCCTTGGAACGGCAGTCGGCCAGCTTGCCGGGCAGGCCGCCGAGGTCGGTGGCGCTCTTACGACGCACCAGTTCGCGCGCCTTACGCGCGGCGACGCGGGCCTGTGCGGAGG
>NZ_BDBY01000201.1 GCF_001613225.1 Nocardia pseudovaccinii NBRC 100343
GCGTATCAGCGCCCCCCGCAATGTATTTCAGTGCATCGGGCCTGAGCTACTTTTTGATCGGGCGGCGAGCCTGTAGCTGGGCGCTGTCAGCTGCGGCACGGCCCGCCGCCCAGCCATTGGCGTTGCCGATGGAAATCCCGCGGTCTCGGATAGTGGGGAACAACGCGTCGAACGCCTCATCCACTTTGTGTTGGTGGGAGCGGAGCGCCGGAAGCAAACGCGCCGGGTCCGGGGATTCCGCAATCGTCGTCTCATTCGCATCTTCGAGTCGCTCACCGATGCGCGTTGCATAGGCGATAAGGAATGACTTGCGGTATGCGCGGCTTCTGGCATCGGCGCTGCGCTTGGATTCGTTGCCGCTGGCGATCATTGCTCTGGTGGCCTGAACGAGCAAGGAGGTCGTCAGCAATTCGACTGCCTCCAAGTCGCTTTCATCACCGACGACTGTCATGAATCCGAATGCCGAGGCGAAGATCGCGCGGCACCGGTTGGCCTTGGTGACCACATCGACCAGCAGCGCTTTCGCGTCGACATAGGGGGTTTCCAACCAGATCCGGCATGCGCCGGGCAGATCGGGCACAGCGTCGTCCGCATCGACGAGCACCCGATCGAGCGCGTATTTGGTCATCAGCTCCTGGGCCTTGGCCGAAAGTGCCTCCGCCTCTTCGGGGTATGACGTCGACTCGGCCTTCGCGAGCAGTCCGCGGACTCGGCTCAGGACCTTGACGTCGACGGCGTGGTGGTGCGCTGCGGCCTGCGGTCGGGCAGTGCCGGGCAAGGGCCGGATCAGTTCGAGCTCGGGCAGTTGGATCAGCATCGCAAGTGCCTCGACCACAGTCGTGACGGCCTCGGCCGCGGTCAGCAGTTGCTTCGCGGCCCACTGGCCGAGGTGCGGTTCGGACCCGGACCACCAGATGTCTGCTCCCAGCTCGGCGAGCTGCAACTGCCAGGTCTCATCGATCGATTCCGGCGCGAAAGGCCGGACGTGGGCGGCCATGACGTCGATGAGTAGCGCGATCGCGAACTGGTCCACGCGTCGCCGCGCGACCTGGTGGATGTCTTCCGGCAGCCAGCCGTATTGAAAGATTCGGCCGATGATGTGCTGTGCCGCCAGGTGCGCACCGTCCGCCTGCTCGCGGGTCAGCGGCTCGCGACCGACGAGCTGCTGCGCGAATTGCCCAGCGGCGCGGGCATTCCCCTGCGCGACCTCCATGGCCGTGGCCATGATCGCGTTCGCGATCTGCTCGGAATCCTGCGGCCCACTGGACTGCGCAGACCAGAATGCGGAGCCCGTGGCGGCGCGGTGCTCGCCCGAGGGCCGTCGACGATTTTGCTTGCTCACGACCGATCCCCCTCACATAGTCTGGCGGCAACTGCGCCCACAACCGTATAGACCGGGAGAGGCCGAGGACGACGTGCATCCGATGCGGTGCGTATCGGAAGCCGTCGGATGCGGAAAACAGGGGCAGTCGGCGGCTCTCCGGGTAGACCCTGAGCTGGACGTCGGCTATATGGGGGATGCGACCTGATCCGCGGTGCCGGAGTGCGGGCCTACGGTTGTGGCGAGGAGGTTCGCGATGAAGTCCGTCACGGTTCCGTTGACCATCGTCGGGGTCTATGCCGCGGTTGCGAGCTTCGCGTTCGCGGCTGCGATCACCGAGACGATCATGTTGTATCCCAATATCTTTCGTGATGTACCCGAATCGCTGGCGCAGACCCAGCAGTTCATGAGTAAGGTCGCGGTCGGTGATGTGATGCGCCCGCTCGGTGGGGTGCTGACGGTGTGCGCGCTGGTCGCCTGTGCTGCAGCGTTCCGGTACCGCCTCGCACGGCGATGGGTTGGCGCATCGATGATTTCTCTCATCAGTGGCCAGTTCTTGCTGTCGATCCTGTACCTGTGGCCCCGCGCGACGATTCTGTTCGACGAACGCTCCCGGCACAGTCTCGCCGAAGTCGAGAGTGCGGCCACCGAATTCCAGGTGGGCGAGTGGGTCCGGATTGCGGCAGCGCTGGCGACCGCGGTATTCGCGGTCGCCGCCACGCTGAGTTGCTATCGCACACGGGTTCTCGCCACGGTCGACGCGCGGTTCGAGCAGGTGGCTCAGGGACGGGTGCCCGTGGACCACAGCGGTGTCGTCTCCACCCGTGACAGCCGCCAGCCCTCCGCCGTACGAACCGCGTCGAAGCGGTAGACCTCGCCGAGGGTGTACTGCGGCTCCGCCACGGCGGTCGTGGCGGGCGCGAAGGTGGCGATGAGATTCGCGCGCACCTCGGCGGCATCGCCGTGCAGGTCGATCATCACATTGGTGATGAAGTGCTGGATGCGCTTGTCATCGGAGTGATTCCGGCTCGCCTGTGCGATCAGCGCATCACGACCCTCAGCCCGGCCGCCGGGGGTTTTCGCGGTCGCGTCGGCGGTGTAGATCGTGCGGAAGTCATCGAAGCGGCCCTCGTCCAGGGCGCGGCCCAATTGGTTGACCAGTCCGGTGATCTCGTTGCGGTCCACCAGTTCGCGGAGTTGGTGCGTGTCGTCCTTGGTGGCAGTGGTGCAGGCGGTGAGTAGCGCCAACTGCAGTGCGGCGAGGGGGAGGAAGCGGCGGATCTTGCTCATCGGGCGAACCTTTCGAACTGAATGTTGGTCACTCCAACGTTGGTGAGTCCAACGATAACAGATCGTGGGTTACACCAACAAGTCTTGCTACATTGCACTCATGGAGATCGCGCACGAGGACACCCCGGGCAGGCTGCGCGCCCTGCCCACCCGACTGGTGAACCAGGTGGCCATCCTCGCCAACCGGGCGACCGAGCGCGCCTTCGAAGCAACCGGATCCCGCCGCTACCACTACGCCCTGCTCGCCACGCTCGGCGAGTTCGGCCCGGCCAGTCAGGCCGATCTCGGCCGTCGCACCCGCATCGACCGCAGCGATATCGTCGCCGCGCTGAACGATCTGGCCGAGCGCGGCCTGATCGAACGCACCCCGGATCCGAGCGACCGCCGCCGCAATATCGTCACCATCACCAAGGCGGGCACCCGCCACCTGGACGAACTGGACCAACGAATCGAAGGCGCCCAGGACGATCTATTGACCGCCCTCTCCGCCGCCGAGCGCCGCGAACTGGTCCGGCTGCTCTCCCGGATCCTCGATGATCATGTGCAAGGGTGATCGGGCCCCTATTTCCGCAGGCCGGGGGTAGGGCGCGCGAAGCGAGCAACTAAACTGCATCCGTGAGTCTTGTGCTGCTACCTGCTGTCGATGTCGCCAATGGAGAGGCTGTGCGCCTGGTTCAGGGGGAGGCGGGCAGCGAAACCAATTACGGCTCCCCGCGCGACGCGGCACTCGCCTGGCAGGAAGCCGGTGCGGAGTGGGTGCATCTGGTCGATCTGGACGCGGCATTCGGCCGTGGTTCGAATCGTGAACTACTGGCCAAGGTCGTCGGCGAACTCGATGTCGAGGTGGAACTGTCCGGCGGCATCCGCGACGACGAATCCCTGGAGGCCGCGCTGGGTACTGGCTGTGCCCGGGTGAACCTCGGTACCGCCGCGCTGGAGGATCCGCAGTGGTGTGCCCGCGCCATCGCCAAACACGGTGAGCGCATCGCCGTCGGCCTGGATGTACGGATCATCGATGGCGAACACCGGCTGCGCGGCCGCGGCTGGGTCAGCGACGGCGGTGATCTGTGGGAGGTGCTCGAACGCCTCGAGCGTGACGGTTGCTCGCGCTACGTGGTCACCGACGTGACCAAGGACGGCACCCTCACCGGCCCCAACCTGGATCTGCTGCGCGAGGTCTGCGCCGCCACCGATGCGCCGGTCATCGCCTCCGGCGGTGTTTCCACCATCGAGGATCTGATCGCCATCGCCGAACTGGTGCCCGAGGGTGTCGAGGGCTCGATCGTCGGTAAGGCGCTGTACGCGGGCCGCTTCACGCTGCCCGAGGCGCTGGCCGCGGTCCGCTGACGATTCGATGACCGCAAACCGCCTCGATACCGAACTACCGGCACTGCTCGACGTCGCCGGTGAAATCCTCGACGCGACGAGCCCGCGTTTCATCGAGGGGGTCGGCGCGCCGAGCGCGGTGGCGAAGGGCCGCAACGACTTCGCGACCGAACTCGACCTGGAGTTGGAGCGCACCATCTCCGCACAGCTCGAGCAGCGCACCGGAATCGAGGTGCACGGTGAGGAATTCGGCGGTCCGCAGCTCACATCGGGGACGGCGTGGGTGCTCGATCCGATCGACGGCACCTTCAATTACTCATCAGGACATCCCCTTTCGGGCATGCTGCTGGCACTGGTGCACGAAGGGGAGCCGCTGCTCGGGCTGACCTGGCTGCCACTGCTCGGCCAGCGTTATTCGGCGGCCGTCGACGGTCCTGTGCTGCTCAACGGCGAACCGCTGCCGCGCCTGCCGCGGGGGAAGCTCGGCGAGGCGATGATCGGCTTCGGCGCGTTCAATGTGGACTCCGCCGGACGTATTCCCGGCCGGTTCCGTTTCGACTTGCTCGGTCCGCTGAGCAGGCTGTCGTCACGGGTGCGCATGCACGGCTCCACCGGCATCGACCTCGCGTTCACCGCATCGGGCGTGCTCGGCGGCGCGATCGTCTTCGGGCACCATCCATGGGACAACGCCGCGGGCGTGGCACTTGTGCGCGCGGCGGGCGGGGTGGTCACCGACCTGGCCGGGGATCCGTGGACCATCACCTCGGGTTCGGTGCTGGCTGCCGCGCCGGGGGTGCACGAGGAACTGCTCGAAATGATTTGCACGGTCGCCGACGATGCGTGACGCTGCGCGCGAAACACAGGGCATGGCAGTCGGCGGGGTGCGTGGATACAGCAAGATTCGAAGAAGGGTGAGCCGATGACGTTGGCGGTACGCGTTATTCCGTGCCTGGATGTCGACGCGGGCCGGGTGGTCAAGGGCGTCAACTTCGAAAACCTGCGTGACGCGGGCGATCCCGTCGAACTCGCCGCCGCCTACGATCTGCAGGGCGCCGACGAGCTGACCTTCCTCGATGTCACGGCCTCCACCGGCGACCGCGGCACCATGATCGATGTGGTGACCCGCACGGCCGAACAGATCTTCATCCCGCTGACCGTCGGCGGCGGGGTGCGCACGGTCGAGGATGTCGACCGGTTACTGCGCGCGGGCGCGGACAAGGTCTCGGTGAATACCGCCGCCATCGCGCGCCCCGAAGTCTTGCGGGAGATGTCGGAGCGCTTCGGCTCCCAGTGCATCGTGCTGTCGGTGGATGCCCGCACCGTTCCGGACGGCCAGCCCGACACTCCGTCCGGCTGGGAGGTCACCACACACGGCGGCAAGCGCGGCACCGGCATCGACGCCATCGAATGGGCCGTGCGCGGCGCCGAACTCGGCGTCGGTGAGATCCTGCTCAACTCTATGGATGCCGACGGCACCAAGACAGGCTTCGACCTGCCCATGATCAAGGCCGTCCGCGAAGTGGTCTCGATACCGGTGATCGCCAGCGGCGGCGCGGGCGCCGTCGAACACTTCGCCCCCGCTGTCCAGGCTGGCGCAGACGCGGTCCTGGCCGCCAGCGTCTTCCACTTCGGCGACCTCACCATCCCCCAGGTAAAAGCCGCTATGCGCGCCGAACAAATCATCGTCCGCTAGCCCGCGCCCCAACGCACACGAAGCTGACGCGGAAGTAGTGACTGCCTCGCACAAGGTATATAGCTTCTGCGGGTTCTCAGCAGATATGCGACAGCGTCCGGTGGAATTCGGCGGCGAAACCCTCAGTGCCGTAACGCTGATGCCTGGTGCGGTCGAGGGTTTCGCCGATGTTGTTGTGGCCCAGACGGTTTTGGTTTCCGAGGGTTATCGTCAGCGTGCCTGGCAGGTTCTCGGGGAGCCGAATCGCACTCGCGCGGCTTGAATTTTCTTCGGAGAGTTCGGCCGCCACGCCGGGGCGGTGATTGCTATCTGCTCGACAGTTACCCAGGCTTAGCGACCATGTCCGCCACGTGTCCCGCATGCTCCTGGTCATCGCCGATGCTGGTGTCGACACATGGTTCGGTTCGCTATCTGCGTTGTGTCTGTGGCAAATGGCTGGTTGCCCACCGGGGCGGGGTGAACTTGGTCACCGGCAGGGCCGCCTGCGCCAAAAAGCCTGTGGCCGAACATCTCGAACTGATTCCGCTGCCGGAGGAGTAGCAACTGTCGCGACGGGTGGTGTTTCGGCACTACAGGATGTGTTCCGGCGGGGAGCCCCCTGTATAACGGTGATATGACTCTCGACCCCGCCATCGCCGCCCGGCTCAAGCGCAATGACGCCGGACTCGTCGCCGCGGTCGCGCAGGAGCGCGGCAGCGGCGATGTGCTGATGGTTGCCTGGATGGATGACGAGGCGCTGGCCCGCACGCTGGAAACCCGTAAGGCGACCTACTATTCGCGTTCGCGCCAGCAGTACTGGGTCAAGGGCGAAACCTCCGGCCACACGCAGTACGTGCGCGAGGTCCGTCTCGACTGCGACGGCGACACCATCCTGCTCGTCGTCGACCAAGAGGGCGCGGCCTGCCACACCGGCACGCACACCTGCTTCGACTCCGACCTGCTGCTCGCCGACGGCTGAGCCCGAGCTGCTAGGAATTCGGATGCTCGCCGCGCTCCTCGACCGGCGCCGACCTGCCGATGGACTGGCTCAGAGACTCGCCGAGCTGTCTGACGAGCAGTTCGCTGAGGT
>NZ_BDBY01000202.1 GCF_001613225.1 Nocardia pseudovaccinii NBRC 100343
GACCGTTGCGCCCAGCCCATTCGCTCCAGCTTCGACACCACATGGGACAGTCGCGATAGCGATGCATTTGCTTTGTGGGCAAGCTCACTCATCTGCAGCCGATGGCCGGGCTCCTCGGATAACAGCGTGAGCACCCAGTATTCGAAATGCGTCACCCCGGATTCGCGCTGCAGGTGGGTATCCAAAGCGCCTGGTAGACGTGTCATCAGCGCTACGATCGCGCGCCACGCTCGTTGTTCGTCCGGGTCGAGCCACTTCGTCACTGGGTGCCTTCTTTCGAGCCAAGTGACGTCTTATTGTTAGCGAACCTAGCGATTAACGAAAAGCATGTTCACGGTCACTCGCGTGAATGAGTTTGCCACGACTTCGCTCGACCGTCATGGACTTGGTCCGCGACGTGAGGTCACTCACAGAGCCGGATGGCGTGTCGGCTATGTTTCCTAGGTGACCGTCGGCGTTTGCGGAGTGGCGGCGGGCGGCGTCGGTGCCGCTTGCTTGCCGGGATGCCTGCGCCGCCACCATCGCTGGCTGATCAGGGCCGACACGGCGAGGAAAATCGCGACCGCCACGATGGCGCCGACCAGTGACGCGCCACGGAAGGCGGGCGCGTCGACGTCCAGAATTCGTTGGCCGGCATGTGCGGCATTACTCCCGCCGAGCACGATCGACAGTGTCATCAGATTCGGAATCGCGACGATCACCGCGAGCAAAGCGGCAGCACCCGCGATGAACTTCCCGGCTCGCCGCTTCCAGATCCAGGCAGCGAACAACAGCAGGAACAGCGGGATGGCGGTGCCGAGCAAGCCGTACACCAGCCCCCAGCCGATGCCCTTGCTGAAACTGCCGCTCACCAGCTCGGCGATGCGCTGCGCCCACCAGCGTGGGATGAAAGCCGCCAGAATGAAGTAGGCGATGATCAGTAGAGCGATGACCGCCAGTGCGCCGATGATCCGGGTGCGCCACGTGGCCAGCGTGGATTTCTGCCCGTCCGGCCGAACCTCGCTCGAAGTCATGAAACCAGCGTATGCCGGGCAACCAGGAGATCAACGGCGATAGACCTGGTGTTTTTCGCGGTGGTTACCGCGTTCGCGAACCGGGCTACTGCAGAGCGCGCTCGCGCAGGAACTTCAGCGCCTCGTCCGCGTGCACATCGGACCGCAACTCGCCGGTGATCACCTTGGCGACCTTGCGATCCCGGTCGATCACGAAAGTCTGCCGCTTGACCGGTGCGAGCTTGCCGAGCAGCCCGCGCTTCACCCCGAATGCCGAGGCGACCTTGCCGTCGGCATCGGACAGCAAGGGGTATCCGAGGTTTTGCTTGGAGGCGAATCCGGCCTGGGTATCGACGCCGTCGGTGCTGATGCCGACGCACGATGCGCCCAGCGCCGTGAATTCGGCGGACAGATCGCGGAAGTGGCACGCCTCCGCCGTGCAGATCGGCGTATTCGCGGCGGGGTAGAAGAACAGCACCAGCGGACCGTTCGCGAGCAGCGCATCGAGCGAACGCGGGGTGCCGGATTGATCGGGAAGCTCGAATTCGGGAGCGAGCTGACCTGTCTGCATAGTGGGGACAGTACCGGGCGCGAGGTCGGTTTGCCGCCCCCGCGCTCGGTTCCCGTCACGCCGGAGACCGGAATGACGGGTTCTTATCGCGACTAAGCGCCGATGAGAGCGGCGACCTCGGGATTTTTGATCTCCATGACATCGAGAATTCCGTGCGCGCGCAGGAGCGGCCTGAGTTCCCTGATCCGGTCGCTGTGGGTGGCGTATTCATCCGGAAAGTGGTGCTTGTCCAGGGCTTCCAGCGCCTTCACATAGGTGACGAAGGAAGCTAGGGCGTTCACTTGGTTGGAACTCGGTGATCCGCCCGTCGAATGCAGGCCGACCATCCGCGGGCGTTGACCGAGCATGCCGGAGCCGGCGGCGCGCCGCCCGTCCGGCGCACCAGGTTGCGAGGGGTACATCAGTTGTCTCCTCCCGAAATGGATACCGCGTATGAGATCGAACGGGGCGAGTGTAGTGACGGCGGTCACCAGCGCCTGCGGCACGTCAGAACCGGACAGTCGGTTCAGGAGGATGGGACGCGCCGACAAGGCTGTCGGTGCCGCCTGGGATGATGGACACATGCCTGGCGCGTCCACTCCCACCACCACGACCCGCGAACAGTTCCACCAACTGGCCGCGGAGCACCGGGTGGTCCCCGTGACCCGAAAGGTGCTGGCGGACTCCGAAACTCCGCTGTCGGCCTACCGCAAGTTGGCCGCCGATCGGGCCGGTACCTTCCTGTTCGAGTCCGCGGAGACCGGGCGGTCCTGGTCGCGCTGGTCGTTCATCGGCGCGGGCAGTCCATCCGCGCTGACGGTTGTCGACGGTGAAGCGGCCTGGCTCGGGCACACCCCCGTGGACGCGCCCTCCGGTGGCGATCCACTGGTTGCGCTGCGCGAAACCCTGCAGTTGCTGCAGACCGAGCGGCTGCCCGGCTTGCCCCCGCTGACCGGCGGCATGGTCGGCTATCTCGGCTACGACGCGGTGCGCCGGATCGAGCGACTGCCCATCCTCGCCGCCGACGATCTGCGGCTGCCCGAGATGGTGCTGATGCTCGCCACCGATCTCGCCGCTTTCGATCACCACGAGGGCGCGATAACGCTCATCGCGAATGCGGTCAACTGGAACGGCACCGCCGAACGGGTCGACGAGGCCTATGACGATGCGGTGGCCAGGCTGGACCGGATGACCGCCGCGCTGGCCGCCTCCTCGGAGTCGACGGTGTCGGTCTTCGATCAGCCCGACCCGGAATACATCCGGCGCCGCACCACCGAGGAATTCGGGGCGGGCGTGCGCCGCTTGGTCAAGGAGATCGAGGCGGGCGAGGCCTTCCAGGTCGTGCTCTCGCAGCGCTTCGAAATGGATTACGACGGTGCGCCTTTGGACCTCTACCGGATGCTGCGCGCCTCCAATCCGAGCCCGTACATGTACCTGATCCACATCCCGGACGGCGACGGCGGCACGGCATTCTCCATCGTCGGCTCCAGCCCGGAATCGCTGGTGACCGTGAAGGAGGGAGTGGCGACGACACATCCCATCGCGGGCACCCGGTGGCGTGGCGCCACCGAGGAGGACGATCTGCTGCTGGAGAAGGGGCTGCTGGCCGACGAGAAGGAGAACGCCGAGCATCTGATGCTTGTCGATCTCGGCCGCAACGATCTGGGTCGGGTCTGCCAGCCGGGCACGGTGCGGGTCACGGAGTACCGGCATATCGAGCGCTACAGCCACGTCATGCATCTGGTCTCGACGGTCTCCGGCCGCCTCGCGCCGGGCAAGATCGCACTCGACGCGGTCAATGCCTGTTTCCCCGCGGGCACGCTGTCCGGTGCGCCGAAGGTGCGCGCGATGGAACTCATCGAGGAACTCGAGCCCACCCGCCGCGGCGTCTACGGCGGTGTCGTCGGCTATCTCGACTTCGCGGGCGATGCGGATACCGCGATCGCCATCCGCACCGCACTGCTGAAGGACGGCACCGCCTATGTGCAGGCGGGTGCGGGCATCGTCGCGGATTCGGATCCGGACTACGAGGACGTCGAATCCCGCAACAAGGCCATGGCGGTGCTGCGGGCGGTGGCGGCCGCGAAAACCGTTCGTGCGTATAGCGCACCTGCGGACGGCGGCGCGGAATGACCGATTCGGAACCCGCCGATACCGATCCGACCACGCCAGCGGACACACAGACCCCGAGGCGTAGGTATCCGGTCGGCGCGATCGTCCTGCTCGCCGTCGCCGCTGCGGCGCTGTGGGGCTCCTCCCGGATGACGTGGGTGACTGTCTCGTCCACCGACGGCCTGACCGAACCGCGCACCGACAAACTGAACGGCGGTGTCTGGTTCGGTGCGCTCACTCCGTTGGCCCTGGTGCTGCTCGCCGCCATCGCCGCGGTGCTGGCGACTCGCGGCTGGCTGCGACGCATGTTCGGCGTCCTGATCGGTTTGGTCGCCGCGGTGACGGCCGTTCCGGCCTTCGCTCTGCTGACCAGATCCGGCGCGACCGCGGCCCGTGCCGCCACCCTGGCGGAGCTGCCTGGCCGCGCAACCGTCACCGAGGTGGTCACTTCTCAGTTCCCAGCCGTACTTTCGCTGCTGGGAGCGCTGGCTGCCTTTGTGGCCGGTGTCCTGCTGGCCCGTATGCCCGAGGACGCCGCCCGCCTGTCCGGCAAGTACGACAACCCGGTCTTCCGCAGGGCCGCCGCCACCGAACAGGTGACGCGTCAGCGCACCGACGAGGCGGTCGGCGATACGGGTCAGCTCTCCGAGCGCGTGCTCTGGGATGCGCTGGACGCGGGGACAGACCCGACCGAGGAAGCGAGTCGGCCCGCTTCGGCGGCCGACGATTCCGTCGATCATGATCAGGGGAAACAAGGGCATCGAGGTGTCTGAGCAGGTGACTACAAACCCCGGCGCAGTTGCGCCACAAGCAGCCATTTATTCTTTGTCAGCATCGGTGAGACAGCGCCTGGGGGGATTCTCAGGCAGCAAGTCCGTCTCCCCAGAAAGGATTCGAGCCAGATGACGGTACTCGACTCGATTCTCGACGGGGTCCGCGCGGATGTGGCCGCTCGGGAAGCCCTTCTGGACTTCCAGGCGATCAAGGCGGCCGCGGCCGCGGTTCCCGCGCCGCTGGACGCCCGCGCCGCGCTCCTCGAAGATGGCATCGGCGTCATTGCCGAGGTCAAGCGGGCCAGTCCCTCGAAGGGGGAGCTCGCGGATATCCCGGACCCGGCGAGTCTGGCCAAGTCCTACGAGGACGGCGGAGCGCGCATCATCAGCGTGCTCACCGAGGGGCGCCGCTTCCACGGGTCGCTCGACGATCTGGACGCGGTCCGCGCCACTGTGCACATCCCGATCCTGCGCAAGGATTTCGTCGTCGGGCCCTACCAGATCCACGAGGCTCGTGCGCACGGCGCCGACGTCATCCTGCTCATCGTGGCCGCCCTGGAACAGGACGTGCTGAGCTCGCTGATCGACCGCACCGAATCGCTCGGCATGACCGCCTTGGTCGAGGTGCACACCGAGGAAGAGGCCGACCGCGCCCTCGAGGCAGGCGCCTCCGTGATCGGCGTGAACGCACGCAACCTCAAGACCCTCGAGGTAGATCGCGATGTCTTCGCGCGCATCGCGCCCGGCCTGCCCACCGAGGTCATCCGCATCGCCGAATCCGGTATCCGCGGCACCGCCGACCTGCTGGCCTACGCCGGTGCTGGCGCGGATGCCGTGCTCGTCGGCGAGGGGCTGGTGACCAGCGGCGACCCGCGCGCGGCCGTCTCCGAACTGGTGACCGCGGGCACCCATCCGTCCTGCCCGAAGCCCGCGCGGCGGGGTCGGTGACGACGGTGGCGGCACTGCCCAAGGCTTCCGACGGTATCCACGAGCGCAGCGACCACGAGCCGGATCAGGGCGGCCACTTCGGCGTCTATGGCGGCAGGCATGTGCCCGAGGCGCTGATGGCGGTGATCGAGGAGGTCACCGCCGAATACGAAAAGTGCCGCCTCGATCCTGCCTTCCTCGACGAACTCGACCGGCTGCAGCGCGACTACACCGGTCGCCCGTCGCCGATCTTCGAATGCAGGCGGCTCGCCGAGCACGCCGGTGGTGCGCGCATCATTCTCAAGCGCGAGGATCTGAACCACACCGGTTCGCACAAGATCAATAATGTGCTCGGCCAGGCACTGCTCGCCAAGCGCATGGGCAAGTCCCGGGTCATCGCGGAGACCGGAGCAGGTCAGCACGGCGTCGCCACCGCGACCGCGTGCGCGCTGCTCGGCCTCGAATGCGTCGTCTATATGGGTGCGGTCGATACCGCCCGCCAGGCGCTGAATGTGGCCCGCATGCGGCTGCTCGGCGCAGAGGTGATCTCGGTGCGCACCGGTTCGCAGACCCTCAAGGATGCGATCAACGAGGCGCTGCGCGACTGGGTCACCAACGCCGATGCCACCTACTACTGCTTCGGCACCGCCGCGGGCCCGCATCCGTTCCCGATGATGGTGCGCGATCTCCAGCGCATCGTCGGGCTGGAGGCCCGCGCCCAAGTGCAGGCGCTCATCGGGCGGCTGCCCGATGCGGTCACTGCCTGCGTCGGCGGCGGCTCCAACGCCATCGGCATCTTCCACCCCTTCCTCGACGATCCGGGCGTGCGGCTGATCGGTTACGAGGCGGCCGGTGACGGCGTCGAAACCGGAAGGCACGCCGCGACTTTCACCGGTGGCACCCCCGGCGCGTTCCAGGGCGCGTACTCGTATCTGCTGCAGGACGAGGACGGCCAGACCATCGAATCGCATTCGATCTCGGCCGGTTTGGACTATCCCGGCGTCGGTCCCGAACACGCCTACCTCAAGGACATCGGTCGCGCCGAATACCAGCCGATCACCGATACCGAGGCGATGGACGCGCTGCTGCTGCTCAGCCGCGCCGAGGGCATCATCCCAGCGATCGAATCCGCACACGCGGTGGCCGGTGCGATGAAGCTCGGCAAGGAACTCGGCAAGGGCGCGATCATCCTGGTGAACCTGTCCGGGCGCGGTGACAAGGATATGGATACGGCGGCACGATGGTTCGGGCTGTTCGACGAACACGCCGCCGACAAGGAGGGCCGCCAGTGAGCGAGCGAACCATGAGTACAGGGGGATGGCAGTCGGCGGAGCCGACGGGGCGGGTGAGTTCAGCGTCCATGACGTCGACGAAGCCGAGCGCCAGCGAGGCGCAGTCGTGAGTCAACAGTCACGCCTTGCGAACACCTTCGCCGCCTGTCGCGCGGAGGGCCGGGCCGCGCTGATCGGCTACCTGCCCGCGGGCTATCCGGATCTGTCCGGTTCGATCGAGGTGTGCCGCACCATGGTCGAATCCGGTTGCGACATAGTCGAAGTCGGCGTCGCCTACTCCGATCCAGTGATGGACGGACCGACCATCCAGGCCGCCGCCGATCAGGCGCTGCGCGGCGGTGTCCGGGTGCGCGATGTGTTCTCGGTGGTCGAGGCGATCACCGCGGCGGGCGGTAAGGCCGTCGTGATGAGTTACTGGAATCCGGTGCTGCAGTACGGCGTCGACCGCTTCTCGCGCGATCTGGCCGCCGCGGGCGGGTCCGGCATCATCACCCCCAACCTCATCCCGGAAGAGGCCGACAGCTGGTTCGTCGCCTCGGCCGCACACGATCTGGACCGCATCTTCCTGGTCGCGCCGTCGTCCACCGAGGAGCGTCTGGTCAAGACGCTGGAGGCCAGCCGCGGCTTCGTCTATGCGGCCTCGACCATGGGTGTCACCGGCGCCCGAGATGTGGTCTCGTCCGCGGCCCCGGCGTTGTGCGCGCGCGTCCGCGCCCACTCCGATATCCCGATCGGTGTCGGCCTCGGCGTGCGCAACGGTGTGCAGGCGGCCGAAATCGCCTCCTACGCAGACGGAGTCATCGTCGGCTCGGCACTGGTGACGGCCGCGGCCGAGGGTCTCGACGCGGTACGCGCCCTCACGGCCGAACTGGCCGAGGGTGTTCGTTCCGCGACCGTCGTCTCCTAGGCGCCTGCGAGAGGCACGCCGACCGCGAATCTCGCGATGTGGCAGTGCTCCGCTACGGTTGGGGCCGTGACCTTACGAGTCCTCGCAGACAGCGTCCTGAGCAACGGTGCCGTCACCGCTGATGTGCTGGCCTACATTCCCAGCCCGTCCCAGGGCGTATGGCATATCGGTCCGTTCCCGCTACGGGCCTATGCCCTGTGCATCATCATCGGCATCGTCGTCGCCATCTGGTGGGGGGAGCGGCGCTGGCAGGCGCGCGGCGGGCAGAAGGGCGCGATTCTCGATGTCGCGATGTTCGCGGTGCCCTTCGGTCTGGTCGGCGGGCGGTTGTATCACGTTGCCACCGACTGGCAGAAGTATTTCGGCGCCGACGGTCATCCGATCGATGCGTTGAAGATCTATCAGGGCGGCCTCGGCATCTGGGGTGCGGTCTTCCTCGGCGGCGTCGGCGCCTGGATCGGCTGCCGGGTCTACCGAATTCCCTTGCCCGCATTGGGCGATGCGATCGCGCCGCCGATTCTGCTTGCCCAGGCCATCGGTCGGCTCGGCAACTACTTCAACCAGGAGCTCTACGGCCGCAAGACCGATCTGCCGTGGGGTCTGGAGATCTACCTGCGCTTCGATGATCAGGGCAAGCTCGACATGATGAACGGTGTCTCCACCGGCATCGTCGACAAGGTCGTGCAGCCGACCTTCCTGTACGAGATGATCTGGAACCTGCTGATCGTGGTGCTACTGGTACAGATCGACAAGCGTTTCCGCATCGGGCACGGCCGCCTGTTCGCGCTCTACGTCGCCGGGTACTGCCTCGGCCGCTTCGTCGTCGAGCTGCTGCGTGACGACGAGGCGACCAAGATCGCGGGCATCCGCATCAACTCGTTCACCTCGGCACTCGTATTCCTCGCCGCCGTCGCCTATTTCGTCTTCGCGACCAAGGGCAGGGAGACCGCCGATCAACTGCAACCGTCGACGGTCACGCGGCCGTGGCCGTGGCAGATCGGGGCCCTGCGGGCGGCGGGCGCCGAATCCGAGGCCGCGTCGAAAGCGGCCGCGGTGGCCGAAGCAGCGCCGCCGAAGCACAGTGCCGAGAATCCGGACCCGACAAAATCGGAGAACTCCGGCAACGAACCGGATACCTCTAGCGATAACTCAACGGAGTCCGAAACCTCGGACGCCGAGCGGGGCAAGGTCGATACCTCGAAAAAGGACGCCTGATCCCATAACGACTTGGGCAACACGTCGGTGCACCGAGTAGACACGCGAACGCGTGTCCGCGACGATACCTGCGGGCGCCCAATTGCCCGGCTAAATACGCGGGGAGGCGGGTGAGCGCCCGTCGAAATGCACGAATGATGGAGGACATTTAGTGACCGACCCCTACCAGAACCAGCCAGGCTTCGGCGGCCCCCAGTACGGTCCGCCCGGGACGGGGCCGGACCTGAACAAGCAGCCCGATGCACCGGGGCAGCAGTATCCGTCGGATCCGTACAACCAGCAGCAGCCGCAGTACGGTCAGCCGCAGTACGGTCAGCCCGATCCCTACGGTCAGCAGCCGGGCGGCTACCCGCCCGCGCCGTACCCGGGCGGCGGCTACAACCCGAACGATCCGGAAGCGCCCTATGGTCGCGACCCGTTCGGCGTGCCGTTCTCGGATAAGCAGAAGCTGACCGCGGGTCTGCTGCAGATCTTCCTCGGCGGCTTCGGTATCGGCCGTTTCTACACCGGCCACACCGGCATCGCGATTGCCCAGATCGCGGTCACCTGGTTGACCTGCGGTATCGGCGGCATCTGGCCGCTGATCGACGGCATCATGATGCTGACCGGCAAGGTGCCAGACAGCCTCGGGCGGCCACTGCGCGACTGACCGCGACAATCGACCGACGGGCCCCGTCGCATCGGATGACGATGTGACTGGGCCCGTCGCCATTTCCGACAGGCTGTGCGAGGATTCGGCGCACCGTGATCGCAATACTGTCGGTCGGTATCTTCCTGGCGTACCCTGAGCCGGGTTTTTGTGTCGAGAGAGGGACTTCCGTGCGCCGCAAGCTATTCGCCGCCGCCATGCTCGCCATCGTCGCAGCCACCGGGCTCACCGCCTGCGGCAGCAGCAGCGATCCGAACGTGCTGAAGGTCGGCACCGAAGGCACCTACTCGCCCTTCAGCTACCAGGGCTCCGACGGCAAGCTCACCGGCTACGACATCGAGGTGATCCAGGCGGTCGGGGACAAAATCGGCAAGAAGATCGAGTTCGTGCAGACGCCGTGGGACGCCATCTTCGCCGGTCTCGAGTCCAAGCGCTTCGACCTGGTCGCCAACCAGGTGTCGATCACCGACGAGCGCAAGGCCAAGTACGCCCTGTCGCAGTCCTACACCACCTCCGAGGGCGTGATCCTCACCCGCGCGGACAGCAACAACATCACTTCGCTCGGGGACCTGAACGGCAAGACCAGCGCGCAGTCGGCGACCAGTAACTGGGCCAAGGTCGCCCAGGGCGCGGGCGCGAAGGTCGAGGCCGTGGAGGGCTTCGTGCAGGCGGTCCAGTTGCTGAAGACCGGCCGCGTCGACGCGACCGTCAACGACAGCCTGGTCGCGCTCGACTACATCAAGAAGAACGGCGACACCGGCGTCAAGATCGCCGCCAAGGCCGGTGAGGTCAGTAATCAGGCGTTCGCCGCCCGCAAGGACGACGCGCTGATCGGCCAGGTGAACACCGCGCTGGACCAGCTGCGCGCGGACGGCACGCTGGCCAAGATCTCGGAAAAGTACTTCGGCACCGACGTCAGCAAGTAACCGTCCGTGGATCCCGCGACCAGGGAGCTGATCTGGCACAACCTGTGGCCGATGTTGCAGGCCACGATCGACAAGACCATCCCGCTCACCGCCATCAGCTTCGTCATCGGTCTGGTCATCGCGTTGTTCGTGGCGCTGGCGCGGATGTCACCGCTGTGGTTCCTCTCGGTGCCCGCCAGGTTCTACATCTCGATCATTCGGGGCACGCCGCTGCTGGTGCAGCTGTTCATCGTGTTCTATGCGCTGCCGCAATTCGATATCGTCATCGATCCGTTTCCGGCGGCGGTGATCGCCTTCAGCCTCAATGTCGGCGGTTACGCCGCCGAGGTGGTGCGCGCCGCCATCCTGAGCGTCGCGGAAGGGCAGTGGGAGGCGGCCAAGGCGCTCGGCATGTCGTATGCGCAGGAGTTGCGGCTGATCATCCTGCCGCAGGCCGCGCGCATCGCCGTGCCGCCGCTGTCCAACACCCTCATCTCTCTGGTGAAGGACACCTCGCTGGCCTCGACCATCCTGGTGACCGAACTCCTGCGCACCGCACAGCTGGCCGCGGCGCCCACCTTCGACTTCTTCGCCCTGTACGGCGTCGCCGCGTTGTATTACTGGGTGATCTGTCTGGTCCTCGGCTTCGGCCAGACCCGTCTGGAAACTCGGCTGTCCCGGCATGTCGCCCGCTGAGGAGGCCCGTTTGTACTTTCCGCTAAGCCTTCGTACATATTTTTCACCTAGCTTTCACCGAGGCCACAGCAGGCTAGGGGCACTACACGGGACTAGGCTCTACTCGTGATGCGACGGACGAAGATTGTGTGCACTCTCGGCCCAGCGACCGCTACCGAGGAACGTATTCGGGAACTCGTCGAGAGCGGCATGGATGTGGCGCGGCTGAATTTCAGCCATGGCGAGCACTCCGACCATGCCGAGAACTACAAGAAGGTGCGGCAGGCCTCGGACCATGTCGGCCGGGCGGTCGGCATTCTCGCCGACCTGCAGGGACCGAAGATCCGGCTGGGCCGCTTCACTGAGGGCAAGACCATATGGGCCAACGGTGAAGAGGTCCGCATAACCGTCGACGAGATCGATGGCACCCACGATCGCGTCTCCACTACCTACAAAGAGCTGGCCAAGGACGCCAAACCGGGCGACCGCCTGCTCATCGACGACGGCAAGGTCGGCGTCACCGTCATTCGGGTCGAGGGCAACGATGTCGTCTGCCGGGTGACCGAGGGCGGACCGGTCAGCAATAACAAGGGTGTCTCGCTGCCGGGTATGGACGTCTCCGTGCCCGCGCTGTCGGAAAAGGACATCGAGGACCTCGAATTCGCGCTCAAGCTCGGCGTGGACTTCATCGCGCTGTCCTTCGTGCGTTCACCCTCGGATGTCGAGTTGGTGCACGACGTGATGGACCGGGTCGGCCGCCGTGTTCCGGTGATCGGCAAGTTGGAGAAGCCCGAGGCCATCGACAATCTCGAGGCCATCGTGCTGGCCTTCGACGCGGTCATGGTCGCCCGCGGCGACCTCGGCGTCGAACTCCCGCTCGAGCAGGTGCCGATCGTGCAGAAGCGGGCGATCCAGATGGCTCGCGAGAATGCCAAGCCGGTCATCGTCGCCACCCAGATGCTGGAGTCGATGATCGAGAACTCCCGCCCGACCCGCGCCGAGGCCTCCGATGTGGCCAATGCGGTGCTCGACGGCGCCGATGCGGTGATGCTGTCGGGTGAGACCTCGGTCGGCGCGTATCCGATCGAGACGGTTCGCACCATGGCGCGCATCGTGCACGCGGTGGAGACCGAATCCACTCGGGTGCCACCGCTGACCCACGTACCGCGCACCAAGCGCGGTGTCATCTCCTACGCCGCCCGCGATATCGGCGAGCGGCTCAATGCCAAGGCACTGGTCGCCTTCACCCAGTCCGGCGATACGGTTCGCCGGCTGGCGCGTCTGCACACCCCGCTGCCGTTGCTGGCGTTCACCCCCCTTCCCGAAGTGCGCAGTCAGCTGTCGCTCACCTGGGGCACCGAAACCTTCATCGTCCCGACGGTGGACAGCACCGATGCGATGATCCACCAGGTGGATGTAGCACTTCTGTCCATGGAGCGATACCAAAAAGGTGATCTGGTGGTAATCGTGGCAGGCTCCCCGCCCGGTACTGTCGGCTCCACCAATCTGATCCATGTGCACCGTATCGGTGAGGAGGACCATTAGCCGTGAGTGCTTCGCTAGGTGGTGCTGTCGGCCTTCGGGCCGCAGTGGGTACCGACCTCGGCGTGCTGCTCGGACTGCTCGATCTGGAACAGGTCGACGAGGATGTCTTCGTCGGCCAGCATCCGGAGAAGGTCTGGAGCCGCACGTTCGGCGGTCAGCTGGTTTCGCAGGCGATCATGGCGGCGGGACGGACGGTCGACGGCGACCGTCCGTTGCACGCCGTCAACGCGCATTTCGTGCGTGGTGGCGATGTGAAGAAGCCGATCGAATATCAGGTCGACCGCCACCGCGACGGACGCTCGCTGGCCAACCGCACGGTCACCGCTACCCAGGACGGTCAGGAGCTGTTCGTCATGCTCGCCGCGTTCCAGGATTGGGGCAAGGGGCTCGAGCACGCGCACGCCCAGCCGGAGGTGCCGGATCCGGAGACGCTGCCGCGCGTCGAGGAGAGCTTCGCAGGCTTGGAAGACAAGCTGGAGATGTTCGTCAAGGCGCCGCATCCGATCGATATGCGCTACACCAATGACCCGGCCTGGATCCTGAAGGGCACGGGGGAGCGGCTCAATCACAACCGCGTGTGGATGCGGGCCGACGGCAGGCTGCCCGACGATCCGCTGATTCACGTTGCGACGCTTGGCTATTCGTCCGACACCACGGTGCTCGATTCGATCATCACCACGCACGGTCTGTCCTGGGGTCTGGACCGCATCGTGGCCGCGACGATCAACCATTCGATCTGGTTCCACCGCCCGTTCCGCTTCGACGATTGGGCGCTCTACGCCACCGAATCCCCGGTGGCCGCTGGTTCGCGTGGCCTGGCCACGGGCCGATTCTTCTCCCGCAGTGGTGAATTGCTCGCCA
>NZ_BDBY01000203.1 GCF_001613225.1 Nocardia pseudovaccinii NBRC 100343
GGTTCGCGGGATCTCCGGATCCATTGGGCAGCTTGCGGTTTCCAACATCAGGCGCTTCTCCAGCGCGCTCAGGCTCGGCGCGGTCAGATCGCGCGGCGCGCCGACCAGGCTGAGTGCGATCTCATAGGTGCGTCTGGCGCCCTGCTCCTGGCCGGGATGCTCTACCCGCCACTGGGTTTCGAGTAGTAGGTGTTCCGGTGCGTCGGGCTCGACGGGCAGTGTGAATCGCCAGGCGAAGACATCGCGGTCCTGGAGGTGGTCGTCCACCACCTCCCGCACCGAATCGACGACGCGATCGAGGGTTTCCGGTGTCACATAAACATGGAGCGAAACATCCGAAATTCGTTTCGGCATGTCTGATTCCTGTCGTGTGTCGAACCATCAACGGCGGAAGTTATTCCGCGCGCGAGTGTAATCCCTTTACCCGCTGATCGGACACCGGGCCCTGCGTGTCACCGGATCCGCTGGGCGGCAAGGAAGGCGGCCAGCGGCGCGGGACGCGCTCCTGGGGCCACCACGAGGCCGGGGCGATCGTCCTCGTCCGGCCTTTGCTGCTCATGCGGCGCCAGCGCCAGCACCAGCGGCACCAATGCCTCGGCGATGCGGTCGCCCACCTCGCAGAACGCGGCTTCCGACAGTCCGACCGGGTCGGCGATATTCTCCCGGCCGACGAGTGCGAGATCGTGGCGGGCGCGGTGCAGATCGGCGATCGTCTCGGCCCCGGTGACCTTGGCGATGCGATGCGCCTCCAAGAGGGTGAAGGTGCGCGATCCGGCACCGAACGCCATCTGCGCCGCCTGATCCCGGATCTGCTCGGTCATGGCGAGCACCAGATCCGCGCGGTCGATCAACTCCGGCTTGAGTTTGCGTGCCCGGAAATGGTCGGCGTCCGCGCCGAGCCCCTCGATCGTCCGCGCGGCCAGCGGTTCGATCGGAAAGCCAACCAGCGCACGGGTTCCCGCACTCTCCGCGGTGAGTCCGGGCAGGTTGTATTCGACCGCTACGGCGCGGGTGAGCCGCTCGGCGATTACCGAACGGCAGACATTGCCGTTGCAGACGAACAGGACGTGCATGCGGATACGGTAGGCCGCGCACGGGCCGACCAGAAGGCCGTCCAGATCGAATCACAGCCCGCGGAACACATATTCATCTGCTGGTCAAGTGCCGTACACGAAGTACGCCCCGGTATTCGGATGGACGCTCGATACGCGTTGCCGCTAAGTGGTCGATCGGTAATCGAGGTCTGGGCGTCCTGCTGAAGGTACCCGGCGCGGACGGTTTCAACCATCACGGTATTGCCACGGTTGGGGATCGGATTTACTCGGACTCCTCACGGTAGTAAGCGGATTCGGCGACAACCGGCGCCGTCTTGTCCGCTTCACCGTGTACCCGGCCCCGGGTCGTGAACATCCGGCCGCGCGAGGCCACGACGGGTGCGAACCGCGGCAGGCCGGAGGCGCCTTCCATATCGTCGTACATCGCGTCGATACCGCCGCGCATGAAGTATGCCTCGTGCCAGAACCCGGTCCCGCCGGAGTCACGCAGGAACTTCTGCCACCAATCCCGATGCGGCGCAGAGCGTGTCCACCGTTCCAGCGAATCCAGATCCTGCCAATACTGCCGCGCTCCCCAATGCGGTGGAAACAGCGCCCAGATCACGTCCTCGTGCAACAGCAGCCCATCCGGCCGATCCTTGTGCGACCGATACAGTTTCGGGCCTAGACCGAGCAATCGCAGGATCCCGCGAGGCTTGCGCACGCGCATCCCGAGATAGATGACGACCAGATCCGGATACCCGGACAGATCGACAGTGGTCCTGTTCACCCGCATCGAGGCACCTCCGCATCGGGCCGCCCACTGCAAACCCTACGCCGGAAGAACGAGACAGCCCGCGCCCTAGTTCGATCGCCACCCAGGCGGGGCCTCAGAGCGACGGCCCATGCTCTCCAAGAGCATGGGCCGTCTACCACTTGGTGCCGATTGTGGGACTCGAACCCACACGTCCTTTCGGACAACGGTTTTTGAGACCGTCGCGTCTGCCAGTTCCGCCAAATCGGCGCACCGGTGGGAAAGCATAGCGGGTCACTGTCGAAAATCACGAATGGGCTGGGTCAGAAGTGATGGACGCCCGGTTTGCGCAGGGTATATGGGTTGTATGCGGAACTGAAAGGTACTCTTTACATCACTCGACGGCGATTGTGGGGCGTTGGACCGGTGCCCGGACCGCGGCCACTCATTCGCATGTCGGGACACGGCATCGGAACCAGAGGGGTCTACCTATGAGCAACACAGCAGGGGGCGCCGGCACGAAGCGGGACGCCGGGGCGAAGCGGGTCGTCGTCGCGGAAGACGAAGCGCTCATCCGCATGGATCTGGTGGAGATGCTGACCGAAGAGGGCTATCAGGTTGTCGGTGAGGCGGGCGACGGCCAGCAGGCGGTGGATCTGGCGGTGGAGCATCGGCCGGATCTGGTCATCATGGATGTGAAGATGCCGCGCCGCGACGGCATCGATGCCGCGGCCGAGATCGCGTCGAAACGCGTTGCGCCGGTTGTGATTTTGACCGCATTCAGTCAGCGCGATCTGGTCGAGCGGGCCCGCGACGCCGGTGCGATGGCGTATTTGGTCAAGCCGTTCACGAAGTCGGATCTGGTGCCTGCCATCGAATTGGCGGCCAGCCGCTTCCACGAAATCACGGCACTGGAGAGCGAGGTTGCCAATCTGGCCGACCGCCTCGAGACGCGCAAGCTGGTCGAGCGGGCCAAGGGCGTGCTCATGCAGACCCAGGGATTGTCGGAGCCGCAGGCATTCAAGTGGATTCAGCGTACGGCGATGGACCGCCGCACTACCATGAAGGCGGTAGCCGAGGTCGTGCTGGAAAATCTCGCCCCGAAGTAGGCCCGTCCTTGCGCCTCGGCCGTTCAAGGCCGGAAATTTTACTTTCCGGAAACCCGATCGCGATGAAAAATTCGAAACGATGTCGATCGGATGATCCGAATGTGATGCGCAGCTAACGTACCAACGCTATGTTCTGACCGGGCTGACGTGGTCGGCCTCCTCGGAGGAGAGCCCGGGGGAGCACAGGACGTAGAGGTGAAACGTGCTTAGTTCGACATGGCGCAGTCGTTCGATGCGGGGCGCATTGGCCATCGGTGCCGCCGCCGCGCTCGTGCTGACGGGGTGTAGCGATAAATCGACCGACAGTGGTTCGGGCACCTCCGGCACCAGTGGCGCGGGCGGTCTGAAGATCCAGCCGGTCATGCAGATCGACGCCAACGGCAAGCAGGTGCCGAAGTCGGACAGCGCCTCGGCCGCCGACCCGGCGGGCGACGGTAAGGCCACCTGCCCTGCTGGCACCGCGATCGCCATGGCGGGCGCGCTCACCGGTCCGGACGCGGCCCTCGGCATCAATATCGTCGACGGCGTGAAGCTCGCGCTGGACAAGCACAACAAGGCCAACCCGGGCTGCAAGATCGAGCTCAAGCAGTTCGACACCGAGGGCGACCCGCAGAAGGCCACTCAGGTCATCCCGCAGATCGTCAACGACAAGTCGATCATCGGCCTGGTCGGTCCGGCGTTCTCCGGTGAGACCAAGGCGACCGGCAAGATCCTCAGCGACGCCGGCCTGGTCTCGACGACCGCCTCGGCCACCAATGAGACGCTGACCCAGAACGGTTGGACCAGCTTCTTCCGCGGCCTGGCCAATGACGGCGTGCAGGGTCCGTCGGTGGGCAAGTACCTGGTCAACACCGCGGGCTACAAGAAGGTCTGCGTCATCCAGGACAACACCGATTACGGCACCGGTCTGGCCAAGACGATCATCGAGGGCCTCGGTTCGGCCAACGACGCGTCCTGCAACGCCAGCATCAAGAAGGGCGACAAGGACTTCTCCGCCACGGTCACCAAGATCGCGAGCGCCGCGCCGGACGCCGTCTTCTACTCCGGCTACTACTCCGAGGGCGCCCCGCTGGCCCAGCAGTTGAAGTCCGGTGGCGTGAAGGCGGTCTTCGTCTCCGCCGACGGCACCAACGATCCGCAGTTCGTCGCCCAGGCCGGTAGCTCGGCCAAGGGCGCGGTGCTGTCCTGCCCGTGTGGTCCGGCGCCGGATAAGTTCACGGCGGATTACAAGGCGCTCAACGGCGCGGAGCCTGGTGTGTACTCGGTCGAGGGTTACGATCTGACCACGATCTTGGCCAAGGGCATCGATGGTGGCAAGCTGACCCGTCCCGACCTGCTGGATTACGTGCGGTCCTACGACGGCCCCGGCCTTGCGCGTCAGTACAAGTGGAACGCGACCGGTGAACTGTCCAATGCACTGATCTGGATCTACGAGGTCAAGTAGCCCTAGACAATCCGCACGGCGGCACGTACGGGGGTTCGTGGAATCCCCGTACGTGCCGCCGTGTCGGGTGGGCGAATGAATGAGGGCAAAAGACGAATGACATCAACGGCATTGGCCGGTGTAGCACAACTCGCCGGCGGTTCGATCGACTTCAACTACCACGGAGTGATCGATAACTTCTGGCGACTGACCGTCGACGGGGTGACCTACGGCTCAATCTATGCCTTGGTCGCCGTGGGCTATACCCTGGTCTACGGCGTATTGCGGCTGATCAATTTCGCCCATTCGGAAATATTCATGCTCGGCATGTTCGGCCAATTGGTCGGACTCATGCTGTTCGGATTCGTGGCGAATCCCGATGTGTACACCCAGGGCATCATCCTCACGGTCACCTATCTCGCGTTGGCGATGATCATCGGCATGCTGGTATCCGGTGGCGCCGCGGTCGGATTGGAGCGCGTGGCCTATCGGCCATTGCGCAAACGCGGGGCCAAACCACTCAGCTTCCTCATCACGGCGATCGGTATGTCGTTCGTGATCCAGGAATTCGTGCACTTCATCCTGCCGAAGATCAATCCCAAACTCGGCGGCACCAATGCGCAGCAGCCGATCAAACTGGTCGAGCCGAGCGTGCAGTTCAGCTTCTTCGGCGCCGAGGTCGACAACATCAAACTTCTGATCGTGCTCGCGGCGATCGCGCTGGCGATCGTGACCGAGGTGCTGATCAATCGGACCAAATTCGGGCGCGGCATCCGTGCGGTCGCCCAGGATCCCGATACCGCGACGCTGATGGGCGTTTCGCGGGAGCGGGTCATCATGTTGACCTTCTTCATCGGCGGTGTACTCGCCGGTGCGGCAGCGCTGCTGTATGCGATCAAGATCCCGCAGGGCATCATCTATTCCGGCGGATTCATCCTGGGCATCAAGGCATTCAGCGCCGCGGTGCTCGGCGGCATCGGCAATCTGCGCGGTGCACTGCTCGGCGGCATTCTGCTCGGTGTGGTGGAACAGTACGGCCAGTCGCTGCTCGGGTCGGAGTGGCGCGATGTCGTCGCGTTCGTCGTGCTGGTGCTGGTGCTGATGGTGCGCCCGACCGGCATCCTCGGTGAGAGTCTCGGGAGGGCCCGCGCATGACCGACTCGACCAAAACCCCGGACTCGGTACCCGAGACGACCAAGGCGGCCCCGCCCAAACACGGTGTCGGAGACGCGATTCGGACCTGGTGGGACGGCCTGAGCCGCCCCGCGCAATGGGGTGTCGGCGTGCCGATCCTCATTCTGCTCGCACTGCTTCCACTGTTCCCGCCGCCGCTGCTGGATACTCCCGGCTACAACTTCGGTCTGGTCATGGCGCAGGTCGCGATGTACGCGCTGATCGCCATCGGCCTGAATGTCGTTGTCGGACAGGCGGGTCTGCTCGACCTCGGCTATGTCGGCTTCTACGCCATCGGCGCGTATACGGTCGGCCTGCTCACCAGTCCGAACAGTCCGTGGAATCAGACCGACGGCGGCTGGCTGAATCCGACCTGGGCCTGGATGGCCTGTCTGCCGATCGCGGTCGCGGTGACGGCCATCTCCGGCATCATCCTCGGCACTCCGACCCTGCGGCTGCGCGGTGACTATCTGGCGATCGTGACCCTGGGCTTCGGTGAGATCGTGCGGCTGCTCGCCGACAATCTCTCCGATATCACCAATGGCAGCCTGGGTTTGTCCGGTGTCGCCTTCCCGCATGTCGGCGAATCCGCCAGCAAGCCGGAGGGTGTGTTCTCCGGCGGTAACAGCGGCAATGCCGACAGCGCCAATCTGCTCGACCGAGCCGGTTACGGCACCTGGTGGTACTGGTTCGCGATGGTGCTGGTGATCATCGTGCTGCTGATCGTCGGCAATCTGGAACGCAGCCGGGTCGGCCGCGCCTGGGTGGCCATTCGCGAGGACGAGGACGCCGCCGAGATCATGGGCGTGCCGACCTTCAAATTCAAGCTGTGGGCCTTCCTGATCGGTGCTGCCGTCGGCGGCATGTCCGGTGCGATCTACGCCGGTCAGGTGCAGTTCATCAATCCGACCGGGTTCAACATCATCAACTCGATGCTGTTCCTGTGCGCGGTCGTCATCGGCGGTCAGGGCAATAAGCTCGGAGTCATCTTCGGCGCGTTCATCATCGCCTATCTGCCCGCGCGGCTGCAGTCGGTGAAATTGGTGAGCAACGAATCCACCGGGTACATCCTGTTGGCGATCGACGTGCTGGTCTTCGTCGGATTGGTCCTCGTGTGGAAGTACAAGGGCGACAGTCTGAGTGCGTGGCCGCGGCGCGGCTGCATCCTCGGCATGGTGGTTACCGGCGTCTTGGGTGCACTGCTGCTCGGCAGCGTGCTGCTGTTCCGGGTCGGCGGTGCGCAGTCCCTCGGTGACCTCAAGTACATGTACTTCGGAATTACCTTGGTGGTCATGATGATTCTGCGGCCACAGGGTCTTTTCCCGGTGCGGCAGAAGCTGCTGACCTTCGGTAGGCAGGTGTATCAGGCCGTGCGCAAACCGGGTGAGCGCGAATTGATCGGAGCAGGACGATGACCGGGCCAGGCGCGGGTGACGCCCTGTTCGACAACGAGGATATGGCCGCCGGTTACGCGGCACCGCCCGAGGTCGAGAGCGCGGGCGAGGTCGATGTCACCGCCGTGATCCCGGTGCTCGCCGATGCCGATGTGGTCGCGGATGTGGTTGCGCCGCACCGCGATATCGAGACCGCGGTGGGCGCGCCGCTTCTGCGGACCGATGAGCTCACGGTGCAGTTCGGCGGTCTGACCGCATTGGACAAGGTCAGTTTCGAGATTCGCCGCGGTGAAATCCTCGGGCTGATCGGACCCAATGGCGCGGGCAAGACCACCTGCTTCAACGCGATCACCGGTGTCTACAAACCGGCCTCGGGTCTGGTGTATTTCGACGGCAAACCGCTGACGAAGACCAAGCGCAATGAGATCACCCGGCTCGGTATTGCCCGCACCTTCCAGAATGTGCGGCTCTTCGGCGAGATGACCGCGCTGGAGAATGTGGTGGTCGGTACCGACGCCAGACATAAGACCTCGGTACCCGGTGCGATCTTCCGCACCCCGCGGCACCGCAGCGAGGAGAAGGACGCGATCGAGCGCGGCATGGCCCTGCTCGAATTCGTCGGAATCGCACCGCGTGCGGTGGAGAAGGCGCGCAATCTCTCCTACGGTGACCAGCGCCGATTGGAGATCGCCCGCGCGCTGGCCACCGAGCCGAAACTGCTCTGCCTGGACGAACCCGCCGCCGGGTTCAATCCGAGCGAGAAATCGGCGCTGATGGATCTGATCCGCAAGATCCGCGACGACGGGTTCACCGTGCTGTTGATCGAGCACGATATGCGCCTGGTCATGGGTGTCACGGATCGGATCGTGGTGCTGGAGTTCGGTCGCAAGATCGCCGATGGGCTGCCCGCGGAGATCCGCGACAACCCGGATGTGATCGCGGCGTATCTTGGCGTGCCGGATGCCGAGGCCGCGGCGGCCGAAAAGGCCACCGCCGTAACCGAGGTGATCGAGCCGGAACTGCCCGTCGGCGAATCGACTCCGGCCGGTGGCGAGCATCGCAAAGCGGAGCCGCGCGACTTCAGTGCGGCGGCGCCGCTGCTCGAGGTCGACGATATGGTCGTCAACTACGGCAGAATCCAAGCGCTGCACGGGGTTTCGCTCCGTGTCGCCGAAGGTGAGCTGGTGACACTGCTCGGCGCCAACGGCGCGGGGAAGACCACCACCATGCGTGCGCTGTCCGGGTTGCTGCCGCTGACCCGCGGCAAGATCAGGTTCGAGGGTCGCGACATCACCCAGATGAAGGCACACGAGCGGGTGACGCACGGGTTGATCCAGGCGCCGGAGGGCCGGGGTGTCTTCCCAGGTATGACGGTCCAGGAAAACCTCGACATGGGTTGCTACGGAAGGGCTTTCAAGCAGAAGGTGGAGTACGGCCAGACGCTGGAGTGGGTCTTCGAGCTGTTCCCGCGGTTGTCCGAGCGGCGCAAGCAGGTCGGCGGCACGCTCTCCGGCGGTGAGCAGCAGATGCTGGCCATCGGCCGCTCGCTCATGGCCCGTCCGCGTCTGCTGCTGCTCGATGAACCCTCGATGGGCTTGGCGCCCATGGTGATTCAGCAGATCTTCCGGATCATCAGCGAGATCAACCAGCAGGGCACAACGGTGCTGTTGGTCGAGCAGAATGCCCAGCAGGCGCTCACCCGCAGCGACCGCGCCTACATCCTGGAAACCGGTGAGGTCACCAAGAGCGGTATCGGTGGGGATCTGCTCACCGACCCCGCCGTGAAGTCGGCTTACCTCGGCGTGGGCTGAAAGTCGGACCTGTTCGTGTCCGCCTTCAGGCATGATGGCGGGATGTGCACGGCGAAGACCGAGCTGGCGCTCGGTCTTCGTCGTGCACATCAGACGCTGGCCTGCGCTGGGCGCTGGCGCGCCCACTGACCACTACTGGAGGAATGGCGCTGTGGACGGGCATGACGAACTGACGAATCTGGCCGACCGCTACTGGGACAGTGTGCTGGCGGCAGCACCGAGCACAGCCACCTTGCTGGGCGACCACCGCTTCGACGACCGCGTCGAGGATCGCTCACCCGAGGCCGAACAGCGACTGCTCGCGACCTTGCGCGAGTTGCGTGATCAGGTCGTCGGTCTCGACGCCGCAGAGCTCGACGGAACCGACCGGGTCACCCGCGGTCTGCTGCGCACCGAACTGGATACGGCCATCGACAATCTGGCGTGGCGACCGACCGAACTGGCATCGGACCAGATGGACGGTGTGCACGCGGGCATGCTCATGATGGCCACCCAGACCAAGGCGCCGCAGCCCGAACACGCGCACGCCCTGGTCCGGCGGTATCGCCAGTTCGGCACGCTGTTCGACCAGGCGGTCCAGCAGTTCCGCAGCGGCTTGGCCGCAGGCCGCACGCCCGCGCGTATCACCATCGAACGCTCGCTCAACCAGCTGGATGGCTACCTGGCCTCCGACATCGCCGCCGATCCGTTCGTCACCTTCGCCGGACCGGCGGACTGGGACGGGGAAGCCGCCTGGCGTGCCGACCTCACCGAGGTGGCCCGCGCGGTGATTCGCCCGGCCTTCCAGCGCTATCGAAACGTACTGGCCGACGAATTGCGGCCCGCCGCCCGCCCGGATGACAAATGTGGCCTGTGCTGGCTCGGTGCCGACGGCGAGGACATCTACCAGCGGCAGCTGCGCCGTCACACCACCCTGCCCGATCTCGGCGCGGACGAGATCCACGAACTCGGCCTCTCCGAATTGGCGCTGTTGCGTACGGAATACGCCGCGGTCGGGACCCGGCTCTTCGGTACTGCCGATTCCGCCGAAATCTTCACCCGCCTGCGCCGGGATACCGAACTGCGTTACGCCAGTGGTGAGGAGATCATGGCCGATGCGCAGCGCGCGCTCGGCGCGGCAGTCGCGGAGATGGGCAACTGGTTCGGCCGCCTGCCCAAGGAATCCTGCGATATCGTCCCGGTGCCGGAGTTCCTGGCCGCGGATGCGCCTGCGGCGTACTACTTTCCGCCCGCCGCGGACGGATCCAGGCCCGGCACCTACTTCGTGAACCAGCACGAACCCACCGGCCGTAGCCGCTACGAGACGGCGGCGGTGGCCTATCACGAGGCGATTCCGGGGCATCACCTGCAACTCACCATCGCCAATGAACTCGATCAGCTGCCGCGATTCCAACGGCAGTCCTTCGCGAATACCGCCTTCGTCGAGGGCTGGGCGCTCTACACCGAACGTCTTGCCGACGAAATGGGTTTGTACGAAGACGATTTGGCGCGCGTCGGCATGCTGGCCGCCGATTCGTGGCGCTCGTGCCGACTCGTCGTCGACACCGGAATCCACGCCAAGGGTTGGAGTCGTCAGCAGGCTATCGACTTCATGGTGGCCAACGCACCGGTCGGGCTGACCGAGATCGAGGTCGAGATCGACCGCTATATCGCGATCCCCGCTCAGGCCGTGGCCTATAAGGTCGGTCAGCTCGAGATTCGTCGGCAACGTCGGCAGGCCGCCGAGCGGCTCGGTACCGCTTTCGACATCAAGGCATTCCACGATGTGGTGCTCGGCTCCGGCTCGGTCAGCCTGCCGGTGCTGCGCGAACTTGTGGCCACACTGTGACCCGCTGAGCGGCTCCTCGAGTTGCGTACCGATGTGGGCGGAGTTCCAATGAATGTGCGGTGATCGAGCTCTCTAGGTAGGTCATGAACAGCACGTTCAGCTCTCGGCTCGGTCTGTTGCGCGGCAGTCGCATCATGCTGATCTGGGTGGTGCTCGGTGTGATCGGGGCGCTCACCGCGACAGGTCTGCTCGTGACCGGACGCTCCGCCGACACGGGTGAAATGCGTACCGCGCGTACAATTTCCGATTCGACGACACCGGGATTCGCGGGCGCCCTGCCCGACTCGGCGAATCCGATCGGCGACGCCGCGCCTCCGGTCGCCTTCGCGCCGTTGGCAGGTTTGTCACCGGCCGGGATGCCGGTGGCGTCGAGTCGCGCGGTGCAGGCGCTGGCCGATCATCCGCTGTTCGCCCAGCACGTCGGACTCGGCAGGGTCGATTGCAAATTGCCCGCCTGGCATGACGATCCGGAGACGGCGCGGGCCTTTTATCGGTCCGCGATCGCCTGCCTGGACGCGTCATGGGAACCGACGCTGCGCGGCGCCGGACTGCCGTTCCATCCGCCGCGGCTACTCGCCCCCACCGAATCCCGTGAGGTGGCAAGCCAATGCGTGCAGCGACTGCGTAACGGCCCGACAACCTTCTACTGCGCCCTCGACGAAACCCTGGTGCTGCCGTACGACGCCGTGCGGCCGCTGTCCAGCGGCTCGCGCCGCGGCGCCCAATTAGCCGTCCTCAGTACCGAATACGGCCACCACGTGCAGAACCTGATCGGCGTCATGCAGGCCTACAACGAGAAACGTGCGACCCTCGGCAAGGAAACCACCGCCGGTCGCGAGCAGAGCCGCCGCATGGAACTGCAGGCCCGCTGCTTCTCGGGCATGTTCCTCGGCACCAACTTCGGCCGCGCCGATATCGATGAACAAACCTGGACCGAAGCGTCCCACACCGTCCAGAGCGGCCACGTCAACCGCGATCCACGCATGCAGGGCACCGAGGAAAACGTGTGGGGCTGGTGGAAATGGGGCTCCGACAAGGGCGACACCTGGGAGTGCAACACCTGGTACAGCTCCCCGGCCCACGTGGAGTGAGCGATCTGCGCATTCGCCGACGCGACTGGGTATGCTGGCATACCATGAAGCGCACAACGGTGAAACTGCCGGACGACCTGGATGACCGGGTCCGGCAGGAGGCCGCACGGAGGGAGATGACGATTTCCGATTGGACGCGGGAAGCCATGGAGGCGCATTTGCCTGGGGGCGGTGAGCCGCGACGATTCGGCGCGGCTGCCGCTGGGCGCAGCGGCCGATCGGATATTTCTGAGCGGATCGAAGAGATCCTGCGCGGGGAGTGGGACCGATAGCACGCTTGATCGTCGACGCCGGACCGCTGTATGCCTACGTCGATGCGGACGATGCCCACCACAAGGCCTGCCTGAATCTGTTGCAACACCACCGAGGTCCACTGGTTGTGCCCACTTTGGTCATCACCGAGGCTGCGTACCTGATTGCGACTCGGCTCGGTGCTGAAGCCGAGGTGCGGTTTCTCGGAGACTTCGCAGAAGGTCTGTTTTCCGTCGAACCGGTCCATCCTTCGGACTGGCTGCGTATTGCCGAATTGACTGCCAAATATCGGGATTTGCCGCTTGGTATGGCCGATGCGTCGGTCGTCACCGCGGCTGAACGGCTCGGCGTTACCAAGGTGGCGACCCTGGATCGGCGCCATTTTTCCGTCGTCCGACCTCATCACATCGATGCCTTCGAGATTCTGCCCTGAGCTATCGACGTGCCCCCGTGCCCCGCGGCGTCTGTGTCGGTGGGCGTCAATAGACTCTCAGGCGTGACCCCAGCGACTACTGATCAGCGTTCCAGCGTCGTGCCTACGGCAGCCAGTGATGCTGCTGGCGAGCGGCCGACGTTGTTGCTGTTGGACGGGCATTCGATCGCCTATCGCGCGTTCTTCGCGCTGCCCGCGGAGAACTTCAAGACGGTCACCGGGCAGACCACGAATGCGGTGTACGGATTCACCGCGATGCTGATCAATCTGTTGCGGGACGAGAAGCCGACGCATATCGCGGCCGCTTTCGACGTCAGCCGCAAGACTTTCCGCACCGAGGCGTATCCGGAGTACAAGGCGGGCCGCAATGCCACGCCCGATGAGTTCCGCGGCCAGGTCGAACTCACCAAGGATGTGCTCGGCGCCATGGGTATCCCGGTGATGGCGATCGACGGTTTCGAGGCCGACGACCTGATCGCCACCATCGCGACCCAGGCCGTTGGCGAGGGTTTCCGCGTTCTGATCGTCTCCGGTGACCGTGATGCCATCCAGTTGGTCAGCGATGAGGTCACACTGCTCTACCCGCGCAAGGGCGTCTCCGACCTCACCCGGTTCACCCCGGATGAGGTGATGGCCAAATATCAGCTCACCCCGGCCCAGTACCCGGATTACGCGGCCCTGCGCGGCGACCCGAGCGACAACCTGCCCGGCATTCCGGGCGTCGGGGAGAAGACCGCCGCCAAGTGGATTCGCGAGTACGGCGATCTGACCACCCTCGTCGACAAGGTGGACGAGGTGAAAGGCAAGGTCGGCGACGCACTGCGCGCCAATCTCAGCAGTGTCGTGCTCAATCGGCAGCTCACCGAGATGGTCCGCGACGTTCCGCTGCCCTACACCCCCGATCAGCTGGCCCAGCAGCCGTGGGATCGCAACAAGATCCACCAGCTCTTCGACGACCTGGAGTTCCGGGTGCTGCGCGACCGGCTCTTCGAAACCCTCGCCCCGCCGGAGCCCGAGGCCGAATCCGGCTTCGAGATCAGCGGCGGCGCGCTCAAGGTCGGCGCGGTCACCGGGTGGCTCGCCGAACATGCGAAAGTCGGTGTCCGACAAGGTATTTCGGTGGTCGGCACGAGTGCCCCAGGTAATGGTGACGCGCGCGCGCTCGCCATCGCCGCCGCGGACGGCGAGAGCGGCTATATCGATGTCGCCGTGCTGACCCCGGAAGACGAAGCCGCACTCGGCGCTTGGCTGGCCGATCCGGCCGTGCCGAAGGCCCTGCACGAGGCCAAGGCCGCCATGCACGCGCTGCGTGGTCGCGGCTGGACCCTGGCCGGTCTCACCAGCGATACCGCCCTGGCCGCCTACCTGGTCCGCCCCGGTCAGCGCAGCTTCAACCTCGACGATCTCTCGCTGCGCTACCTGCACCGCGAACTGCGCGCCGAAACCGACGAGACCCCGCAGCTGTCCCTGCTCGACGATGCCGACACCGTGGACGCCGAGCTGGCGCAGACCGAAATGCTGCGCGCGAGGGCGGTTCTCGACCTGGCCGAGGCGCTCGACGGCGAACTGCGCCAGATCGAATCCAGCGCACTGCTCGACGATATGGAACTGCCGCTGCTCAGCGTGCTCGCCGAACTGGAGAACGCCGGCATCGCGGTCGATACCGAGCGGCTCGAGAACCTGCAGCGCCAATTCGCCGATAAGGTCACCGATGCGGCCAACGCCGCCTATGGCGTGATCGGCAAGCAGATCAACCTCGGCTCCCCCAAGCAGCTGCAGGTGGTGCTCTTCGACGAACTCGATATGCCGAAGACCAAGCGCACCAAGACCGGCTACACCACCGACGCCGATGCGCTGGAATCGCTGTTCGAGAAGACCGAGCATCCGTTCCTGCGGCATCTGCTCGAGCACCGTGACGCCACCCGGCTCAAGGTCACCGTGGACGGTCTGCTCAAGTCCGTCGCCGACGACGGCCGCATCCACACCACCTTCAACCAGACCATCGCCGCCACCGGCCGACTGTCCTCGACCGAGCCGAATCTGCAGAACATCCCGATCCGCACCGACACCGGCCGCCAGATCCGTGACACCTTCGTGGTCGGCCCGGGCTACCAGTCGCTGATGACCGCGGATTACAGCCAGATCGAAATGCGCATCATGGCCCACCTCTCCGGTGACGATGGCCTGATCGAGGCCTTCAACTCCGGCGAGGATCTGCACACCTTCGTCGCCTCCAAGGCCTTCGACATCCCGCTGTCGGAGGTGACGCCCGAGATGCGCCGCCGGATCAAGGCGATGTCCTACGGTCTGGCGTACGGCCTGAGCTCCTATGGCCTTTCGACGCAGCTGAAGATCAGCACGCAGGAGGCCAAGGAGCAGATGGAGGTCTACTTCGACCGCTTCGGCGGCATTCGCGACTACCTGTACGAGGTCGTCGAACAGGCACGCAAGGTCGGCTATACCGAAACCCTCTTCGGTCGCCGCCGCTACCTGCCCGATCTGGATTCCAGTAACCGCCAGCGCCGCGAGGCCGCCGAACGCATGGCCCTCAACGCGCCCATCCAGGGCACCGCCGCCGACATCATCAAGGTCGCGATGATCAACGTGCACAAGGCGATCAAGGAAGCGGGCCTGCGCTCGCGCATGCTGCTGCAGATCCACGACGAACTGGTTTTCGAGGTCGCCGAGGGAGAGAAGGACGCCCTGGACGCACTCGCCCGTGAACAGATGTCCTCGGCGATCACGCTGTCGGTCCCGTTGGACGTCTCCGTCGGCACCGGCCGCAGCTGGGACTCCGCCGCGCACTGAGCGTTGGGTGCGGCACCCGGAAATCCGTTGTGCCGCACCGCAACTCAGTGCCCGGCGGCCAGCAATTTGCACTGCGCGGCGGCCTGCTGATAGAGATCCTGGACCTGGGACGCTCCGACGTTTCCCACGTAGCGGCCATAGACCATGGCGCACAAGTACTTATCGTTGCGAACGGGCTCGGCCTCGTCGAGTTCGATGCACCGAGCATCGGGCACGCCGGGGGGATTGGTGACCTCCTCGTCGGTTTGCCGAGCACCGTGAGTGCGGTCTGCAGGCGGAAGGCGGCGGCGAGATCCCTTGTTCGATAGACAGTTCCGTCGTTCTGCCCGACCAGATCGACACCCGCGTCGGCGAATGCCTTCGTCGCGACCGCGGCGTCACGCTCGAAATGCAGTTGTCCGGCCGCACTGTAGACGCCGATGTTTTCTTCTCGCAGGAAGATGCCGGGCGATCCCTTCGCCGTGCGCAGCGCCAGGCTCTTGATCCGGTCGGTATCGAGCGGCAGATCCAGGAGGTCATCGACCGGTGTCGGATTCAGCTCCGCGAACCGCGCGTCCTGCAGTTGCAGCATCTTTTTCAATTGCGTGGCAATCGCATTCGGATCCGGTTTCGGCACGGTCACCATGCTGAGCACAACGTACGGGCCACGCCAGGCATACACCCAGCCCTTGGCATCGGTGACCGAGGATGCCGTTGCGTTCGCGACGCCGTCCAGTGCGATGCTGTGGCGGCCGGGCAGGGAATTCGCACTGTCCTGGTCGAATTCGGTCGCCGCCGCGCGGGCGGCGGCATCGCTCGGGAATCGTATGATCGAGATCGTCATGAACTTCCGGTTGCGCAGATCGCCATTGGACCGCGTGGTCAGCGCACCGCCGATGAGATGGTTGCGTTCGGCGATCGGCGCATAGGTCTCCGGGAATTCGCCGGTAATGCTGCGGAAGCTGCTCTGGTCGATAACCCGCACCGCCTCCAGCAACTTCATATCCGGATCGATCTGGTAGGGCGAGACGAGATAGCCCATCATGCGGCGGGACTCGATATGGAAGACCTGGGTGTTGTAACTGATCTTCGGCCGGTAGACCTGCGGTGCGGACTGGTACGGCCCGGTATTGAGCGCAGTCAGGTTCGCCGGGGTCATGCCGGGCTCGGCCTGTCCGGAAATCGCGGAGCCACAACCGGTTACACCGATCACCAGGGTCACGGCGGCAACCAGCGCACATCCGGCTCGCGCCAAGACCGATAACGACATCAATGTCCCCCGGGACAGCTTTCCGATGGTGCGGATACTACGTCAGACCGCCGGAGACCGCCGGATCGTTCACGTTCGAATGATCACTGCTCGCGGCGCACCAGTCTCGCCGATCCCGTTCGCAGATCGATCTCATCGCGTGGCGGCGCTCCGTCGGACTTATCTTCTTTGTGCATCAGTGCCGTCTGTCGCTGCTCGAACTCGTAATGCTTCGAACCTTGAAAGGTCGCGGCAACCTGTTCGAATCCGGTTGCGGCGACCGGCGTGTGCTTGCGGTGTTTGAACCACGGCAGTATCCGACTGCCGGTGAGCCGATTCCACAGCACCTCGACGAATGCGAGTCCGATCAGCAGGATGGCCAATCCGGGAATGGTCATGGCGACAAGGGCACCCATGTGACCGAAAGTACCGCCCCGGCGACGGCTTGCCATCAGTCCTCGGCGCTATGCCCCTGAGCTGCGCGAATGGTACTCGTGAGTAGGCGCGACGGGACAAGAAATGTGGTTGCTATTGCGTCGAGATCGACCTATTCTGGTCGGCGTGCCGAATCCCGTCGACCACCACAGCGCCGCGCTCCATGTCGCAGACCGCGACAGCGCAGTGCTAATTCCGCTTACCGCGATGGTGGCAACCCGGCGACTTCTCGTAGTAACCCGCCGTAGCGGGGTCTGATTCGGACCGGCCCCCCTCGCTGCGGGCTACTGATTACTTACTGCTGGTCCCCTCTGTCAATTGAGAAGACAATCCTCGGGAAGACCTCCGCACAATGACCATTCTGACTCTTGACCCCAACATGTTCATCGCCGCCGCCCCCAAGGCGCTGCGCGCCGAATGCGCCGATCTGACACCCGCGCAATTCCACCACCGCTATTGCGAGCACGTCGGCCCGATTCGGGTCGGCGACTGGTCGCCTGCGGGCAATCGGAGCGCGGAGTTCACGGCCACCCTGGAATTCGCCGACCACCTGCGCACGGTGATCGCCACCGGCAGCCCGGTCGCCGCGATGACCTCGGCCCTCTACGACGAGGGCTATCCGGTCGAAATCCTGCAATTCCACCAGCGCCGCACCGCTGCGGGCACCGCGACGTTCGTGCAGTGCGAATGCAACGGCAGGCGCGGCTGGGGTGCGGCCCTGGCCGACGACGGCGCCGAATCGACGGTCCGCGCCATGATCGCGGGCGTCAACAAGCTGGGCGCCTGAGCGTACGAAAACGCAACGGGCCGTTCACATTCCGTGGAATATGAACGGCCCGTCGGCGCGGTTTACTGACCGGACTGCTGCTCGGCCAGTTGCTTGCGCACCTCGTCCATGTCCAGCGCTTTCACCTGGGTGACCAGATCCTCCAGCGCGGCGGGCGGCAGGGCGCCCGGCTGCGCGAAGACCAGCACGCCCTCGCGGAACGCCATGATGGTCGGAATCGAGCGGATGTTGGCGGCGGCGGCCAGGCCCTGTTCGGCCTCGGTGTCGACCTTGCCGTGGACCACATCAGGATGCTTGTCCGAGGAGGCCTCGAAGGTGGGTGCGAAGCTCTTGCACGGACCGCACCAGTCGGCCCAGAAATCGACGAGTACCACGTCGTTTCCGGTGACGATCTCATCGAAATTCTGTTGGTTCAGCGTCTGGGTGGCCATGACGTCCTCTCGTGTCGATTGTCGCCAGCTATAA
>NZ_BDBY01000204.1 GCF_001613225.1 Nocardia pseudovaccinii NBRC 100343
GGGTTGCACATTCGACGGTATGCCGGGACACGGCGAAACGACGGCGAAAATACGACGTTGCAGTGCGAGCAGGTGTTCCGAGGGCACCACCGACCGGACCAGGATCGGATTGCGCGCACCGAAGACCAGCACGCCGCCGAGCCGTATCGGAATCGGCCGGAAGGTGAGCTGGTCCAGTGCGTGGTCGATGCGCGGCCAGATCTGCCTGGCCACCGCGACGGTAATATGCGGCCGGTTGGTTTCGGCATGCTTCCCGGCCAAACTCGGAATGCCTGCGTCGGCGAGCAACTGCCACTGCCGCCGGATCTCCGCATCGGCCACATCGTCCAATAACAATTCGACCGACTGCACCATAGTTCACGAGAGGTTAGCCGCCCGCGCCGCTCGATGGGCGGCGAACACGCGGCCCAGTTGTCGGCGTACGAACCGTCTCGCGGGAGGATGGCCAGGTGAACCGTGATATGTCGCCCATGCGACTCGGCCTCATCGAAGGTGACGGCATCGGCCCTGAGGTGGTCCGCGCCACCCGCGCGGTGGTCGACGAAGCGCTCGCCGCGGCCGGCGCGGCCCCGGTCGACTGGGTCGGGTTGCCGATGGGCCGGCACGCCATCGCGGAATTCGGCAATCCGCTGCCGGAGCAGACTCTCGCGGCCCTCGACGAACTCGATGCCTGGATCCTCGGCCCGCACGACAATGCCGCCTACCCTCCCGAACATCGAATCGCACCCGGCGGCGCCATCCGCAAACGCTTCGGCCTCTACGCGAATATTCGCCCCGCCCGTGCCTTCGCCGGAGTCAAGGCGAGCGCTCCCGATATCGACCTGGTGATCGTCCGGGAGAACAGCGAGGGGTTCTACGCCGACCGCAATATGTTCGCCGGGTCGGGCGAGTTCCGGCCCACCCCGGACGTGGCGATGGCGGTCGGCCTGGTCACCCGGCAGGCCTGCGAGCGGATCGCGCACGATGCCTTCCGGCTCGCGGCCGCGCGACGCAAGCGGGTCACCATCGTGCACAAGGCCAATGTGCTGCCCATGACCATGGGCCTGTTCCGCGACGTCTGCTATGACGTCGCCCACGCCTATCCGGGCGTCGAGGTCGACGACGAACACGTCGACGCGGTCGCCGCCCATCTGGTCCGCGCCGCCCATGACTACGACGTGGTGGTGACCGAGAACCTCTTCGGCGACATCCTTTCCGATCTCGCGGGTGAGCTGAGCGGCTCGCTCGGCATCGCCGCATCGCTCAACTGCTCGGCGACCAAGGCGATGGCACAGGCGGTGCACGGCGCCGCGCCCACACTGGCCGGACACAACCGCGCAAACCCGGCGGCGCTGCAACTCTCGGCGGCAATGTTGTTGCACTGGCTGGGAATTCGCGACAACAACCGCGCGTTGTCGAACGCGGGTGAACGCATCGAACGCGCCGTCGCGGGCGCGTTCGCCGCGGGCATTGCCACCGCCGACCTGGGCGGTCTCGCCTCGACGAGCGAATTCACCGAGCAGGTCTGCGCCAGGGTGCACCGGCGCTGACCCGCACCGGCGGGGCGACCGGGAACCCAACTCGTTCGAACACCGGACCGTCCGGTAGGGTCCACCGCCGGTACCTGAGTGTTTGCTGTGCCCGGAGTGTTCCGCACAGAACGGATAATCTTCCGTTACTGTCCAGCACGAAACGCCACGATCGCTTAGATTGCCAAACGGGTGGTGACACCCGGGTTTCTCGAATCCGAAATGTGGAGGGCTGCTGTGTCTGTTCGATCGGTTCTTGGCAGGCGCGCCCTGCAGGCGATGTGCGTACTAGCCGGTGGTGCACTGGTGTTGACGGGCTGTAGTAACTCCGAAGACAACTCGCCCGCGGTGGCGAAGGTACAGGGTATCGACAAGCTCGACACGGCCGCCGCGCTGCTCCCGGACAAGATCAAGCAGTCGGGCAAGCTCGTCGTCGGAGTCAATATCCCCTATCAGCCCAACGAGTACAAGGATCCGAGCGGCAAGATCGTCGGCTTCGATGTCGACCTGATGGACGCGGTTGCCGCGACCCTCGGCCTGAAGGCCGAATACCTCGAGTCCTCCTTCGAGAAGATCATTCCCGCGATCCAGGCAGGGACCTACGACGTCGGCATGTCCTCCATCACCGACTCGAAGGAACGCGAACAGAGCGTCGACTTCACCACCTACTTCAACGCGGGCAGCCAGTGGGCGCAGCAGACGGGTAAGCCGATCGACCCGGACAATGCCTGCGGTAAGCGGGTCGCCGTGCAGGCCACCACGGTTCAGGACACCGACGAGATTCCGGCGCGCAGCAAGAAGTGTGAAGAGGCGGGCAAGCCTGCCATCGATAAGAAGCCGTTCGACGAGCAGAGCGCGGCGACCAACGCACTGGTGCTCGGCCAGGTCGACGCGATGTCGGCGGATTCGCCGGTGACCGCGTACGCGATCAAGAAGAGCGACGGCAAGATCGAGGCGGCGGGCAAGGTCTTCGATTCCGCACCCTACGGTTGGGCCATCCCCAAGGGGTCGGCGCTCGGCAAGGCGCTGCAGGCGGCCGTCCAGCACCTGATCGACAACGGCAAGTACCTCGAGATCACCAAGAACTGGGGTGTGCAGGAAGGCGCGATCACCAAGTCGGTCATCAACGGCGCCGCGGGCTGATCGATGTCGTCATCCGAAACCACGTCGGCGCCCGGCGACAACACCGGGCCCGGCGGGCCGATCGACGCGGCAGAACCGGAGCCGATCAAGGCCGTTCCATTACGTAGGCCGGGCCGCATGATCGCCGCGGCGATCATCCTCGCCCTGCTCGGGTTGTTCATCTACGGCGCGGCCACCAATCCCGCGTACGGATGGGGAACCTATCGAAAGTATTTGTTCGACAGCCGGATCGCCTCCGGCGCGGCGGTCACCCTCGAGCTGACCGTGCTCGCGATGGCGATCGCCATCGTGCTTGGCGCGTTGCTCGCGGTGATGCGGCTGTCGCCGAATCCGGTGTTGCGCGCCGTGGCGTGGGTGTATCTCTGGATCTTCCGTGGCACACCGGTTTTCGTGCAGTTGGTTTTCTGGGGTCTGTTCCCGTCGCTGTACAAGTCGATCCAGCTCGGTGTGCCGTTCGGGCCCGAGTTCGTGCGGATCGACGTGCAGGGACTTCAGGCCGCGTTCGCCTTCGCGGTAATCGGCCTCGCACTGAACGAGGCCGCGTATATGGCCGAAATCGTTCGTGCCGGAATCAATTCCGTCGGCGAGGGGCAGCGCGAGGCCTCGACGGCGCTCGGCATGTCGTGGTCGCAGACCATGCGCAGGACCGTGCTGCCGCAGGCCATGCGGGTGATCATCCCGCCCACCGGCAATGAGCTGATCGGAATGCTCAAGACCACCGCGCTCGTCACCGCGATCCCGTTGAGCACCGACCTGTACGGCCGGGCCCGGGATATCTACGGCGTGAACTTCCAGCCGATTCCATTGCTATTGGTCACCGCCACTTGGTATCTCGCGGTCACCAGCGTGCTGATGATCGGGCAGTACTACCTGGAGCGCTACTACTCGCGAGGCGCCTCGCGGCAGCTGACCGCCAAGCAGCTGCAGGAACTGGCCGACGCTCAGACGATTGTGAAGGCGAAATGAGCGCAGACAAGGTAGAGCCCGCAGGCGTACAGCCGATGATCCGTGCGGATCGGGTGTGCAAGAACTTCGGTGCGCTGCAGGTGCTCAAGGGCATTTCGCTCGAGGTCGGGCGTGGCGATGTGCTCTGCCTGATCGGGCCGTCGGGTTCGGGTAAGTCGACCTTTCTGCGCTGTATCAACCACCTCGAGCAGGTGAATGCGGGTCGGCTCTATGTCGACGGCGATCTGATCGGCTATCGCGAAAAGGGTGGCAAACTCTACGAATTGCACCCGCGCGATGCGGCCAAGCAGCGCCGCGATATCGGCATGGTGTTCCAGCATTTCAACCTGTTCCCACATCGGACGGCGCTGGAGAACATTGTCGAAGCGCCTATCCAGGTGAAGGGCATCCGCAAGGCGGACGCGACGGCTCGTGCGCTCGAGTTGCTGGACCGAGTCGGCATGGGGGACAAGGCGAATGCCTATCCGGCCCAGCTCTCCGGCGGCCAGCAGCAGCGCGTCGCGATCGCCCGTGCGCTGGCCATGGATCCCAAGCTGATGCTCTTCGACGAGCCCACCTCGGCGCTGGATCCGGAATTGGTCGGCGAGGTGCTCGGGGTCATGCGCGAACTCGCCGCCGACGGTATGACCATGGTGGTCGTGACCCACGAAATGGGTTTCGCCCGTGAGGTTGCCGACCAACTGGTGTTCATGGACGGCGGTGTGGTCGTGGAGGCGGGTAATCCGCGCGAGGTGCTCGCCGACCCGAAACATGAACGTACCAAGGCGTTCCTGTCGCGGTTGCTCTGAATTCAGCGACTGCCCAAACCGATACGGAGTTGTCCGAGTAGGACTTTCGCGGCCGGACTGCCCGGGCGATCGCGCCGCCACGCCAGCGCGAGTTGTCCGCGCAGCTCCGGATCGGTGATCGGCAGCACCCGCACCCCGAATGCCGCGGCCTCCTCGGCGGTCAGCGCGGGCACCACCGCGATGCCCAGGCCACGGGCGGCGAGTCGCAGCAATAGTGGGGGAGCGGCGGCCTCGAATGCGATATCGGGTTCGAATCCCGCTGCGGCACAGGCGCGATCGAAGACACCCCGGATGCCGGTGCCGCGCGGTAGACAGATCAGCGGGTGCTCACGCAACTCGTCGAGCGTGATCGATGCACGCTTCTTACCGCCCAGCGCGACCGCCGCGACCACCGGCGTATCGAGCACAACATCTGTGCCGATATCGGCGCCGATCTCCGCACCGGTCAATCCGACCAGGGCGATATCCAGCTCGCCGCTGCGCACCGCCGCGAGCATCCGTTCGGAGGTGTCCTCGGTCAGGCTGATGCCGACCTGCGGGTGATCGTCGTGGAAGTCCGCGAGCACCGAGGCGATATCGAATTCCTCATCGCCCGCGCCGGAGATGCAGCCGAGGCGGACGTGTCCGCGCAGTAGTCCGGTGAATTCGTCCACCGTCGTGGTAATCCGCTCGGTCGCCGCCAGGGCGGCCCTGGCATGCGGCAGCACCGCCGCGCCCACTTCGGTCAAGGTTACCGAGCGGCCGCCGCGATCCAGAAGTTGTTGTCCCAGTTCGTGTTCGAGCTGGCGGATCTGGGCGCTGAGTCCGGGTTGAGCCAGGTGTAATCGGGCGGCGGCGCGGGTGAAGTTGGCCTCCTCGACCACGGTCACGAAGTAGCGGAGTTGGCGCAATTCCATAACTATTGATTATAGGTCCCAGCAGAACTATCTGTTGTACTTCTGGCTGCGTGGGCGGCATCGTCTAAGGCATGGGAAACACCGCAGAGATCACCGACACCTTCACCGGCCCGGTCTTCCGCCCCGGCGACGCCGGATTCGACGAAGAGATCGCTGGCTTCCAGGCCGCTTACCACCACCGCCCCGCACTGGTCGTCGGCGCGGTGCACACAGAGGATGTGCGCGGTGCGGTGGAATACGCCGCGCGCCAAGGACTTCCGGTTGCGGTCCAGGCCACCGGGCACGGACTCTCGGTCGCGGCCGACGGCGGTGTGCTGATCAGCACCCGCCGGATGACCGATATCCGAATCGACCCGCAGGCGCGCACCGCCCGCGTCGGTGCCGGAGTGCGGGCGGCCGCGCTGGTCGAGGCCGCCGCACCGTACGGGCTGGTACCGCTGAACGGGTCCTCGCCGTCGGTCGGGGTCGTCGGCTACAGCCTCGGCGGCGGATTGGGCCTGCTGGCACGGCAATTCGGTTACGCCGCCGAATATGTGCGGTGCATCGAGATCGTCACGGCGGACGGCCGAGTCCGCACGCTGACCCCTGGCGACGAACTCTTCGGCGCGGTGCTCGGCAGCGGTGGCAACTTCGGCGTGGTGACCGCGCTGGAACTGGAACTCGTGCCGGTCGCGACCGTCTACGGCGGTCAGTTGGTCTTCGATACCCCACTGGTCGAGCAGGCCATGGAAGCCTGGAAGGACTGGACCGCGACGCTGCCCGATGAGGTGACCTCGACGGTGACCGTGATGACCTTCCCGCCCATTCCGCAGATTCCGGAGCCGCTGCGCGGGCGCTATGTCGCGTCGATACGGATCGCCTACAACGGATCCGCCGCGGACGGCGAGCTTCTGGTCGCGCCGTTGCGCGCGGTCGGGGATCGTTTGAAGGACGATCTGCGGCTCATGCCGTACACCGAATCGCACACCATCCACAGTGATCCCGACCACCCGCATGCCTACGCCGCCACCAACGCCTTGCTCGGTGAGCTCACCGGAGAAACGTTGTCGGCCTTGCTCGCTGCCACCGGACCCGAATCGACGATTCAGGCGGTGGTCGATATCCGGCACCTCGGCGGTGCGCTCGGCAGGCGTGGTCCTGCGGGGATTGCCGTGGACAACCGGGATGCCGAGTACATCGTCCGCGTCATCACCATGCCCGGGCCCGATGCGGGTGACGCCGCGCCCGAGGATCATGCGGTGGTTCGCACGGCACTCGCGCCGTGGACCGTCGGCCACAGCCTGAACTTCCTCTACGGTGCGGGTGCCGCGGCCGACGAGGCGCAGACCCGAGGTGGCTACGCGCCGGACACCTACGCCCGGCTGGCCGTGCTGAAGGCGAAGTACGACTCCCGCAACATGTTCCGCTTCAACCGCAACATCACACCTGCGAACTGATGCCGCGACCGCCCTATCGCCGGGGCGCGGCCTGATGCTATCTTCGTGATATCACTTTGATACTCGGAGGATGTCATGAAGCTTCGGTCGGCGTTCCACGTCAACGGCTTTCTCGTGCTGGTGTCGTGGTTTGTCCTCACGCTCCTGATCGGCGGCGGCGCCATTGCCGGATACGCCGTGGCCGCGCACAACGACAATGTGCTCGCCCTCGTCGGCGCGATCATCGCGACCGTGGTCGTGGTCGTGCTCCTGCTGCTGGCCACCGGGCTCACCGTGGTGAATCCCAACGAGGCCAAGGTCGTTCAGTTCTTCGGCCGCTACATCGGCTCGCTGAGTGAACCCGGCTTCTACTCGGTGGTGCCGCTCACCGACCGGCGCAGCATCTCGCTGAAGGTGCGTAACTTCGAAACCCAGAAGCTCAAGGTCAACGATGCCGACGGCAATCCGGTGGAGATCGCCGCCGTCGTGGTCTATCGGGTGGTCGACAGCTTCAAGGCCGCCTTTTCCGTCGACGACTACGAGGAGTACGTGGAGACCCAGTCCGAGGCAGCGGTGCGGCATCTGGCCACGACGCACCCCTACGACGCGCACGACCAGAACACCACCAGTCTGCGCGACGGCGCCGAGGTGGCCGAGGAATTGACCATCGAATTGCGCGATCGCACCGATCTGGCGGGCATCGAGGTCATCGAGGCCAGGATCACTCACCTCGCCTACGCGCCGGAGATCGCCCAGGCCATGCTCGTTCGGCAGCAGGCGGCCCAGGTGGTCGCCGCGCGCACCCGCATTGTCGAGGGCGCGGTGGGTATGGTCCGCCTCGCGCTGGACCGGCTCGCCGAACAGAGCGTCGTCGAACTCGACGAGGAACGCAAGGCCGCGATGGTCTCGAACCTGCTGGTCGTGCTCTGCGGCGATCGCGCCACCCAACCCGTCGTCAATACCGGCTCGCTCTACTCCTGAGTCGCCTCATGGCCGAGCGCAAGAAGATCCTGCTACGCCTGGACCCGGCGATACACGAGGCGGTCGCCCAATGGGCCGCCGACGACCTGCGCAGTATCAATGCCCAGATCGAGTACGCACTGCGCCTTGCGTTGAAACAGGCGGGCCGAAGCCCGAAGGCGAAACCGGCCGAGGAGTAGCCGGAATAAGCTCTGCCGCAACGATGCCGAATACCCCACGGGTATTCGGCATCGTCGGTATTCGGTCCGACGATGTATCAGCGCGCGAGTTCGCCGAGGAGTTTCAGACTGTCGGTGTACAGCGCGTGTTGCGCGTCGCGGTCATAGGACGCCTTCGACGACGGTTTCGCGGTGCGGCCCACGAAATACCGGCCGGACACCTCGTCGAGCGACGGATCCGTGACCAGCCACGCGAGATCCTCACCGGATCGGCGCGGCGTATTGACACCGGGCAATAGCACCAGACCCCGAGCGACCGTGCGCCACAACAGTTGTGCCGCCGACCCGGCATCCCTGGCGAGTCCGGTGCCCGGCATCAGTCCGGGATCGAAGGCATTCACCGTGATGCCGCGCGCCTCGAACTGCCGCGCCAATTCGTAGGTGGTCTGCAGGTTCGCCAACTTCGACGTGCTGTAGCGGCGACGGCCGTCGCGCTGCGCGGATTCGGTCGACTCGGGTGGGTAGGCGAGTGCGCGGACATTGGTATCCAGTGGATCGGGCATGCCGGTGAACTGATCCGGATTGTGCGTGCCCGAGCTGACGAAGACGATGCGCGCGGGCGCGATCAGGTCGTCGAGCAGTGCTTGGACCAGTGCGACGTGTCCGAGATGGTTGACGCCGAAGGTGGCCTCGATGCCGTCCTCGGTGTAGCTGCGGCGGGTGAATTGCAGTCCGGCATTGCATACCAGCGCATGCAACGGGGGCAGTCCGCTCCTGCGGAATTCGTCGGCGAAATGGGCGACGGAGGCCAGTGCGCCGAGGTCGAGCGTTGCCGCACGCGCGCCGATCGCGGCGGCCTCCGTCCGGGCCCGCTCGGCGTCGCGCCCGGTCACGATGACCGTCCATCGTGGATCGGCGGCGAGCGCCCTCGCGCATTCACGGCCGAGTCCGCTGGTGCCGCCGGTGATCACAACAGTTCTGTCGCTTGTTGCCATATGGCAGAGTCTGCCATATGGCGCGCTGTGCGACAATATTCCGATGTCATTGCGGGATCGGAAGAAGGAGCGGACCAGGCGAGCGATCGCCGATGCCGCGCTGCGATTGTTCGTCGAGCGCGGGTATGACGCCGTGACCGTCGCGGATATCGCCGCCGAGGCCGAAGTCGGGACGCGCACCCTGCACCGCTACTACGCGAGCAAGGACGAATTGCTGTTCGCCGAGGACGACGAGCATCGTGCGGAGCTGGCTCGGCTATTGGCCGACCGTCCGGCGGACGAATCGCCGGAGGAAACCATGGCAGCGGTCATCGGACCACTGGTCGAGCGTTTCGCCGACCGCATCGCGGACGCGCGTGCCCGCGATGGGCTGATCGCGGGCAATCCGGCACTGCAGGCCCGCGAGCTGGCCAAGCGAAACGCGGTCGAATCCCTTGTCGCCGAACACCTTGCGCGCCGATTGGGCGTTGCGGCGGGCACCGATGTGCGGCCGCTGCTGTGGGCCAAAGTCGGCATGGCCTGTTTCTTCGCGGGCTACGAGATCTGGCTGCACACCGGCGGCGACCTCGGCTCGCATATCAGCGACGCGCGAACCGCATTGCTCGATGAATTTCGTTCGGCCGGTATCTGACCCGCCGCTTCAGACGATGCCGAGTCCGCAGTAGCGTGATCGGGTGCCAATTTCGTTCGACACCAGTGGATTACAGCAGCTCGACAGCAACGCGTGGCGGGACCCTGCAACGGGCGACATCGTCCAATTGAGTTACTTCGATCTGGTACCAGATCTGCCCGCGCCACTGACGGACCTGGCCACGCTGCGCTGCGGGCTCGCCGAGATCCATGCCGAAAGCGGTTGTCTCATCGAGGCTTTCGTCGTCGGTATTGATTCGCAACCCGCGCTGCTGCGGCTGCAGAAGATGCGACAGCCGGGTCAGCCGACGGGCCTGGTCTTCGCCGCCTCGCTCACCGTGCCGAAAGCGACCTGCAGTGCGGTGCTACAGATCCTCTGCCCGGAGACCGGCACCACCGGAATCCGTGAGGCGGTACTCGCACTGGAAATCGGCTTCGACAATATGTACCCGCCCCATCCGTACGCACCCGGTCTGCAAGGCGCGCTGCCCTACAACATGGCCGATGACCTGCGCTGGGACGAGCGCTTCCCCGATCATCCGCTCTCGCGTGCCCGCCGCTGGGTGGCGTATACCTGCCCCGCCGCCCGTCTCGATCCGAATTTCGCGGCCCTCGCGGCGTTCTGAGAAATCAAGCATCGGCCGGTTTGTGGGTGACGAAGATGGCGGTGCCGGGGAACAACTCACCCCGCAGCGGACTCCACTGTCCCCACTCCCGCTCGAGCCATTCCGGCCAGTCCGGTTCGACGATGTCATCGAGCACCAGCCCCGAGGCGACGATCTCGCGCACCCGATCCCCGATGGTGCGGTGGTGTTCGACGTAGGTCGGCGCGCCGTCGCTGTCGACCTCTACATACGGCGTGCGGTCGAAATAGGGGATCGAGGCGGTCAGACCGGCGGGTCCGGGGTCGTCCGGAAATATCCAGCGCATCGGATGGTTCACCGAGAACACCCAGCGACCGCCCGGCCGCAACACTCGCGCAACCTCGCGCATCACCAGTTCGGAGTCCGCGACGAACGGGACCGCGCCGAAGGACGAACACGCCAGATCGAAGGATTCATCCGCGAACGGCAATGCCTCCGCCCCCGCCTGCACCAATGGCACCCGCGGTCCGCCGCGCGACATCGCGGCGAGTCCGCGCGTGAGCATCCCCATGGACAGGTCGAGCCCGACCGGCTGTGCCCCCTGCCCGGCCAGCCAGCGCGAACACGGTGCGGATCCGCATCCGATCTCCAGGATCCGCTTACCGGCGACCTCGCCGAGGAAATGCATATCGCCCTCGTGCAAGCCCTCCGGGCACCAGATGAATTCGCCCTCGGGCGAGTCGACGCCGAGAAAGTCGGCGTGGGTTTCGTGATACTGGTCCGCATCGGCATCCCACCAGCGCCGACTGGCCTGCTGACTGGCGACCGAGCCGATTCTGGTCCGCGCGGTCGCGGTGGTCCCTAGCAGTGCATTTGCCTGCGCATGGCGATCTTCCGACACGCCGTCAGACTATCCCGGCGTGGCGTCGGGACCGGTTTGCCCGGCCGGACCAAGGTCGCGTACGCTGAACGCGCGAGTGTCTTGGGTACTGCCCGTACCGGTGTCATTGCAGTAACAATCTGCGGGGGCAACTGTACAGAAGTAACGCCAACACCCGTGCTGAGTTTCACAAGCGTTTGCGTGCGGTACGTTCAATATGTCCGTCACGTCGCGTCATCGCGGTGAGATCGCAGCGTACCGAAAGTTCCAATGTCCGCAACCGACCACAATCCGTCCGGAGCAAACCGACACATGCCCACCACCGTCACCTCGCCGCAGGTAGCCGTCAACGACATCGGCTCCGCCGAGGACTTCCTCGCCGCCATCGACGCCACGATCAAGTACTTCAACGACGGCGACATCGTCGAAGGAACCATCGTCAAGGTCGATCGCGACGAGGTCCTGCTCGACATCGGTTACAAGACCGAAGGCGTCATCCCCTCTCGCGAACTCTCCATCAAGCACGATGTCGACCCCAACGAGGTCGTTTCCGTGGGCGATGAGGTCGAGGCTCTTGTTCTCACCAAGGAGGACAAGGAAGGCCGCCTGATCCTGTCGAAGAAGCGGGCGCAGTACGAGCGGGCGTGGGGCACCATCGAGGAGCTCAAGGAGAAGGACGAGGCCGTCAAGGGCACCGTCATCGAGGTCGTCAAGGGCGGTCTGATCCTGGACATCGGCCTGCGCGGCTTCCTCCCCGCCTCCCTGGTCGAGATGCGCCGGGTCCGCGATCTCCAGCCGTACGTCGGCAAGGAGATCGAGGCCAAGATCATCGAGCTGGACAAGAACCGCAACAATGTGGTCCTGTCCCGCCGCGCCTGGCTCGAGCAGACCCAGTCCGAGGTCCGCAGCGAGTTCCTGCACCAGCTGCAGAAGGGCCAGGTCCGCAAGGGTGTGGTCTCGTCGATCGTCAACTTCGGCGCGTTCGTCGATCTCGGCGGCGTCGACGGTCTGGTGCACGTCTCCGAGCTGTCCTGGAAGCACATCGACCACCCGTCCGAGGTTGTCGAGGTCGGCAACGAGGTCACCGTCGAGGTCCTCGACGTCGACCTGGACCGTGAGCGGGTTTCGCTGTCGCTCAAGGCGACCCAGGAAGACCCGTGGCGTCAGTTCGCCCGCACCCACGCGATCGGCCAGATCGTGCCGGGCAAGGTCACCAAGCTGGTTCCGTTCGGTGCGTTCGTGCGCGTCGAAGAGGGCATCGAGGGCCTGGTGCACATCTCTGAGCTGGCCGAGCGCCACGTGGAGGTCCCGGACCAGGTTGTCGCGGTCGGCGACGACGCGATGGTCAAGGTCATCGACATCGACCTGGAGCGTCGCCGGATCTCGCTGTCGCTGAAGCAGGCGAACGAGGACTACCACGCCGAGTTCGATCCGTCGAAGTACGGCATGGCCGACAGCTACGACGACCAGGGCAACTACATCTTCCCCGAGGGCTTCGACCCCGACACCAACGAGTGGCTCGAGGGCTTCGACAAGCAGCGCGAAGAGTGGGAAGGCCGCTACGCCGAGGCGGAGCGTCGCCACAAGATGCACACCGCGCAGATGGAGAAGATGGCGGCCGACGCCGCGGCCGAGGCCGCGAACGGCGGCGGCGCGTCGGGCAACTACTCCTCCGAGAGTGGTTCGCAGGCGTCCTCCGGCCAGGCCGAGCCCGCGGGCGGTTCGCTCGCCAGCGACGCCCAGCTCGCCGCCCTGCGTGAGAAGCTCTCCGGCAACGCCTGATTCGTAGAGCTGTAGCGAAGGCCCCGGTCCGATCGGACCGGGGCCTTTGTGTGATTGGAGCGCGAGCAACATGGCGAACAGGCCGAAAACCTAGGCAGGAAGCTGGAATTGCGGGAGCTGGAACTCGACGGTGAGATCGCCGTCGGGGCCCGGCGCTCGCGTGCGGCGCATGATGATGCCCTGCTCGATCTGGAGCGGGATCGGATTCGCATCGACAATACGAACCACCGCTCGGCCGCAGCTACGCAGGCGCAGCTGGTCGATTCGCTCCCGCAGATCGTCGTGCAGTTGCCGACGCCCGGCGAGTTGACGACGTATCAGCTCGGCGGGGATCTGTCCGGGCTGTCCGCGCTCATCGGGCAGCTGACGCGAGTGCTCGAAACATGGTCGGCGGCACGGCCGATGAGCGTGAGCGGGGCCGTTTTCGACGAGTCCGGGGATCAGGTGAACCGCCGATAGCGACAAGTCGGACAATTGACCAACTTCGCCGGAATGTGTGCCCGCCTCAGCGATAGGGTGCAGGCTAGTCGGCAGCCTGCTGGCAAGATCAACACCGACCGATCGGCCCGGATGAGAAGGAACACCACGCATGTGCGCAGCGAGTCCGTTCAGCGGTCTCAACCGTAGGCAGTTCCTGGCGAAGGCCGCCGCGGCGGGAGCCGTTGGCGCATTGGCGTCCTGGGCCAACCCGATCATCGAACGCGCCTATGCCGCCGATCCGGCCGGGACCGGCGGCCTCGGCGATATCGAGCATTTCGTGCTGCTCATGCAGGAAAACCGTTCCTTCGACCACTATTTCGGCACCATGCCCGGTGTGCGTGGCTTCGGCGAGGCGTCAAAGGCGTGGCAGCAGTACGGATGGACGCCAGGTGTCGGTCCGGCCCCGGACGGCTTCGTGAATCCGTTCCGCCTCGACACCACCCGCGGCGCGACCCTTGACGGTGAATGCATCAACGATCCGGACCACAGCTGGGGCGGTATGCACCGGGCCTGGAACGGCGGCGCCAACGATCAGTGGATGCCGATGTCCATTGCCAGCGTCGGCCCGGCCAACGCACCCGCGGCCATGGGCTACTACCTGCGCGAGGACATTCCGATCCACCACGAACTCGCCGATGCGTTCACTATCTGCGACAACTACCACTGTTCGGTCCTCGGCCCGACAGACCCGAACCGGCTGTACTGGATCAGCGCCAGCATCGACCCGGACGGCGTGGCCGGTGGGCCGCTGCTGGAGACGCCCACGCTGATTCCGCAGCACGTCTACAGTTGGCGCACCTTCCCGGAGAACCTCTCCGAGGCGGGCGTCAGCTGGAAGGTCTACAACAATCGTGATGTCGGCCCGCTGTCCTCGGTGATTCTGGACGGCATGCTCGGCTGTTTCACCCAATCCTCGGATCCGAATTCCGAATTGGCTCGGCGCGGTCTTGCGCCGGTGTATCCCAACGACTTTCAGGCCGATGTCGCCAATGACACGCTACCCGCCGTGTCCTGGGTGATTCCGTCGTTGATCAACTGCGAACATCCCGCGTTGCCCGCGGCGTTCGGCGCGTACGGCATCGTGCAACTGCTCGATATCCTCACCTCCAATCCGAAGGTGTGGGAGAAGACCGCGCTGATCATCAGCTACGACGAGAACGGCGGCTTCTTCGACCACGTCACCCCGCCGACCGCGCCCGCGGGCACACCGGGCGAATTCGTCACCGTGCCGCTGGATCGGGTAAAGGCTTCGAACGGTATCGCGGGTCCGATCGGTTTGGGGTATCGCGTTCCCGGCCTGGTGATTTCGCCGTACAGCCGCGGCGGGCTGGTCGCCTCGGAGACCTTCGATCACACCTCCCAGCTGCGGCTGCTGGAAACCCGCTTCGGCGTCGAGGTGCCGAATCTGACGCGGTGGCGGCGCAGCGTCACCGGCGATATGACCTCGGCCTTCGATTTCGGCTCGACCCCGGATGCGGCGAAGCCGGTGCTGAGTGATCCGAAGCCGAAGATGGATGCCGCGATCGCCCAGTGCGGCCCGAATATCGCACTGGGCACCGCGACCAAGGGTGTTCCGTATCCGGTGCCGCCCAACCAGATGCCGACTCAGCAGCCCGGCTCGCGACGCCGTCCGAGTGGCATCGTGCGGGGCTAGGCGGTGGCCTCGCCTGTGGCTCGTCCAAGCGGAAGGTACTAGTGACGGACCAAGTCCGGCTGCGCCCGATCAGGTCGCGGGTATTCTTGCCCTGATGTCCGAGTCCGCCGTCGAGTTCACCGGGACCGCCTGGGAACGCAGGAAGATCGAGGCGATGAGCCGTATCCAGCGTGTCGCGCTGGATCTGTTCGATGCGCACGGATATCGCGATGTGACGGTGGAGCGGGTCGCGGCGGCGGCCGCGGTGTCGCCGAGTTCGGTGTACCGGTACTTCGGCACCAAGGAGATGCTCGTTCTCTACGACGAGGCCGATCCGCGAGTACTCGATGTGCTGCGGACGGCTGGTGGCGGCGATACCGTCGAACCCGCCGAGCTGATCCGCGTCGCGCGTTTGATCGTCCCGGTGCTGATCGAATCGCTGCTGACCGCCGAATCGGAGCGGCGGATCCGCAGGCGGCTGCGGTATGTCGCGACGATCCCGGAGATCAAGGACGGGCAGACCAGGCAGATGCGGGATATGGCCGACCAATTCCGGGTGCTGTTCGCCGAACGGATCGGCCGCCGGGCCGACGACCTGACGATCGGGATCGCCGCGGCCTTCGGTGTGTGGGGATGTGTTGCGGCCCTGGATCATTGGGCCGCCGAGGATTTCACCGAACCGCTGAAGGATGTCTACACCAAGGCGATCGGCTCGATCATCGATTCGATCGAGGTCATGTTCCGATAGTCGCGGCCGTTTCCGTCGTGCGCCCGCCGACACGCGGCAGCCACCAGTTCCAGCGGCCGAACAACTGCATGAAGGCGGGCACCAGTACCAGCCGGACCAGCAGTGCGTCGATGGTGATGGCCACGGCGAGCGCGAAACCGATCTGCTTCAGCTCCAACACATTCGCGGTCAGGAAGCTCGCGAAAACCGCGACCATGATGGCCGCCGCCGCGGTGATCGGCCGGGCGGTGCGTTGCAGTCCATCCGCGACCGCGGCGGTATTGTCGCCGATTTCGTCCCAATGTTCCTTCATCCGCCGGATCAGGAATACCTCGTAATCCATGGATAGGCCGAACAATACGGCGAATACCAGCATCGGCAGATACACCTGCAGGAATCCGGTGCTGTGGAAGCCGAGTGCGGATTCGCCGACGCCGTACTGGAATACCGCGACGGTCAGTCCGAGTGCGGCGCCGGTGGCCAGCAGGTTGAGCAGTATTGCCTCGAGTGCCAGGACGACACTGCGGAATGCCACGATCAGGAATGCCAGCGATACCGTCAATACGAGCGTGATCACCCAGGGAAAGCGGGCGGTAATTCGGTGCGACACATCGGCGAACGCCGCCGATGTGCCGCCGACTCGAATTTCGACACCGTCGAGAGACGTTGCACGAGAACGGATATCGGCGACCACATCGGTGGCAGCGGTCGAGTCGAAGGCGGCCTTCGGCACTACGATGGCCAGTATCCGGCCGTCGGACTGCTGCGGCAGCACCGTGGCGATGCGCGGGTCGCGGGACAGTTCGGCGATGAATCGATCGGCGTCGGAACGGGTTTCGTCACCGAGCGGCCCGCAGTCCGGGCCGGTGGCGACCACCTCGATCGGCGCGAGCAGCCCGGGACCGAAGTTGTCCGCGACGAGTTCGGTCGCCTGCCCGGTCGGTCGATCCGCGAGTGAGGTGAGGCCCATATCGACGCCGTAGCGGATGCCGGTGATCGGTGCCGCCGCGGCCAGTAGCAGACCGACCCCGATCGCGCCGAAAAGGACAGGGCGTCCCATGACGGTATGCGCCCACCGCGCCCACGCGCTCGATGCCGTCGCGGACCGGACCTCGGCGGGCCGCAGCCGGAGCGGCAGCGCAGCGCGATTCACCGCCGGGCCCAGCGCCGCCAGCAGCGCGGGCAATAGGGTGAAGGCCGCGATCAGCGTGGCGATGACGGCCACCACCACACCGATCGCGACACCGTTCAGCATCGGCAGCCCGACCACCGACAGTGCGCTAAGGGAGATCATCACGATGAATCCGGAGGCCAGAATGGTGCGGCCGGTCGTATCCAGCGCCGTGCCGACGGCTGCCGCGATGGCCTGTGTCGATCGTCGATCGCGCACTCCGCGCCGGGTCAACTCCTCGTTGAATCGGCTCACGATGAACATCGCGTAGTCGATCGCGGTGCCGGTGGCGATCATGGTGGCCACCGAGAGCACCAGCGAATCGAAGGTCAGAAAGGTGGTCAGGCCGAAGAGCGCGCCCACGGCCACCGCGATGCCCGCCGCCGTGACCGTAATGGGCAGGGTGGCCGCGACCACCGCGCCGAGGGCCAGCACCAGCACCGCGGTCGCCACGGGTAGGCCGATGGCCTCGGCGCGTTGCATATCGGTGGTCTCGATGTCGATGAGATCGGCCTGTGCGGGCGCGAACCCGGTGATCATGACGTCGACGTCCGAACCCGAAGCGGCAGCCAATTCGGACTTCAGCTGTCGGGCGATCGCGACGCGCTCCGGTGTTTCGCCATCGACGCCGACGATGCCGAAGGCGGTGTGCCGGTCGGCCGAGATCTGGGCGGCGGCATTGCCTTCGAACGGGCCGATCGCACCTGCCACGCCAGCGGCGGCACGGGTGGTGCCCAGCGCCCGATCGATCACCGTGCGGAACTCCGGCGTGTCGACGGTGCGCTGCTCGGAATGGAAGACGATGAGGTCCTGTTCGGTGCCGAAGCGCGTGAAGTGTTCGGCGACCAGGTGATCGACGGTCACCGATTCGGATCCGGGGACCGAATAATCGGGCGTGCTGAGGCGGTCGTGGAGTGCCGGATAGGCCGATCCGCAGGCGATCGCGAAGAGCAGCCAGGCACCGAGCACGACGCGGCGATGGCGGGCCATCAGTGCGCCCCAGCGGCCGACCGCGCCCAGTTTTCCGGTGTCCGTGGACTCGGGTGAGTCCGTCTTGGTCGCGGTCAGCTGCGTCATCGCCCCTCCACAGACAACCTGAGAGTCACTCTCAGGTATTTTCCGCCATCCTAAGGAGGTCCGCTGATAAAGTGCAAGTGACTGTCAGAAATTCGGGTGTACTGACGGCAGCACGAAGTGACCCAACCCCTGATGGGGCTGGGTCACCGGAAGTTTATGGCCGGATAGGCGGCTGAAATCAGCTGGCGGTCGCAGGCGCCCAGTACGCGGTCGCGGCAGCGGAGCGTTTTCGCATGGCCGCGAAGCTGTGCCGGGCGGGGCTGATCAAAGCGGTGAACCACGAGCGGCGGTGCTCGGCGAGCGCGGCCGCGACGGCGGGGTGCTTGATGCAGTGCATGCCCCCCGCCTTACCCAGGCGGTGGCGACCCACCTGGTTGATTTTGGTGCCCAATGATGTTCCTTTGCTTGCTGGTGCTGGCCTGGATCGCCACGGCGAAGATTAGTCGAACGAAAGTGTTCGGCACAGTATTTTGCACGAGTAATTGCCTCGGCGTGTCGGAAAGTTGCGGTCCGGGGGCGGGAATCGATCGGAAATGTTGCGAGATGGTCTCGGCCTAGTCACGGATCGGGCAAATGGTGTTTCAGACGGTGGAATGCGCGGCGCGAGTGGGTATTCGAGTCGATTGGGTGGATTGCGCGCACAGGGGGTTGCGCTCGGCGCGACATCGCGGATGCGAGACTGGTCGAATGTTGCGGATCGGCCTCACCGGAGGCATGGGAGCGGGCAAGTCGACGGTGGCGCGGATTCTCGCCGAGCTCGGTGCGGTGATCGTCGATTCCGATGTGATCGCCAGGGAGGTCGTCGAACCGGGTACCGAGGGCCTCACGGCGTTGGCGGCGGCGTTCGGCCCCGACATCCTCGCCGCCGACGGCAGCCTGGACCGGCCGGCGCTGGCGGCCAAGGCATTCGGAAACGACGACGCCCGCGCGACGTTGAATTCCATTGTCCATCCATTGGTCGGTAAACG
>NZ_BDBY01000205.1 GCF_001613225.1 Nocardia pseudovaccinii NBRC 100343
GCAGCGATACGGCGTTGTGGGCCAAGCGGTTTCACCAGAGTGCCGATCCGGGGCGGTTGGCGAATGTACACATCCGGGTGGTGGGCTCGCCGGGGCAGGAGTTCGCGCTGCTGTTCCGGGACTGGCTGATCGCCGATGCGGCGGTGCGCGCGGAGTATCTGGAGGTCAAGCGCGAGGGTGAGGCCAAGGCGGCCGGGCTGACCGGTGAGGCGGCGACGCTGGCGTATCTGGATGTGAAGGAACCATGGTTCGATGCTGCCTACCCGCGAGCCGCGGCCTGGCGCGACAGCGTCGAACACTGAGCGGCGGTACTACAGCCAGGTCAGGGTGATGTCCAGGGTGGCGAGCCAGCGGTCGAGCGAGTAGCCGTTGGCGGCGATGCCATCGATCGCGATGGACGCGTGTTCGATGGCGGCCTGGGCTTCGCGGAGGGTGATGAATCCCGCGGTGTGCGCGGCGAGTAACTCGTCCACATCGAGCAGTTCGATCTCGCGTCCCGAGCGCACCACTATGTCGAGGTAGTGGTCCACCGACTTCCACCTCTTCGGGTCGACCCGGGTGAATTGGCCGAGGTCGAGGTAGTAGTCCTGATCGCGCTGATGCGCGGGGTGATAGTGGAAGATCGTCACCCGAATGGAAAGCCCGGGCAGCAGCCACGATTCGATGTAATGGAACTGCGGATGATCCGAAGTGCGCGCCATGTACAGGCCCCACGGCTCGGTCCAATAGCGCTCGACCGGCCGGACGAAGCCCTTCGGGTCCGTGTTGGTCAGGTCCGCGAGATTGAAGTACTCGACCTTGGGCCTGTGCACGTCCACTGATGGTGCCTGTGTCATGCACATAGAATCTACCGCCGCTGCCGCGCCGTCGAGTGGTACGGCAGCGGTTGGGCAGATCGTCCGGCGGATCGGCTACATCCAGGTCAGTATGATCTGTTTGGTGGCAAGCCAGGGCTCGACCTCATGGCCGTGCGCGGCAAGGCCCTCCATCGCCTTGGTCGCCCGGTCCAGCGCGTGATGCGCATGCGTCGTGTCGATCAGACCGGCCGAATGGGCGGCCAGCAGATCGTCCACCCCGCGCAATTCGGCCGCGCGAGAGTGGCGCACCGCGATCTCGAGGTACTGGTCCATCGACTTCCAGCGCTTTGGCTCGATCCGGGTGTACTCGCCGATATGCAGGCAATAGTCCAGATCGCGGTGATGTCCGGGCTGGTAGTGCACGATCGTCACGCGCAACCAGAGTTCGGGCAGCAGCCAGGTTTCCATGTATTGGATCCGTGGACCGCCGACGGTGCGTGCCACATATAGGCCCCACGGCTCGACATGCACGCGGTCGATCGGCCGCACGAAACCCTTGGGATCGGTCATGGTCAGCTCGGCGATATTGAAATGTTCGATCTTCGGTCTTAGCTGGGTGGTAGTCATCGGCGATCCCGGTGCGGCGGCGGTGGTGGTTGGCTGGATCAGGGGCGCGACCCCCCGAAAGTCACGCGCAACGTAACCGGCGATACCGGTCACAGCGGGCGCGGCGGCAAGCAATGGAATCAGAGCGCTCATTGGCCTCATCCTCATGTCCGACAACCAAATCAGGCTACACCTGCTGCGGCCGGTTCGCCGATGCCGAGAAAACGCCGAATCTCGTTGCGGCAACGGACATTAATGTCCGTTTACCTGTCCTATAGGACAGGTAACAGATTGCGCATCAGCCCTGGGGCGTGATGATGCTCCAGATCGCGAAAGGATACGCCGATCGTGATCCGGTGACGAGCCCGTCGGCACCGTATCCGCCGGGCCGCGGAATCTGTCGGTGCCTGCGCCTAGGCTGGTGACCATGGCATTCGCAACCGAAATCCCGGCGGAAGGCTACGAGGACCGGGGTACCCCGCTGGCGCATTCGGAGTTCCGGCCGGTCGGGGAGATCGAGCGGGCCGACGGGCAGTTCCAGGTGGTCAGCGAACATCGGCCGGCCGGTGATCAGCCCGCGGCCATCGCTGAACTCGAGCGTCGCATCAATGCGGGCGAGCGTGACGTGGTGTTGCTCGGCGCGACCGGCACCGGCAAATCGGCCACCACCGCCTGGCTGATCGAGCGGCTGCAGCGGCCGACGCTGGTGATGGCGCCGAATAAGACCCTCGCCGCGCAGCTGGCCAATGAGCTGCGAGAGATGTTGCCCAACAACGCCGTCGAGTACTTCGTCTCGTACTACGACTACTACCAGCCCGAGGCCTACATCGCGCAGACCGATACCTATATCGAGAAGGACAGCTCGATCAACGACGACGTCGAGCGGCTGCGGCATTCGGCAACCTCGAGTCTGCTGTCGCGTCGCGATGTCGTAGTGGTCGCGTCGGTGTCGTGCATCTACGGCCTCGGTACACCGCAGTCCTATCTGGATCGGTCGGTACAGCTGGATGTCGGCACCGAAATCGATCGCGACGCATTCCTGCGGCTGCTGGTCGACGTGCAATACACGCGCAACGACATGTCCTTCACCCGCGGTTCGTTCCGGGTGCGTGGTGACACCGTCGAGATCATCCCGTCCTACGAGGAACTCGCGGTGCGCATCGAATTCTTCGGCGACGAGATCGAGGCGCTCTACTACCTGCATCCGCTCACCGGCGATGTGGTGCGGCAGGTCGATACCGTCCGGATCTTCCCGGCCACACACTACGTCGCGGGTCCGGACCGGATGGAGCGTGCGGTTCGCGATATCGAAGCCGAACTCGAGCAGCGGCTGGCCGAGCTCGACCGCCAGGGCAAACTGCTGGAGGCGCAGCGGCTGCGTATGCGCACCCAGTACGACCTGGAAATGATCCGCCAGGTCGGATTCTGCTCGGGCATCGAGAACTACTCGCGCCATATCGACGGACGCCCGGCGGGGTCCGCACCTGCCACGCTGCTGGACTACTTCCCGGAGGATTTCCTGCTCGTCATCGACGAGTCGCATGTCACCGTTCCGCAGATCGGCGGCATGTACGAGGGCGATATGTCGCGTAAGCGCAATCTCGTCGAGTACGGGTTCCGGCTGCCGTCGGCAATCGATAACCGGCCGCTCACCTGGGAGGAGTTCGCCGAGCGGATCGGGCAGGCGGTCTATCTGTCGGCAACGCCGGGGCCGTACGAACTCGGTCAGGCAGGCGGCGAGGTGGTCGAGCAGGTGATCCGGCCGACGGGTCTGGTCGACCCGCAGGTCGTCGTCAAACCGACCAAAGGCCAGATCGATGATCTGGTGCACGAGATCCGGCTGCGGACCGAGCGTGACGAACGGGTGCTCGTCACCACGCTGACCAAGAAGATGGCCGAAGACCTCACCGACTATCTGCTCGGACTCGGTGTCCGGGTGCGGTATCTGCATTCGGAGATCGATACGTTGCGCCGGGTCGAGTTGCTGCGACAGCTGCGACTGGGCGAGTACGACGTGCTGGTCGGCATCAACCTGCTGCGCGAAGGTCTCGACCTGCCCGAGGTGTCGTTGGTCGCGATCCTGGACGCGGATAAGGAGGGCTTCCTGCGCAGCAGCACCAGCCTCATCCAGACCATCGGACGCGCGGCGCGCAATGTCTCCGGTGAAGTGCACATGTACGCGGACAAGATCACCGACTCGATGCAGCACGCGATCGAGGAGACCGAACGCCGCCGGGCCAAGCAGGTCGCCTACAACGAATCGATGGGCCTCGACCCACAGCCGCTGCGCAAGAAGATCGCCGACATCCTGGATCAGGTGTATCAGGAGGCCGACGACAGCGAGGTGGCCGTCGGTGGCTCCGGTCGCAATGCCAGCCGCGGCCGTCGCGCCCAGGGCGAGCCGGGGCGGGCTGTCAGCGCGGGCGTGTACGAGGGCCGCGACGTCAAGTCCATGCCGCGGGCCGAATTGGCCGATCTGGTCAAGGAACTCACCGCGCAGATGATGAATGCGGCCCGCGAGCTGCAGTTCGAATTGGCCGGTCGGTTGCGGGACGAAATCGCGGATCTGAAGAAGGAACTGCGCGGGATGGATGCCGCGGGGTTGAGTTGAGCGGCGGCGTCTTTCGACGCCGCCGGACCCGGCATGGCTCAGCTCTGGGTTGCCATCCATTCGTTCACGCGGCGCTCGGCCTCTTCGCGCGAGACATTCTCGACCTTGGTCAGCACCGCCCAGCGGTGGCCGAAGGGGTCGAGGATCACGCCGAAGCGGTCGCCGGTGACGAATGTCTGCGGCTCCTCCGCACTGCGGGCGCCGTTTTCGATGGCCCGCTTGACGACCGCGTCGACATCGGGGCAGTAGTGCACGATCGAGGTGTGCACCCATTCGCCATTGGGAGCCAGGACATTGTTGTCCGGCATGGGCATGCCCAGTTGCAGGGTCGAGTCGCCGATCTTCAGTTCGGCGTGTGCGGGCTGGCCGTCGGGAAGATCGCTGCGGCTGATCACCTCGGCCTCGAAGACGTTGGTATAGAACTCGATTGCCTTATTGGCGTCGGGGACGGCCAGGAAGCAGGTGATGGAGTGGTAGCCGTCGGCGATGGGGTTCACGGTGTTCGCTGTGTCGCTCATGCCGATAAGCCTCGTCGAGCGCGGCGAAGTGGTCTTGTAAGAAAGCGACAGCCGTGACCGGCGCAGCCGACGGGCCGGTTCCGGTGCCCGCGCTCGACAATGTGAAGGGCATTCTGCATCCCGACGAGCAGGCCAGACATCGCTCGTTGGCGCGGTTGTCGGCCGGGCCGGAGGTCGGGCGGTTCGTCGAGTGGTATTGGTCGGTGCGCTGGGATCTGACCGGTCGACCGCCGTACTACGCCGAAGTGCTGCCGTTTCCGTGCGTGAATGTCACCTTCGAACGCACCGAAACCCGCACCGGCGGTTTCGTCAACGGTGTCTGCACCACGAAGTTCGTCCGGGAACTCAGCGGCGCGGGGGAGACATTCGGTGCACGTTTTCGCGCCGGTGGATTCGGTGCGTTCACCGGATTGGATGTCGGTGCGTTCCGGGACACCGCCGTGCCGCTCACGGACGTGCTGCCCGAGGCGGCGGGCTTGGCCGACCGAGTATTGGCGGAATCCTCGGATATCAAGCGCCGCAGCACAATCGAGGATTTCCTGATCGGCCGAAAGGCCGCGACGGATCCCAACTACCGACTGGTGCTGCGCATCGTCGACGCCATGGAACGGGACCAAGAACTGACCAGGGTCGATCAGGTCACCGATCGGTTCGATATCCCTATCCGCACATTGCAGCGGATGTTCCGGCGCTATGTCGGCGCCGGACCGAAATGGGTGCTGCGCCGATACCGGCTCCAGGACGGCGCCGATCTACTCGCGCGCGGACGCATCGAAGATCTCGCCGCGCTGGCAACCGAGCTGGGTTATTTCGATCAAGCGCATTTCTCGCGTGAGTTCACCGCGGAAGTCGGAATGGCTCCACTGGAATACGCCAAGAATTCGCTACGCTCCCGTAACGAGGTGACTTCGAAGGTCGTCCCGACCAGAATGTAGTTTGCAGGATCGCTCGCGTTCGACCCATTCGAGCACGAATCGGAATCGGCCCGCCACATCGGCGGATGAGGAGTTCGTGATGGATGTCTTGGTCTTGATAGGGCGAGTACTTTTCGTGGTGTTGTTTTTCAGTTCCGCGTTCGGGCATTTCACGCAGACCGACGCGATGACCGATTATGCGCGGAGTCGCGGCCTGCCGCAGCCGCGGGTCGCGGTGCTGGCGGGTGGCGTCGTTCTCGCCGTGGGCGGCCTCAGCGTGCTGCTCGGCGTATGGGCCGACCTCGGGGCGCTGCTGCTGGTGATCATGCTGGTGCCGACCGCATTCCTGATGCACCAGTTCTGGAAGGAGACCGATCCGCAGGCCCAACAGGGCGAGATGATCCATTTCAACAAGGATCTCGCACTCGCCGGTGCCTCGCTGATGTTGTTCGCCTTCTTCGCGCATGTCGACGAACTCGGGTTGACCATCACCGGACCGCTTTTCGCCGGTCTGTAGATACGACCGGATTCGCGCCGATCGCGCCGATATTGTGCGCCGTAAAGACGCCGTCGGCATTTTCGGGTCGACGGAACTCCATCGCGGTAACTGCGGAACCGGGTGGATGGCGTCGGTCCGGCCGGGTACGTTCTTACCCGTCCCGGTCGGGCCGACATTGCCGCCGTATAGCGGCCACGGTCGGGTATATGTGATGAATATCCCAGGGAGACAAGGGCGTTCGCGCCGGTTGTGATGGATCACAAGTCGCGGACCCGGAAATTAGATCCGCCCAGGTCGCAAAGGGCCTGCGGCATTCGCCGGATGAACCTGTGTCGGTAAACCCAGCACACCCGAAGTGTGATGTGTTGCGATTTCTGCTATTTCCGGTCGATTTGCCGCTATGGTCGACCCCAGTCGCCGCGCTGGTGCCACGACTCCACGTGGCACCGGCGCAGGCACCCGACACCACATAGTTGGAGGAGAAAGCCGTGAGGGAGCGAAGCGAGCGAACCATGGGCGCAGCGCCACAGGCGGTCATGCCGGAGCCGAGCGCTAGCGAGGTGGAGGCATGACCGCCTACCGGACCATTGTCGTCGGTACCGATGGCTCGGACTCGTCGTACGTCGCCGTCGACAAGGCCGCTTCGCTGGCCGCGGCCGCGGGTGCGACCCTGGTCGTGGCCTGCGCGTACTACCCGACCGACGATCGCGATGTGGCTGCCGCCGCCGATGTGCTCAAGGACGAGGCCTACCAGGTGCGCGGCTCCGCGCCCACCAACGAGATCCTGCGCACCGCCCGCGACCGCGCGACCGCCGCGGGCGCCGAGGACATCGTCGAGCGTGCGATCGTGGGTGAGCCCGTCGAATCCCTGCTCGCCCTCATCAAGGAGGTCGAGGGCGATCTGCTGGTCGTCGGTAACCGCGGCCTGAACACCCTGGCCGGTCGGTTGCTGGGTTCGGTGCCCTCGGATGTGGCGCGCAAGTCCCGCTCCGATGTGCTGATCGTGCACACCGTCAGGTAAGCAGTAAAGCCGAAGCGACAGCCGCACATTCCCCGGGAATGTGCGGCTGTCGTCGTTCTCGTCAATCCAGTGCGCTGAGCACCGGTGGCAGGTCGCCGGTGTGCACCACGCCGAGTCGCTGGGTCGCTCGGGTCAGTGCCACGTACAGGTCGTTCATCCCGCGCGGCGATTCGTCGAGGATCCGCTGGGGTTCCACCAGATAGACCGCGTCGAATTCCAGGCCCTTGACCTCGTGCACCGTGAGCACACGGACGGATTCGCCCGCCAACTCGGCGAAGTCCGTGACCATCTCATGCGGTGTGATGACGGCCGTGGTACCGGGGCCCGTCTCCGCGGCGACCAATTGCGCTACCGCACTGCGCAATTCGCTCGCATCGACGGCATGGGCCCGGGGCCGCACATCCGTCTCCCGCACCGACCGCGGCACCGACGCGGCCGGATCGATCTCGGCGAGCACATCCGCCGCGACCGCCATGATCTCCGCCGGTGTCCGGTAGTTCACGGTCAACTCGGTGAGCTTCCACCGTTGTGCCACATAGGGTTCCAGCATCCGCTGCCAGGACGAGGCGCCCGCCGGATCGCCGGTCTGCGCGACATCGCCGACCACCGTGACCCATCGGTTCGGTATGCGGCGCATCACCATTCGCCAGGCCATCTCCGAAAGTTCCTGCGCCTCATCGACGATCACATGGCCATAGGTCCAATTGCGGTCACCCGCCGCGCGTTCCGCGGTGGTCTGCCGATTGCGCACATCCTGACGTTCGGCCAGCTGGCCTGCGTCGATCAGGTCGTAGGCCATCAGGATCTCCGGATCGAGGTCGTCCTCGAGATCCTGTGGCGCGGAACCGGTCAGGATGTCGAGCGCGTCCTGCGCCTCGGCCAATTGGGCCCGCCAGCGACGGCGGGCACGTTCGCGTTCCTCGGTGTCGTCGATGCCGAGCAGTTCGGCCAGTTCGTCGAGCAGAGGCGCGTCCGGCGCACTGAACTCGCCGTTGTCCGAGCGCGCGAGTTCGGCTCGGTCGGCCGGATCCAGGCTGCTCGCGACCCGGTCGAGTCGCTTCGGATCGGCAAGCAGATCCGCGAGCACCTCCTGCGGCGACAGGATCGGCCAGAGCTTGCCGATGGCCGCCTGGATCTCCGGATCGGCGCGCATTTCGTCCCGGATCTCGGCGAGATCGGTTCGGCTGAGCAGACTTTCCTTACCCGCCCCGTCGGCTGCGCCTCCTGCCATCCCCCGGTGACCGCCGGACAGATCCGCGCCCATGGTCTGGGCCAGTTGTTCGGTGAGTGCGTCGATGACCGAGGAAGCGAAGATCGGCCGGGCCAGATTGTGCGGGCGCCGCGAGGAGCGGGCACGACCGCGCGCCTTGGTGGCGATCTTGCGATCGAGTGTGACCGGGTAGCCGTCGAAGGCGAGGCGGACCGGCTCGGAGGGCACCTCCTGACGGTCGCGCACCGCCTGCTTGAGCACCTCCAGCATGGCCAGCGAGCCCTTGACCTCTCCGGCGCGCAGCGAATCCTCGCGGGTGGCCTTCACTCCCGGATACAGATCGCCGATGGTGGACAGCAGCACGCCGGTCTCACCGAGCGATGGCAGCACCTGACCGATGTAGTCGAGGAAGGTGGCGTTGGGACCGATGATCAGCACACCGCTCTTGGCCAATTGCTGACGGTAGGTGTAGAGCAGATACGCCGCGCGGTGCAGTGCGACGGCGGTCTTGCCGGTGCCCGGACCGCCCTGGACCACCAGCACGCTCTTGTGCTCGGAGCGAATGATCGCGTCCTGCTCGCTCTGGATCGTCTCGACGATGTCGTTCATATGGCCGGTGCGCGCGGCATTGAGCGCCGAGAGCAATGCGCTCTCGCTGCCGACCCCGCCTCCACCATCGGTCACACCCGCGGTCCGAGCGGCATCGAGGTCCAGGTACTCGTCATTGACGGCCGTGACCCGCCGATTGCGGGACCGGATATGTCGGCGCCGGATCACCCCGTCCGGGGCGGCGGTCGTCGCGAGATAGAACGGACGGGCCAGGGGCGCGCGCCAATCCAGCAGCAGCGTCTCGTAATCGTCCTTCTCGTCGAGGATGCCGAGCCTGCCGATGTAGCGATATTCGCCTTCTAGCTCACCGTCGAGGTCGATGCGGCCGAAACACAGGCCGTGTTCGGCGGCGTCATATTTGGCCAGATCCTCGGAATAGAGCTGGCTGAAGGATTCGCGTTCGGTGCGCGCCTGCGGGGTGCCACCGGTTTCCAGCAGCACGGTGCGCAGCCGTTTCGTGGCGTATTCGCGCATATCGTCGAGTCGGTCATAGAGCACGGACACGTAGGCCTGCTCCAGGTCGATCTCGCGGTTCCGCTCGGGTGTGCCGTCGTGCGCGGCACGATCCTGAGTGAGGCGGTCGGGCAAACTGAACTCCTTGTCACCGCGATGAGCCGGTGCACACGCAGGTCACGGTGCACGCGAACGCCATTGAAAACAGAGTTGTCGAGTCTACTGCCGGTTCGGCGGGCTCGCTGTAACCGCAGGTAGCGGGTCCGTGGCCAGGACCGGCGTGAAGTGTTGGACGACGGGGAACGGTTCGTAGAAGTGATGCAGTAGTTGCTTCCAGCGCTGATATCCGGTGGACCCGCGGAAGCCAACAACATGGTCGCTCAACTGTTCCCATCCCACCAACAGCAAATATGTGTCGGGCGCCTCGACGCACCGCGACAGCGACAGCGACCGGAAGCCCGGCATACTCTCGATGATCGGCCTGGCCTCGGCGAACGCCGCCTCGAAGGCCGCCGACTCGGCGGGGCGGACGGGCAACAGCGCGTGTTCGATGATCATGGAACCCTCAGGAAGCGTGCGTGTTATTCGGTCTGCGGCCCAGGCTGGTGCCTTCCCGATGGCCGGTCGGCTTGGCGCGGTACATCGCCAGATCGGCGTCGTGCAGCACCGCCTCGGGCGTGCGGTTGTCGCCCTCTGCGAGTTCGGTCATGCCGATCGAGGCGTTCACCTCGATCCGGTGCCCGCGCGCGATGATCGGCTCGGCCATGTTCGAGCGCAGCCGCTCGACCAGCGAGTCGAGATCGACGCGTCGGGTCCGGCCGGACAGCAGCACCAGGAATTCGTCGCCGCCGAGCCGGCCGACCAGATCGGTGCCGCGCAGTGCGCGCTGCAACCGCTGGGCCACGATCTGCAGCACGGTATCGCCGATCGCGTGGCCGAGGGTGTCGTTGATCGCCTTGAAGCCGTCCAGGTCGATGAACAGCACCGTCGAGACGGGCAGATCCTCGCTGGCGGCCAGCGCATTGGCGAGCTGGGACAGAATCAGTGAGCGGTTGGCCAGTCCGGTCAGTGAATCGTGTGTGGCTTGGAACTCCAATTGCCTTCGACTGGCTCGGAATTCGGTGATGTCGGCGAAGGAGGACACCGCGGGTGAATCCGGATCGCCCGGATTGAGCAGCCGCGAACTGCCGGAGAGCCAGCGGCGCTGACCATCGTGACGGTCGACGCCGAAGATGTATCCGGTGATCGTTTCGCCGGTCGCCAGGGTGCGTGCGACCGGATGGCGGCTCGGCGGCAGCGGCTGGGCATTGGTGTCGAGCAGGATCAGCGGCAGTTCGTCGATGGTGGCGCCGATGAGTTCGCCCGTGCGTTCGTCGGTGCCGAAGATCCGCACAGCCGCGGGATTGGCGGATTCGATGCGGCCGTTCCGGTCGATCACCACCACCCCCTCCTCCAACTGCGAGACCACCGTGGTGAAGTGCTGTTCGGCCCGGCGCTGCGCGGCCTCGGCGGCGCGCTGGGCGGTGAGATCGTGGATGACCACCTGATAGGCGAGGTGGTCGTGCCATGCGGTGAGCACCGAAACCGTCTCGACCGGGACGATCTCGCCGTCGACCCGGATCAGGTCCATTTCGGTGGGATCGGAGGCGGCGCCCGCAGTGGTCAGCTGGCTGATGCGGTCCACCATGCCGGGCACCGAATCGGGATGGACGAACCGGGTCAGCGGCTGGCCGATCACCTCGTCGGCGCTGTCGGCGGCCAGCATGCGCGCGGTGGCCTGATTGGCGTAGACGACGGTGCCGCGCTCGTGCACGACGATCCCGTCCGGGGTGTGTTCGACCAGGGACCGGTAGCGCTGAGCCAGCTGCTCGGCGTCGACCCCGGCGTCGACTGCCTTGTCCTGATCCACTCCGAACCCCCGATCATCGACCCGATCATGGCCATTGGAACATGGGATTATTCTGGTCTCGACGTGTACAAGATCACATCGTCGACGCTTTTGCTTCGCTCACAGTCCGGGCACTCCAACCGCCGCTATCTGGTGATCATTACAGAACCCGGATTTGTGAACA
>NZ_BDBY01000206.1 GCF_001613225.1 Nocardia pseudovaccinii NBRC 100343
GACGCTCTGGCAGGGGCTGCTGAGCAGGAAATCCGCGGCCTCGCTACAACCAGGCTACGGCTTCGGCCGCGATGAGCATGCCTGGGTTTCGCTGATTCCCGACGGTGGCGATCCGATGGTGAGCACCAGCCTTTACGGGCGTGCCATGCAGGAGGCGGGTCGCGAGGCGATCGCCGACGCGTCCGCGCGCGGTTGGCGACCCGGCCGCACCGTCGGCCTGCTGCATGCCATCGTGCTCGGCGACGTCGCCAATTGGCGCGACTTCTATCTGGCCGATGAGGGGCACCGGCGCTCACGCGACTACATGCGACTATTGCCCTCCACGCCGATCTCGGTACTACAGCAGGAATTCGGCTTCCACGGGCCATCGATGAATGTCTCGGCGGCGTGCAGTTCGGCGAATGTCGCGCTGATCACCGCCAAACTCTGGCTGCAGTGCGGTGTCGCCGACGACGTGATCTGCATCGCCACCGATATGTCGGCCACCCCCGAAATGCTCGAGCACTTCGTCCGGCTCGGCGCCGCGGTCGGCGATGCCGAACCCCTGGCCGCATGCCGCCCCTTTCAAGAGGGCAGCCGCGGTTTCAGCATGGGTGAGGCGTCGGTCGCCTTCGTCCTCACGCGCTCGGTCGAGCGGCCCTATGCCACGGTGCTGGGTGGCGGCACGACCAATGACGCCTATCACGTGGTTTCGGTCGATCCTGGGCATACCCAGATTTTCAACTGTGCGCGCCACGCGCTCGCGGACGCTGCTGTCGCCCCCGCGGACGTGCGGTATTTCAACGCGCACGGCACCGGAACCCGGCAGTGCGATGTGGCCGAGCGCGATCTGCTGCGGCGGATGTTCGACGACCGGCCGCACGTCTACTCGGTCAAGCCGCTCGCCGGGCACTGCCAAGGGGCAGCGGCCGGTGTCGAGGTGGCGGCCGCGGCACTGGCCTACGACCGCGGCATCGTGCCCGCCGCACCGATCGTCGCACCTGCCTACGAGCGACTATTGGACGGTCCCACGCCCTTCGAGGGTGGGATCACGGTCAAGTTGTCGCTCGGCATGGGCGGCAATAATTCGATGGTCGTGCTCGGTCCCGTCGACTGAGCTCACTTATGGAAGCGGCACCGACCAGGACAATTTCGTGCCCGGCATGCCCTCTGTTTCGTGCATGCCCGCCACTGCGGGTCCGATGGTGAACTGCCCGGCCGACTTCTCGGCCCGCTGCTCCAGATTCCGCAATCCGCTGCGGATCACATGATTCGGGATGCCCCAGCCGTCATCGGTGACCACGATGGTCAGATCATCGGCCACACTGATCTCCACCGAGACGATCGCCGCGCCGGAATGTCGCACCGCATTGCTCACCGCCTCGCGCACCACCGCCTCCGCGTGATCGGCCAACTCGGCCTCCAGCACCGAAAGCGGTCCGGTCACCTGCACGGTGGCCCGCAGCGGCGAATCGGTGGTCTGCTGGCGCACCGCATCCTCGATCCGCTGCTGCAATTCGATACCGCCGCCATTGCCGCCGTGCAGATCGAAGATGGAGGTGCGGATCTCCTGGACCACCTCCTGCAGATCATTGATGACCGTCGAAAGATGTTGGCGCACTTCGGGTACCTCGGCGCGCGGTACCGCGCTCTGCAGGGTGAGCCCGATGGCGAACAGCCGCTGGATCACATGGTCGTGCAGGTCGCGGGCGATGCGGTCGCGGTCGGCGAGGATATCGAGTTCGCGCATTCTGCGCTGGGTTTCGGCCAGCTGCATGGCCAGCGCGGCCTGGTCTGTGAAGGCATTGGTCAGCTCGACGAGTTCGTCGGGGTAGGGCGGTGAGCCGATGGGCCGGACGGTGACCAGCGCGCCGAGGGTGGCGTCGGGTGTGCACAGCGGCAGGATCAGCGCGGGTCCGACATCGTGCAGTGGGACGCCGAGGTCGATCAGGGCGGCATCGTCGAAGCGCAGCGGTGTGCGGCGGGTGAAGGCCTCGCCGAGTGCGGTGCCGTCGGCGTCCACGATCAGTCCGTCGAATCCACTACCCGGACCTGACCATTGGGTAATGACGAGTTCGGAGACCGCGGCGAGTTGGAGTTGCGGTACCGCGGTGCTGGCCAGGAATGATTGATGTGAGCCGGTCAGGGTGCGCGCATGGTCGACGACGTGGGCGAGCACCAGATCGGGTTCGGTGCCCGCGAGGAACTCGGTGGCGATGTCGCGGGTGGCCTCGATCCAGGCCTGTCTGGTGCGCGCCGATTCGTAGAGCCTGGCGTTGTCGACCGCGATACCGGCCGCGGCCGCCAGGGCCTGCACGAGTACATCGTCGTCCTCGGTGAACGGCTGGCCGTTGGCTTTCTCGGTCAGGTAGAGACTGCCGAAGACCTCGTCGCGAATGCGCACCGGGACGCCGAGGAAGGTGTGCATCGGCGGGTGGTGTTCTGGAAAGCCCACGGAAGCAGGGTGTTTCGAGAGTTCGTCGAGGCGCAGCGGTTTGGGTTGGGTGAATACCTCGCCGAGTACGCCGTGTCCGGCGGGAAGTCGGCCGATGCGCGCCCGGATGGTGTCGTCCATGCCCTCGTCGAGGAACTGGGTGACCTGCTGCTCGTGCCCGCGCACCGCCAGCGCGCCGTAGCGGGCGTCGACCAGGCTGGTGGCGGTGTGCACGATGGCGCGCAGCGTTTCATCGAGGTCGAGGCCGGAGGTGACGGTCAGCATCGCCTCGACCAAGCCGTCCATCCGGTCGCGTGAATCGATGATCAGCTCGACGCGTTCCTTGACCTCCGACAGCAGCTCCCGGAGCCGAAGTTGCGACAGCGTGTCGCGTACCGAATAGAGGCCGCTGCCCAGCTCTTCGGTCATGACGGCATCCTGTTCTGGCAGGCGCGAAACAGCGCCTACGCCAGTCTAGTTGGTCGATCGAGGACTTTCGGCCCTGTTCGCGGTGGCGTAGCGGTGATGGCATAGTCACACACCGGGAATAGAAAGTAGGGATGTCCTATGAATTCGCCGATGCGCTCTTCGGAACTGTGGGCCACTGCCGCCGATCCCGAAATGGCCGTGACCACCCGGGGTGCGGTGCCGCCCGCGGATGTGACCAGGGCGGTGCGGGGGATCGGCCGCGTCCTGCGTCGGCATCACCTCGACGCAGCGGCGCGGGTGCGGGTGACGGCACCGGTGGATTCGGAAGAACCCACGTTGGTACAGGCCAACATTCGCATACACGACACCCCGACCCGCGTGCAGGTCACCGGTCCGCGCGGCTTCGCGGTGACCTTCGCGGTGGAACGGCTGGACCGTCAGATCGCCCGGCTGGCAACCAAACAGTCACGCGAGTGGCCCGATCCGGCGCGTCCGCCCCTGGCCAGGGTCACCGAGCCGCGCCCGATCGTGCGGAGGAAGCGCTGCGCGTTGCTGACCGGTACGCCCGCCGAGGCGTCGGCGGTGATGGATGCGATGGATTACGACTCGTACTTGTTCATCGATGCCGAAACCGGTGAGGATGCCCTGGTGAGCTGGGCGGATCCGTTCGGCGTCCGGCTGACCAGGCAGCGCACCACGCAGCCGCCGCTGGCTCCGGCGCAGCGGCCCCTCACGGTGAATTCCCTACCGCTGATCATGGATTCGGCTCCGGCGCCGGTCCTTAGCGATGAGGCGGCGGTGACCCGGCTGTGCCGCAACGGGCTGCCGTTCCTGTTCTTCACCGATGCCGACAGCGGCCGCGGCCGCCTGCTGTACCGCCGCTACGACGGGGATCTCACCATCGTCGTTCCGGTCGAAATCCGCTAGCTCTCACGCAGTTTGGAGGCCAGCACCGCGGCTTGGGTGCGCCGTTCCATCCCGAGTTTGGCCAAAAGCCGGGAGACGTAATTCTTGACGGTCTTCTCCGCCAGGAACATTCGCGCCGCGATTTGTCGATTGGTCAATCCCTCGCCGAGCAGTGCGAGCAGTCGGCGTTCCTGTTCGGTGAGGCCGGCCAGCGGCCCGTCTTTTTCGGTGCTGGAGCGTAGCCGGGCCTTGAGAGCGGTCGCCGCGCGGTTATCCAATAGCGAACGTCCGGCGCCGACCTGTTTGATCGCCGCAGCCAATTCCATGCCCTTGATGTTCTTGACGACATAGCCGCTCGCGCCCGCCAGTATCGCGTCCAACATGGCGTGTTCATCGGTGTAGGACGTCAGGATGAGGCAATGCAAATCGTCGATTTCGGCGAGCAGGTCGCGGCACAGTTCGATGCCGTTGCCGTCGGGAAGTCGGACGTCCAGTACAGCGACATCGGGTCGCAGGGCGTGAATGCCCGCCATGGCGTCCGCGACGTCGCCTGCCTGGCCGATCACGGTGAGTTCCGGATCGCTCTCCAGCAGGTCGACGAGGCCGCGCCGGACGATCTCGTGGTCGTCGACGAGGAACACTGTGATCACGCGACCTCCTGTGCGGTGCAGGGGATCTCGTGCGCCCCCGGCGTTTGGTCCTACCCGACAAGGTATCCCTCGGCGGGCCGCACCGGTATGTCGGGAACGACAATTTCGAGTAATGGCGACTCGAATTTACCGACGAGCGCTATCGAAACACCGAAAGAAACCGACCGCTTGAATGGCATTGTGCGAATCGGGGTTCCGGGTATGCTGAGGCCGAAGTCATTCATAGCGGTCTTCGGTAGCGCGGCCTTGGAGGGCCCCATGCATAGTTATGTCGAACAATGACATATTCAGCGACGCTCGATTTCGGCAATATTTTCGGTCCGCCGCGGAGCTGTCCCGATTGTGGTTCGCATGCTATCGGTACCTTCGTCGACCACCGGGACGCCCTGTTCCGGTGCGGAGAATGCGGCGTGCAATGGCGTTTCGCACATGGCCGCGCCATTCGGGAGCTCCCGGTTATCGATCCGCAGCCGGGACCCGAAGAAGCGTGGACGTGTCCATGATGATCGGGTTGATCGTGCCGCCGTGAGTGCCCGTACCGGTGGCTACATCGTCTTGGTCGGCCGGACGAATGCGGAGAACGGGTGCATCGGGCGGTCCGGACGGCCCGGCTGGCGCGCCGAAAACCGGTGATGATCACCAAGATCCGCGAACCGGAGCAGTGGCGCTACTACACTGAGCCGGTGCGTCCACTGATGGGAGCCGACCACCCCGAACCGCGCGAGGAGCCACTGGCGCCTCGGGTAGCGACGAGCCGGGCCATGGCGCCCACGCCGGTAGCTTGACGAGCCCCTGGGGTGACGGCGCCGATCCCGGGGCGCCCCGAGCGGTCGCCGGGGTCACCTTGGTCGAGGGCTCGACCTTCTGCATCAGCGAGGACGGCGGTGTCATCAGCCCGAATCGTGCCGAGGGATTGTTCGTGCGCGATACCAGGGTGCTGTCGCGGTGGCGGCTGACCGTCGACGGTTTGGCGCCGCAACCGCTCACCGTCCAGCACACCGAGCCCTACAGCGCGACGCTGCTGGCCAGGACGCCGCCGCGGCCAGGACGGGCCGACAGCACGGCACTGGTGACCGTCGCGCGCTATGTCGGCGACGGTATGCGCGATGACGTGACCGTCCGCAATCTCTCCGGCGCGGCGATCAGCTGTGTGGTGGTGCTGGAACTCGATGCCGATTTCGCCGATCTGTTCGAGGTGAAGGAGGGGCGGATCGGCGACAGCGTGGTGGTCACCGAGAGCAAGGCGACGGCGGGCACGGTCGAGATCAGCCGGACCGATCTGCCGCTGGCGGTGACGGTGACCGCAGCGGGGGCGACCGCGGTCGATCGCGAATTGCGGTGGCAGGTCGAACTGCCCGGGCGCGGGGAATGGTCGGTGTGCATCCAGTACCAGCCGACGCTCGGCTCGGTGGTGACGCCGCGGCATCAGTGTGGGAATCCGATCTCGCACAGTGCGCCCGCAGTGCGGATGCGCGAATGGTACGAGAATTCGCCGTCGGTACAGACCGACGATCAGACCCTCGCCGCGGTACTGCGCCGCGCTGTCGTCGATCTCGGCGCACTGCGCATCTTCGATCCCGGTCATCCGGAACGGGCGGTGGTCGCCGCGGGCGCGCCGTGGTTCATGGCGCTGTTCGGGCGGGACTCGCTGCTCACCTCGTGGATGGTGTTGCCGCTGGACCGGCGGCTCGCCGTCGGCACGCTGCAGAGTCTGGCGGGTCTGCAGGGCAGCGAGGTTCGCGCCATGACCGAGGAGGAGCCGGGAAAGATACCGCACGAGGTGCGGTTCGGACGGGCGGCGACGTCGCTGCTCGGCGGTGACACCGTGTACTACGGAACCGCCGATGCCACACCACTTTTCGTGATGTTGCTCGGCGAGTTGCATCGCTGGGGACTGGATGCCGAGACCAGGGACGAGTTGCTGCCGCACGCCGATCGGGCGCTGGAGTGGATCGAACACTTCGGTGACGCGGACGGCGACGGATTCGTCGAGTATCAGCGCGCGGCTGAGCACGGTTTGGCGAATCAGGGGTGGAAGGACTCCTGGGACGGAGTGAACTTCGCCGACGGCAGGCTGCCCGAGGCGCCGATCGCGCTGGCCGAGGTGCAGGGATATGTATATGCCGCGTATGTGGCGCGGGCGGCGCTCGCGGCGGATGTGGGTGATCACCCGACCGCGGATCGGTTCCGGGTCAAGGCGGCCGCATTGAAGGAAGCGTTCAACAAGGCGTTCTGGTTGCCCGAGCACGGTTGGTTCGCCCTCGGTCTGGACGGGCACAAGCGGCCGATCGACGCGCTGACCTCGAATATCGGACACTGCCTGTGGACCGGGATCATCGATGAGGACAAGGCGCGATCGGTCGCGGATCACCTGCTGTCGCCGGAGATGTTCAGTGGGTGGGGCATCCGCACATTGGCCACCAATATGGGTGCCTACAACCCGGTGAGCTATCACAACGGATCGGTGTGGCCGCATGACAACGCGATCTGCGCAGCCGGGCTGATGCGCTACGGCTTCACCGAACACGCCAACCGTGTGATCGACGGGGTGCTCGACGCGTCCACCCGCTTCGGCTATCGACTGCCCGAGCTGTTCAGCGGTTTCGACCGCGCGGAATTCGACGCTCCGGTGCCGTATCCGACCTCCTGCTCACCGCAGGCGTGGGCGTCGGCGGCGCCGCTGCTTTTCATGCGGAGCATGTTGCGGTTGGAGCCGGGTACCGGGTCGGCATCGGTCGCGCCCGCGGTGCCGGATCGGTACCTGCCCCTGCGGGTGAGCGGGGTGCGGGTTGGGTCGGATGTGCTCACCGTCACCGTGGACAATGGGGGCTGGCAGCTCAGCGGATTGGCTGGAAAGCTGCGTCGATCCGACTCCTGACCTGGACCGATGACCGGGGAACCCGGCGTGCGACGAAACTTGTCGGTGGGTCGGCCTAGCATGGCGCTGGGGGTATCACGTCTGTTGGACCGACACGATCGAGAAGGGACACCTGGTGGCGGAACGCCTCACTGTGCGCGGAGCTCGGGAGCACAATCTCAAGAGCATCGACCTCGATCTGCCCCGCGACAGTCTCATCGTGTTCACCGGTCTATCCGGTTCGGGCAAATCCAGCCTCGCCTTCGACACGATCTTCGCCGAGGGGCAGCGCCGCTATGTCGAATCGCTGTCGGCCTACGCGCGCCAGTTCCTCGGGCAGATGGACAAGCCGGACGTCGACTTCATCGAGGGACTTTCCCCTGCCGTTTCGATCGATCAGAAGTCGACCAACCGCAACCCCCGGTCGACGGTCGGCACCATCACCGAGGTCTACGACTACCTGCGCCTGCTGTATGCGCGCGCCGGTACTCCGCACTGCCCGGTCTGCGGTGAGCTGATCGCCAAGCAGAGTCCGCAGCAGATCGTGGATCAGGTGCTCGCCATGGAGGAGGGCATCAAATTCCAGGTGCTCGCGCCGGTGGTGCGCACCCGCAAGGGCGAATTCGTCGATCTGTTCGACCAACTGAACAGCCAGGGCTATTCGCGCGTCCGGGTCGACGGTGTGGTGTATCCGCTCACCGATCCGCCGAAGCTGAAGAAGCAGGAGAAGCACGACGTCGAGGTCGTGGTGGACCGGCTCCAGGTGAAGTCGAGTTCCAAACAGCGGCTTACCGATTCGATCGAGACCGCGCTGCGGCTGGCCGACGGCATCGTGGTACTGGACTTCGTCGACCGCGACGAGCACGCCCACGATCGGGAGCGCCGTTTCTCCGAACGCCTGGCCTGCCCCAACGGTCACCCTCTGGATATCGAGGATCTCGAACCGCGCTCGTTCTCGTTCAACTCGCCCTACGGCGCGTGCCCGGACTGCACCGGACTCGGCATCCGCAAGGAGGTCGATCCGGATCTGGTGGTGCCAGATCCCGAATTGAGCCTGGCCGAGGGCGCGATCGCACCGTGGTCGCGTGGACAGACCGCGGAATACTTCACCCGGCTGCTGTCGGGTCTGGCCGAATCCATCGGATTCTCCATGGATACGCCGTGGCAGGACCTGCCGCCGAAGGCACGCAAGGCGGTGCTGGAGGGCAGTTCGGATCAAGTGCACGTCTCCTACACCAACCGGTACGGCCGGAAGCGTTCGTACTATGCCGATTTCGAGGGCGTGATGCCGTTCCTGCAGCGGCGCATGGAGAGCACCGAATCCGAGCAGATGAAGGAGCATTACGACGGGTACATGCGCGATGTGCCGTGCCCGGTGTGCAACGGTGCTCGGCTGCGGCCGGAAATTCTGGCCGTCACCATCGCCTCGGGCGGTGCGAAGAAGTCCATCGCCGATGTGAGCGAATTGTCGATCGGTGATTGCTCGGCATTCCTGAACGCCTTGACGCTGGGGGAGCGGGAGACCGCCATTGCCGGGCAGGTGCTCAAGGAAGTGCAGGCGCGCCTGGGCTTCCTGCTCGATGTCGGACTGGAGTATCTGAGCCTGTCGCGGGCCGCGGCGACGCTGTCCGGTGGTGAGGCGCAGCGCATCCGGTTGGCGACCCAGATCGGATCCGGGCTGGTCGGTGTGCTGTATGTGCTCGACGAACCCTCGATCGGTCTGCATCAGCGCGACAACCGGCGGCTCATCGAAACGCTCACGCGGCTGCGGAATCTCGGCAATACGCTGATCGTGGTCGAACACGACGAGGACACCATTCGGGCCTCGGACTGGGTGGTCGATATCGGTCCGCTGGCCGGTGAGCACGGTGGTGAAGTCGTGCACAGCGGTCCGTATCAGGAACTGCTCACCGACCCGAAATCGCTGACCGGCGCATATCTTTCGGGCCGCGAGCGCATCGAGGTGCCGATGGTGCGGCGGCCGGTCAGCAAGAAGCGCCAGCTCACCGTGGTCGGTGCGAACGAGCACAACCTGCGCAATATCGATGTCAGCTTCCCGCTCGGCGTGCTCACCGCGGTCACCGGTGTTTCCGGTTCCGGTAAGTCCACGCTGGTCAACGACATTCTGGCGACCGTGCTCGCGAACAAGCTGAACGGTGCGCGGCAGGTGCCTGGTCGGCACACCCGGATCAACGGCCTCGATCATCTGGACAAGCTCGTGCAGGTGGACCAGTCGCCGATCGGCCGGACGCCACGCTCGAATCCGGCCACCTATACCGGCGTATTCGACAAGATCCGGACCCTGTTCGCGGCAACCACCGAGGCGAAGGTCCGCGGCTACCAGCCCGGCCGGTTCTCGTTCAATGTCAAGGGCGGCCGCTGCGAAGCATGCTCGGGTGACGGCACTTTGAAGATCGAGATGAACTTCCTGCCGGATGTGTATGTTCCGTGCGAGGTCTGCCACGGCGCCCGGTACAACCGGGAGACGCTCGAGGTGCACTACAAGGGCAAGACCATTGCCGAGGTGCTCGATATGTCGATCGAGGAGGCCGCGGGATTCTTCGAGCCGGTCACCTCGATCCACCGCTACCTCAAGACCCTGGTCGACGTCGGCCTGGGTTATGTGCGACTCGGCCAGAGTGCGCCCACCCTCTCCGGCGGTGAGGCGCAGCGCGTCAAACTGGCGGCCGAACTGCAGAAGCGCTCCACCGGACGCACCGTCTACATCCTCGACGAGCCGACCACCGGCCTGCACTTCGAGGACATCCGCAAGCTGCTGCTCGTCATCAACGGCCTGGTGGACAAGGGCAATACGGTCATCGTCATCGAACACAATCTGGACGTCATCAAGACCTCCGACTGGGTGGTCGATATGGGTCCCGAGGGCGGCTCCGGCGGCGGCACGGTCGTCGCCGAAGGCGCCCCGGAAGATATCGCCTCAGTGGGCGACAGCTACACCGGCCAGTTCCTGAAAGAGGTCCTGGCACTGCCCGCCGCGACCGAGCCCAAGGCTCCGGCCAAGAAGGCAGCGGCGAAGAAAGCCCCGGCCAAGAAGGCGACGAACAATTCGTCGGCCACCAAGGCAACGGCGACCAAGATTCCGGCACCGAATGCCGCCGCCGCGAAGCGCGCATCGCGGAAGGCCGCCGCGCTCCGCTGACTTCTCGGCAGAGCAAAACCTAGCGAGGGTAGTCAAATGGTTGCTCGAAACAGCACCTACAACCACCATTCGACTATCCTCGCCAAAACGCTCTAGAACGCGACCACAGGCAAATTGTTGCTGGGCTGGCCGGACCCGTGGAGTCGGTGCAGAACAACAGGACCTATCGCAGCTCGACCTGGCCAAAATGACTTTTCGGCGACGGTAGTCAAATGGTGGTCGCGAGTGTGTTTGGAGCCACCATTTGACTACCGTCGAGGTTGCGGGCTCAGCGGTTCGCGATGCAGTGGATCAGTTCGGCGAGTTCCTTGTATCGGGACCACATCGGCCAATGGCCGGTGGGCAGATCGACGTATTCGGCGTCGATCTCGGCCAACTCGGCGAACATTGGTTCCTGACCCGCGTCGCGGAGTTTTTTGACCAGGTCCGCGGTGATGCTGTTGCAGATCACCGTCGTCGGGATGGCATGGCGCGCCGGGGAATCGCTCAGTCGCAGGGGAGCGGCGGCGACTCCGGCGGGTTCGGATACGGCACATTCGCGGAACCGGGCCAGGGACGCCTCGTCCAGTCCGGTGAGGCTATTGCCGTCGGCCTCCAACTGATCCCAATCCGGCAGTGCGAGTTCGCGAACGGTCGCATCCAGTGCGGAATTGAGGATGAAGCCATTCGGTAGCGGAGCGGCGTCGACATAAATGCCGCGGCTGAAGCGTTCCGGGGCGATATCGGTGGCGAGATAGGCGGGCGCCGCGCCGCCGGAGTGCGCGACGACCACCACGGCTTCATCGGGGGCGATTTCGTCGAGGATGGCCTGCGCCTGCATTTCCAGGGTCGCGCCGAGCCGGTCGTCATCGTCCGGGTCGAGGCCGGGCAGCGTCAGCGCCAACACATCGTCACCCCGGCCGCGCAGCTCGGCCGCGACGTCGTCCCATGCCCACGCGCCGAGCCAGAATCCGGGGATCAGAAGTATCCGTGCCATGCAGTGAGCATCGCACGCCGGACCTGGCGCAACACAAATCCGCAGTAATATGTCCGGGTCGCCGAGATGGCCACGCGCGCAAAGCGTTTCATTGTTCACAAGATGAACTACTTTGGGTCGAGCGGGATCGCCCCGTGAGATCGACGGGCAGCGGCGGCACGGATCGCCCGCATCGCTTGCGGCCCACCCGGGGGCATCTCCGCGATTCCGGGCGGGCCACATCGGCGTGCCTACGAGCTTCGAGCTGGACCGAACCACCGCGTCAATGCGTTCCGGAGTCGGTCGTCTTCGGTGCCGACTTCACCTGCCCAGGCCACATATCCGTCCGGTCGGATGAGCAGCGCGTCAGCGGGCGCGTCCGGACAGGTCGCGATCACGGTATCGACCCGGTCGTTCCAGCCGTCCGCGATATCGGCGAACCCGCTGTTCTCCGTCAATTGGACCAGTACAGCTCGTGCCGAGTGCAGCAGATCGGCGATACGCGTTCGGCCGTCCGAGGTTTCGAGGGTGAGGTCAGGGACCATGCGTCCGGACAGTGGGTGCGGATCACCGATGTCGTAGCGGATATCGGATCCGGCCAGCAGATGCGCGATATGCCCAGCGCTTTCAGGTGCTTTGAGTAGTTCGCCCATGAACTCGCGCAGCGCGGTGACCTCCGGACCGGGCGCCATCAGTGCGAGCTGGGACAGTGAGTGCATCATGACTCGCTCGCCGACCGGGTATCGCTCGGAGTGATAGGTGTCCAGCAGTCCCACGGGTGCCCAGCCGTTCACCTGTGCGGCGAGCTTCCAACCGAGATTGGCCGCGTCCTGCAAACCGAGGTTGAGGCCCGGGCCGCCCATCGCCGAGTGCACGTGGGCGGAATCGCCGAGCAGGAACACATTTCCGTCGCGATAGCGTTCGGCCAGTCGAGTGTTCTGGCCTTCGGTCCGGCGCAGGGCGTGCGGGCCGGATCCGGGCGGTGGCGCGATCGGCAGGTCGACACCGAGCACCCGCCGCAGACTCGCGCGTAGTTCGTCGAGCGTCATCGGCGTGTCCTCCGGTACCGGATCGCCGTCGAACTCCATGGTCGCGACCAACGGGCGGCCGCGTTCGAGCTCTGCGAAGATGAACATGCCACGTTCGAGTCGATTGTGTCCGAAGGGAAGTCGCCCGAGGCCGGGAATCAGGATGCCGCCGTCTCCGGTTCGCAGTTCCTCCGGCACGCTCACATGCGCCATCCGGACCAACTTCGATGCGTTTGTGCTGCCCCTGAATTCTATTCCGATGTGTTTGCGGACGAAGCTCTTGCCGCCGTCAGCCGCGACCAAGTACGTGGTGGTCAGGTCATACTCGCGGTCGGGACCCGTCACTGTGACGGTCACGCTCCCGTCCTGCTGGACCAGATCGGTCAGCTCATGGCCCCAACGGATTTCGATGCCGAGTTCGCGTGCCCTTTTCTCCAACAGGCGAACCAATTTCGGCTGGGGTATGAGCAGCGCGTACATCGGATTGTTCGCGACTTCGGCGAATGACACCGGCATCCCACTGAACAGATAGCCGGGCACGGGCTGCGGAGCGCCCGGCGCGCCGCCGAATTCGTGGTACAGGCCGCGCATATCCAGCAGCCGAATCACCTGGCCGACAAGGCCGTTCGCTTTCGGCTCGGCGCTGGGCTCGCTCAGTTTCTCCAGCACGATGGGACGCACGCCGGTCAGCGCGAGTTCGCAGGCGAGCATGAGCCCGTTGGGTCCGGCACCGGAAATGACTACGTCGTAAGAGTTTTCGGGCATGACAAATACACCTCTTGTTGCCTTCGAAAAGTGAGTGTGCGGTGTCAGTCGTCGACGGAAGGCGCGGGAAGTCCCGCGGCTACCTCGTCGATGGCTTGTCGTAGCAGTGTGGTGAGCAATACCGGCGGATCCGCGTACACATAGGTCGCGGTGGCGGCCTGGTAGATCGCGCCGATCGCGCCGACGACGAGGCGTGGATACAGATCGCGGGCCGCGTCGGTCCCGGTGCGTGCCGCGATCGCCTCGATCCAGTCGTCGGATACCGCCTTGGACACCGCGGTTCGGGTCTCGGGCGCCTCGAGCAGATCGCGAATGACCGCCAGTTGGCGCGCGGTCGGCGGGTGGTCTCCGGCGCCGTCGGCCTCGAGTGGTTCGAGGACCGCCGCGGTGATCGCGGTCCAGAGCGGCTCGTGCAGAGGCCGGTTCCGCAGTGCGATCAGACTGCGCTGGATCCGCTCGGTCTGCCGGTAGGCCAGTGCCTCGTGCTTACCGGTGAAGTAGTTGTTGAAGGTCCGGACCGACACGCCCGCGCGGGCGGCGATGTCCTCTCTGGTGATATTGGCCAGTCCGCGTTCGAATGCCAGCTCGAGCGTCGCATCGCTGAGTGCCTTGCGGGTGTCGAGCTTCTTGCGTTCGCGAAGGCCGAGGATTTGCTCATCTGGCATGACACCAGAGTACGACGGAACTTGCCCAGCGGGCAATGTTTCCCGCTGGGCAAAATTTAGCTAGGCGTAGACCGGGCCGGTGTACTTCTCGCCCGGACCCTTGCCCGGCTCGTCCGGATGTGCCGAGGACTCACGGAAGGCGAGCTGCAACGACTTCAGGCCGTCGCGATACGGACCGGCATGCGGACCGAAATATTCGATAGACGAGGTGATCAGCCCGGCGAGCGCGGTGATCAGGCGGCGCGCCTCGTCCAGATCGCGGCGCGGACTGTTGTCCGGATCCTCGTCGGCGAGTCCGAGCTTCTCCGCCGCCGCGCTCATCAGCATCATCGCGGCGCGGCTGATGATCTCGACCGCGGGGATCTCGGCCAACTCGCGGACGTCGGTCGCATCGGATACTGCCTCGTCACTCATAGGCACGAGGATGGCATCGTGGTGGTCGGACACGGTCGGCGGGGCGGGGCGATTCGGCGATAGCGAGTGGGAATGTTAGACTTTCCGCTGACGACCGCCCCGGGCTTGCCCGGGGCTGATAAGTGGAGCCCGACTCCCACCGTTGCCGACGAGCAATCGTACTGGTCAAACGGTCCGGTCCCCCGCCCTGCCTGGGCGGGTTTCTTGTGCGGAGGGTCCTCGGCGAGGATCATCACGGACAAGGTCGACACGAGCATGCTCGTGGTCGAAGGCCGGTCGACTCGGGCCCCGTGGCGGAATACCGCACCGGGGCCTTTGTGTTGAAAAGGGGTTGCCGTTATTGCGTGCGGTCGTCTGACGACACCGCTTGACCTAGGAGGCCCCATCAGCACTGAGACCCGCATCAACGATCGCATCCGCGTTCCCGAGGTCCGACTTATCGGACCGGGTGGTGAACAGGTTGGGATCGTGCGTGTTGAAGATGCACTACGCGTCGCCCTCGAGGCGGATCTCGACTTGGTCGAGGTCGCGCCGGATGCCCGTCCACCGGTCTGCAAGATCATGGACTACGGCAAGTTCAAGTACGAGACGGCGCAGAAGGCGCGCGAGTCTCGCAAGAACCAGGTGCAGACCGTGATCAAGGAGCAGAAGCTCCGTCCCAAGATCGACGACCACGACTATGAGACCAAGAAGCGCAACGTTGTTCGCTTCCTCGAGGCTGGCTCGAAGGTCAAGGTCACGATCATGTTCCGCGGTCGTGAGCAGTCGCGTCCCGAATTGGGCTTCCGGCTGCTGCAGCGTCTGGCCTCCGACGTCGCCGAATTGGGTTTCGTCGAGACCTCCGCCAAGCAGGACGGTCGCAATATGACCATGGTCCTCGCACCGCATAAGGGTGCGAAGACGCGGGTGAAGGCGCAGGAGGATTCGCGGGCACCGCGTCCCGCCGCCACCGAAGCGCCTGCCGCTCCCGCACCTGCCGCGGGCGCACCGGTCGCCGAACAGGCCGCGCCGGCCGACCCGCAGTAATACCGATCAGAAAACCGGTGGTCCGACGAGGACCACCGGTACGAGACAGATAGAGGAATCCATGCCGAAGATGAAGAGCCACAGCGGCGCCTCGAAGCGATTCAAGGTTTCGGGCCGTGGCAAGCTGCTGCGTCAGCAGGCGAACCGTCGCCACCTGCTCGAGCACAAGTCCACTCGCCGGACTCGTCGTCTGGACGGCACGGAAGCCGTCGCGTCTGTCGACGTCCCTCGCGTCAAGCGTCTCCTGGGTCTCTAAGACCCCAGGTAGCAGCACCCGCGCGACCGGGATTCCGGACGCGACCACCGACCAATTCCGGGGCCGCCACGCATGCGCCCCCTAGATCTAATAAGGACTGACCCATGGCACGCGTCAAAAGGGCCGTCAACGCGCAGAAGAAGCGCCGTTCCGTTCTCGAGGCCTCCAAGGGCTACCGCGGCCAGCGCTCGCGGCTGTACCGCAAGGCCAAGGAACAGCAGCTGCACTCGCTCACCTACGCCTACCGGGACCGCCGGGCGCGCAAGGGTGACTTCCGCAAGCTCTGGATCGCCCGCATCAACGCCGCGGCGCGCCTGAACGACATCACCTACAACCGCTTCATCCAGGGCCTCAAGGCCGCCGGTGTCGAGGTGGACCGCAAGATCCTCGCCGAGCTCGCCGTCTCCGACGCGGAGGCGTTCGCCGGTCTGGTCGCCGTCGCCAAGGCCGCTCTGCCGCAGGACGTCAACGCCCCGGCTGCCTGATCCGCACCTGCGTGACGACACAGCATTCGGAACGACCCGTGGATGCGCTCTCCGAGCATAATCCCCGGGTCGTTTCCGCTGTCAAGCTCCAGCGCGCCGCGGCCCGCCGCAAGCACGGGCAGTTTCTGGCCGAGGGCGCGAATTCCGTTGCGGCGGCACTGGAAACCGGTCGGGTGCGGGAGCTGTTCTACTCGATGCACGCCGCGGTTCGGGAGAATCAGCTGATCGCCGGGGCCGCCGCCGCGGGTGTGCGCACCACATTGGTGAGTGAGCGCGCCGCCGAGCACCTCGGTGAAACCGTCACCGCGCCGGGGCTTGTCGCGGTGTGCGACCACATCGACGTGCCGCTGGCGGACGTGCTGGCCGAGCGGCCGACACTGCTCGCCGTCCCGGTCGAGATCGCCGAGCCCGGCAATGCGGGCACTCTCATTCGAGTCGCCGATGCGGTGGGCGCGAATGGCGTTGTGCTGGCGGGGGATGCGGTCGATCCGCACAATGGCAAATGCGTCCGCGCGAGTGCGGGCAGTTTGTTCCATGTGCCGATCGCGCGGCATCGCGATGTGGGCGAGGTGCTCGATGCCGTTGCGGCAGCGGGTATTACGGTGCTCGCTACTGCCGCCAAGGGTGAGGTCGATCTGGACGACGCCGACGAACTGCTGGCTGGACCGGTGGCCTGGCTGTTCGGTAATGAGGCGCACGGCCTGGATCCGTTGGTCGCCACTCGGGCCGACCATCGGGTGCGTATCCCGATCCATGGCCGCGCCGAGAGTCTCAACCTTGCCGCCGCAGCAGCTATCTGCCTGTACGCGAGCGCGCGGGTCCAGCATACGAAATAGGCCGGGCACGAACCCGCAGTGGAACACTGGGCCGGGTGAGCCCGTACTCAGCGTGCCCGCTGCAGTTGACCTTGCCGGCCTTCACGGCGGAGTCGAACAGATCCCTTGCCACTCCGTCGAAAACCAGCACCGGCTGGCGGCCCCCAGTTTCGAATCCCGCACGCCCATGCCGCCGTTGAGGGGTGTCGGCTCCGCGGGTTCCGGACTGGCGCCGACGGTGTCGAGGCTGTCTTTAGGTGGGCATCCGCTCTTCTCTCGGGGTTGCTGAAGTCACGACGAGGAACGGCCGCAGAGAGGCCGAGTCACACTCGGGATCTGTTGCGGAGCAACGACTTCGGTCTGCTCCGTGGTCGGCGGTGGTGCGCTACCGACATGACAAAAGTAGGATCCGCGTCGTCTAGGACTAACAACGTTTTCAGTGAGATCGCCGATGAGCGTTGACCGTAGTTTTGCGAGTTTGTTGAAAACATCGTCAATTTTGACCGTGTTAGTTTGACTTTGACGAGCTCCACCGCGTGGGCAGCTCGAAAGGGAGGCTCATGTCGGACTCAACCCCCACGGTCGCCGCCGCAGAGATCGCCCGGCTGACCGGTGTTACTCGCGCCACTGTCAGCAACTGGCGACGCAGGCACGCCGACTTCCCGGTTCCGGTGGCCGGTGGCTCCGAAGCTCGACCTCTGTTCGATCTCGGTGACGTGCAGGAGTGGCTGCGCGACCACAGGGTGCAGATCGCCGACTCGCCGGTTCAACGACTGCGTACGATGCTGCGCACTGAAGTCGACCCCGCATCGATCCCCGAGTTGATGTTGTTTGTAGGCGACGAGACCTCGGCTCCGGCGACACCGCTGCTGACTGCCATTCGCGACGCTGTCACGGCGACCGATGTCAAACAGATCTTGGATGTGCTCGCTGATCGCGGCTTGGACGCCGCCCCCAGCACCGGTGTCTACCCGACGGAGCAACCGGTCGCTGCTCTGATGACCGATATCCTCGCGGCAGCGGCTCCCCCGACACCGCAGACCCTGCTCGATCCCGCCTGTGGCAGCGGAACCCTCCTTGTCGAAGCAGCTCGCATCGGCGTCGCTTCCCTGTCCGGTCAGGACGTGCTCCCCGTTCAGGCCGCCCGGACCGCCGCTCTACTGCACGCGCAGGTCCCCGCAGCTATGGTCGACATCCGCACCGGCGACAGCCTCTTAGCCGACGCTTTCCCCGGTGAGGAGTTCGATGCCGTGCTCGCCAACCCTCCCTATGCGCAACGTGATTGGGGCGCAGACCGGTTGGCGCTCGATCTCCGCTGGGAGTACTCGGTGCCGCCGCGCGGCGAATCCGAACTCGCCTGGGTGCAGCACATCCTCGCGCACCTGCGCGTCGGCGGGACCGCTGTCGTTCTGCTGCCACCTGCCGTTGCATCCCGTACGTCCGGCCGTCGGATCCGGATGGAGCTACTGCGCGGTGGCGCCCTGCGAGCGGTGATCGCGCTGCCGCAGGGGGCGTCTACGCCACGACAGGTCGGGTTACAGATCTGGGTGCTGCGCCGGCCCGGTGGCGGGTCTGCGGACTCGGTGCTGTTTGCCGACATGGCGAGGATGCCCACCCGTGGTGAAATTCAGTCCGATTGGCAAGGTCTTTCCGAACGAGTCATCGACTCGTGGCGCGCATTCGACCGCGGTGACGTCGATGCCGCCGCTGTTGCGGACTTCACCGCGGTAGTGCGCACGATGGACATCCTCGACGACGATATCGACCTGACCCCGGCGCGCCGAGTTCGCGCCGCCATCGACCCCGGCAATGTCGCGGCCTCCGCGCACGCTGCTATCGGACATCTCGGCGAGCATCTCATCGAACTCCGCGGCATCGCCGCAACCGTCGAGGACTGGTCCGCCGGCACCGGCGCGGGACTGCGCACCGCCACCGTTGGTGATCTCGAACGCGGTGGGGCAGTTCGGCTCGTGCCGACAACCCCCGAAGCCGCAGATTCCGACTCCCCCCAGCGCCCGGTCCTGTCCGGACGCGATCTCCTTTCCGGACGCGGCCCATCCGGCCTTACCAATCCGGATGTACCGGTGTCTGCCGAACTGATCCGCGAAGGCGACGTTCTGGTATCCAGATTCCGCGACGACCACGGTGCCGCCCAAGGTACTCGGGTTGCCGAGGGCGCCGACGTTGGAGCAGTTCCCGGTTCCGGCGTGATCGTGTTTCGGACCGACCTGACCCGGATGGATCCGTGGTTCTTCGCTGGGTTCATCGGCAGCCCGGACAACTCGGCGGCGATGTTCGGTTCGACCACGATTCGGCTCGATCCAATGCGGTTGCGTATCCCGATCCTGCGGCTCGCGGAGCAGAAGCCGTATGCGGAGGCATTCCGGAAACTGCACTTGTTGCGAGTGGCCGCGGCGCGGACCGCGGATGTGGCTACGCGGGCAGCGGAGTTGATCGGGACGGCGTTGACCGCCGGAGTGTTGGCACCGGTGCGCGAGTAGTGCTTGGGGTGCCTCGGAAACCCGGGATCGTATCCACACACGGGCCGAAATCGACCCGGCCGGGTTCGTCATCGTCGCGATGGTTCGGTCTGCCGCACCGAACACGCGACTGTGGCGATTCGATACCCCCACTTACGCAACACATCTCGGGATCAGGTCGCCGAGGACATCGCGCTGGCCTATGCGCACGAGCAGTACCGCACGGATGTGCACGAGGAAGCGATCCTGGCGCTGCTGCGCGACGATCTTCGTCCGGAAGTCGGCTATCGGGCCGTCAAATCATCGACCGACGGCGAAATTGAGATGATATGAATGGAGACTCCCCTGCAGGACGTAATGCTATGTACTGCAGAAGTTTACGGCTGGTAGTGTCGCTTCCCGTTCATCAATAACAGGGGGAAGCATGCGCTACAACGGGCAGAACTGGTCCGCACCGGCACCCCAACCTCCCTACCCCAACTTTCCTGTCAATCAAGGTGGTTGGCCGCCGCCGGCGGGATTTGCGCCGCAGCCAGGTATACCGCCGTACCCCGGAATGCCCAGGTCGTCGAATCCCACTGGCTGGATCGTCGTTGGAGTGGTGGTGGCGCTCGTCGTGGCTGCAGTCCTGGCGTTGGTCGTCATCCGCAAGGGCAAGGGCGAGGGTGAGTCGGAGCTCGCCAAGATGAAGGATGCCTTTCCTGGTCTGGTGCAACCGGTCGGATCGGGTGTATCCGGAACCGGCTACGACGGGCACAAGTGCTACCACGAAACCACGGGCAGTACGTTGATAGCGCCCCATAACGACGACTCGCTGAATCTCGGTCCGTGGACCGACGCATGGGATTGCTGGGGCTTCACTGACAAACCCACATATGTGGTGTTGGCTTATCTGGCGCAGTCGGATGTGCGCCGGGTCGTCGACTCACTCCCGCCCAACGAACAGAGCTTCGGCGGCGACGGCTATAACGGCTATCGGTGGCAGACGCCTGAGTCGGCAACGCCGGTGCGGTACTGGAAGGTTGAGGCGTTCCCGTCTGGTGCGCGTTCCCGGTACCTGATCATTGCGCAGGACGAGTATTGGCGGAACTCGAAGCAGGGTAGGGATATTCACGCATTCGACCGCTGGTGCGTCGCCATGCCTCTGTAGTTGTCCGCCGCTGCGGATCAGGGCGAGGCGTATAAAGGCTTCACCTGCAAGCATTGTCGCGGCGCGGAACGCGTCGAGCGCTGTTCGCATGTGCGAAGTCCCGGACATTTCTCCGCCGCCTCGTGGTGTTACGGGCTGCGGTGAACCATCACACAGACCCATTCGTTCTGTACGTGCCGCCGAAGCTGACCGCCGATCGCGATTCGTCGTAGTGACGGTAATTTCCGAGTCACTTCGGGACGGTGTCGGAATCAATCGCCGCTAACAGTCTCTCGCCGCGCGCCGACCTTACCGACATGGCACCTATCTCCTACCGTGGCGTGAAGAACCGAATCGCTTACGACCGTGGTGAGCTGCTGAGCAACGTCGTAACACCCCAAAATGTCGCAGATCGGCTGGCAGAGCGCTACACCGGTCCGATCGGCGAGCTCAACAAGTGGGTGGACGGGGTACGGGCCGCAACCGGCGAGAGCGTGCCGTACTTCGATCCGTGGGCGGCATCAGGCGGAGCAAAAGTACTAATGCTGCTGCAAGATCCGTCCGGTGCGGCGGATGGCGAGTCTGGTTTCATCAGCCTGCACAACAACGACCAGACCGCGCACAACGTGTACAAGCTGTGTCTGGAGACCTCTCTGCGGTACGCCGATTACGTTCCGTGGAACGTCATACCGTGGTGGGTGGCCAATCCTGCAAAAGGCCGGCGCTCGCTGGGAGCAGAGGCACGGCGCGCACGGCGCTATCTGGAAGAGGTGGTCGAGCTGCTGCCCGGTGACCTCGCGGCGGTCATTGTCATGGGCAAAACACAGACTTGGCCAGCCTGGAAAGCAGCTGTGGGACCGAACCATCGGCGGTTTCACGGTGCCGAGGTCGTGTTCACTGCCCATCCGGGTCCGTTGTCTATCAACCAGCCCGACAAGGAGACTGGCCGCCGCAACCGCGATCACCTCGTAGAAGTATTCGCCCACGTCGCGAGTATGGTCCGATGAAAAGTGTTCCGCGTAGCGCGGTTACCCGACTGCCAGCCAGCTCCAACACTTACAGGCGGTTCATATTCGCTGCACGGCAGTTGATTACGTGTTATGCGTAAACGATGGATCAATGGGCGGACGTGACGGCACCGAAACGGGATCCGTCGGAAGAACGGGGTTGGTACCACACCGGCGTGTGGCGGTATGAGCGTCGGAACCCGGTTGATGACGAGAATAGAAGTCGAAACCCTTTGCCGCCCAACAAACTTGTCTGGGCGCTCACCAGCCCAGGAGACCCCTCCGTTTCCATCTTCTACTCCGATCGTCACTGCGTCGTACTCCAGATGGACCAGTCACTGCTCGTAGCTGCGGCGGATATGACGCTATTGATCGGCGGCTCCACAAGTTCTTTGATGCGCTGGAGAAGCCAGCAAGCCCGCGATGTTCGCCTGATCATGTGGACGAGTCCCTTCTCGAGAATTGCAGGGTCGCGACGACCGACGGAGTGCGCTATGGCAGCGTAGTGCGTTGGCGCGTCACGCCCGACGAAGAATGGTTTGCCATCGTGCGATATCGCAAAGCCACTGGCAGTATTCGTGGTCGAAGTCCGACCGATCGCGGATCTCGAGCCAGACCACGGATAGTGCCGAAGCCTCGCTGAGCGCCTCTCGCCCCCTGTGAAATTGCCATCGCTTTCCTTTGTTCGCGCGACTACCGGGAGATGCCGTCCATGGTGTTGCAACCGGGGCACCATCGGTCGCGCTTCGAGAGCAGTTCGCGCGCGTGGCCCTGGCTGTATGTTCCGTAGATTGCCCTGTGGGTGGTGCACACCGCGTAGACGTCCGGGTCGGTGCGGTCAGCGGCGATGACGGTGAATGCGGCGAGGTCTGCCGCGGACACCGGCTTCCCTGTGCCTGGGCGGAACGGGGCGGTTTCGATGACGTCGCCGCGCCGCCATTCTCCAGCTTTGCGTAGTGGATCCCCGAAGTGGAGCAGTCGCTGCAGCGTCGCGGCTACTACCGAGGCATTGTGTTGGTCTCGCTCGATCTGCTCGTTGTCCCGGCGACGCCATTCTGCATCCCGTTCGTTGCGCTCGGCCACCGTGGCCGCAACCATCGCGCGTGCCTGCTGTTCGAACGCTCTGGCGAGCTCCAGAGCCAACGATTCGGCCCGCCGAGTTGTCGATCGCTCTCCCTCGCAGACGGTTTCGCCGATTCGCATGCCGCCGTACTGCTCGAACTCTGCGAGCCGCACCACGAAACGCCACTGTCGCGACGCCAGCTTTCGAAGAGAGATCGTGACACCGCGGTCGTGGTCGGTGATCGTTCGGTCTGGTGCCCCACCCAGGGCCGGATCGTGGTTGCGGTACATCGAATCTCGGTCAGTGCTCATCGCTGGTTGCCTTTTCTCCGGGGGACTGGACTGGTGGCTGGCTCGCCTGCAGACTGCGCACGATCTCGAGCAGGTGCTGCACTTCCTGGTATGTGGGGGACAGCTGGTACGCGTGCTGGTGGCACGCCTCGGACAACCGCGTCCACGCGTACTGAGATCGGAACGGCACGTCACGCTCATCGCGGTAGGCGATCTCGAGGCAGGCCAGGCGGGCCCGGCTGCTGGCCCTGCCCGGGTTGATTCCCTTTGCGCGCAGGAGTTCGTCGACGATTTGTTCCAACGCGGTGCGGGCCAGCCAGGCCGCGATCCGATTGCTGTGCGGGGATTGCCGGGAGACCTGCGCCGCAGCCAGAGTCAGCAGGCTGGTCACTTTCCCGCCTTCTCGATGTCGTCAACCAGGCGCTGGACGTCCTTGGCCGCCTGGCGTGGATCGGCGGCCGGGGTGAGCCCGTCGTGCATCTTGGGTCCCGTGATGTGCAGCGCGGACTTCTGATATGGCGCTCGTGCCCACTGTTCGAGCACATGGTGTTCCCGTGGTTCGCCGAACACTCCGAGGATTACCTTGGATCGTGTGGTGGCCGCCGCACCCCACTCGCTCTCGAGTGTTTCGAGCGACCGTCCGGCTCTGATGTTTCGCGTGAAGTACGTATGGCGGGCGGCTGTTTCGACTGCGAAGCGCAACATGCCGGGGAGCGTCCGGCGCATCGCCTCGTCAGGGAGCCTGCCGTTCTTGTGTTCGAGCACAAGCCCGAAAGCGTCCTCGATATAGCGTCGAGCGGGATCGGTGAGAGTAGTGATCGACACCTGAGAGTCCTTGCCGCGGTTGACCTCCATGATCGTGGCCGCGAAGTTCCCCCGCCGGACCGCGGCTGGCAGGCGGTCATCGTGGGAGAGGACCACGACTTGCCGGGTCTGGGCGAGTTCGCTCAGCAACGTCACGAGTCCGTCCACCTTGGCCGGATCCATGGCTTGCACGGGGTCGTCGAGAATCAGGAATCGGAAGGGTGATTCGGCCATAGTGGCGCGAGGCAGGAACAGGGCGAGTGCCAGTGCGTGGAGCTCGCCCTGGCTCAGCACGGTGAGTCCATCCGCGGCCACACCATCGACCAGTGAGTCGATGCGCAGCTTGCGCCGGGTCGCGGACCCTTCCAGACAGAGGTCACCGATCTCGACGTTGCTTTCCTGCCGCAGCATCGCCCACGCGTGCTGGACGCCGACACGTATCGGTGCGAGGCGTTCATTGCGCAGTCGGCGATCGTTGTCCTGAAGCCACTTCTTGGCCTCGTTGAGCTGATCGACCACGGGTTTGTCCGTGAGCCATGCCTGCCATGCGGCGCACCAGGCGTGGAGCTCGGCGTGCACCGGTTGCCATCGGTCCTCGCGCTCCGCGAGACATGCCGCCGCGGCCTTGTTGACCGCGTCGACCGCGTCGCTGAGTGCAGCGGCGTTGGTCTCCAGATGGTCGGCGAGCTGCGTCATCGTCGGCGCGACAGGGCCGCGCGTGATCGCGGCCCACTGTTGCCACATGCTGCGGACGGCAGCCACCGTCTCCTCGAGCTCCTGAGTAGGGGAGCGGTCGAGGATGGCGGGTACGGGCTGCAGCGCACGAACAGCCTCGGCGTGTGCCAATTCCATCAGTTTCCGGGCGCCGTTCAGTGCGGCCATGTGTTGATGGTCCGCGCTCACCGCGGCACGGCTTTGGCGAGCCCAAGTCGCGTCAAGTGTGCCGTCGTGACACACAGGGCACGCCATGTCGCCGTGCTTTTCGTGTACCTGCAGAGCCTGTTCGAGCAACCGCAAGGTGTCCAGCTTGCGGTCACTGGCCACGTCAACGAGCTCGGCCAACTCGGCATCGCTCTCGCGCAACCGTTTCGCGATAGCAACGGCGCTGTCTGGTGTGACCGGGGCCGTAAGGTTTGTGAGCGCGCGCAGTTCCGGAACCGGTCCGCTCGCACTCGCTTCGGTCTCGTGCAGCAACGCACGCAGCCGGAGCAGATCGGGTGCCGTCTTCTTCAGCAGCGGCGCCACGGCCGCGGCCCGCTCATCGTCAAGCTCTGCGACCGTGTCGGCAAGCGCTCTACGCCGTTTCGCGAGGTCGTCACCGGGTGCCTTGTGGTCCTTGTGCCGCACTGAGATTCGATTGATCGCGTCTGTCAGCTGTTCGACTCCCAGGACTCGCGAGATCGCGTCGTGCAGATCGCTGGGAGTGCCGTTGAGCATGGCGCCGAGCTCGTCATAAGACAGGATCGGGCGGAATCGCTGTAGCGGTCCATCCCATCCGAGGTCGCCGCGACCGATCTGCTGCTTGCCGCCGCGTCGTTGGGTGCGGGTGGTGTGCCGGTTCACCTCGGTCTCGTCGTCGGGCCAGTCGAGGGTCACCACGACTGGCTCGTTGTCCTCCTCCACCAAATTCACCGCGATGCGCGCGGTGGGATGGTGCAGATTGCGCCACTGGTCACGCCACTGTGTCGATTTCTTGCCGGTCCAGCGAAAAGCGCTGTCGGTGAGCGTGAGTTCCAGCGCCTCGGAGATGCTGGACTTTCCAGATCCGTTGCGTCCCACCACAATCGTCAGCCCCGGTTCGGGCCGAAGATTCAAGGTGGTGGCGGGTCCGATCCCCCGAAAACCCTCAACCTGCACCGAAGTCAGGAATGTGCCGCGAGCATCTGATGGTGTTGTGGCGGCGGATGGTTCCTCGGCGTGCTGGGTCTGCGTACCCCCTCCGAGGTAGTCGTCGAGCGCTTGATCGCCTTCGAAGGCCGCCAGAATCAGTAGCCCCACCTCGTCGGGGAGGTGGGATCCGTCGATCTGTTCGGCAATCCATGGTGCGAGGCGTGTGCTGTCCGGAAGCGGATCGGTCATGGCGGTGAACCCTTTTCGTCTTAGTGATTCGGGTGGAGCGAGTGGAGCCGGCGCGATTAGCGTCAATCGGCGATGTACACATCATCGGTTCTGCTGTGAATGTTGTCAAGAAGTTTGAGCTGCCTTGATTTTCACAGGAGCATGCGCCAGGATCGTGATGTACACGAGAGGGGTGACATGTCGAACCTGGTTCCACCCGTGACCGCCACGGAAATCTCCAAGCTGGTCGGCGTGACCCGCGCGACCGTGAGTAACTGGCGTAAGCGTCACGAGGACTTCCCGAAGCCGGTGGGCGGCACCGAGTTCCGACCTGTGTTCGACTGGAACGCGGTGCAGGCATGGTTGGCCGAGCGCGGTCAAGATGCCACCGATGCGCCGATCCTGTCCTTGCAGACACTGTTGCGTTCGTCGTTATCCAGCGACGACGCGCAGGTTCTGCTCGCCGGGCTGAAACCGTCCGAATCTGGTTGGGTGTCATCGGACTCCGCGTCAACCGATGCCTTGTCCGGCGTCCTGAAAACATTGGCGCATGCTGCCGAAGTCGAGGGGCCGCGTGCGGCACTTCAGGCGCTGGCCGACCACGCGCACGGTGATGAACAGAACGTCGGCCTCTACCGGACTCCGGAGCTGGTCGCCACACTGATGGCGGAACTGCTGCAGCCGCTCGGCGCAGGGCTGGTACGGGTGCTGGACCCTGCTTGTGGTGGTGGTTCGCTGCTCGTCGCGGCGGCAAAGCGCGGTGCCACAGAGCTCTACGGACAAGACATTTCGGAAACCCAAGCAGCGCTTGCTCGTCTGTTGGTGCAGGCCGAAACCGAGGTCGAGGCGAACATCGCCATGGGCGACAGTTTGCACGGCGATGCGTTCCCAGGCCTGGAAGTGGACGCGGTAATGAGCAGTCCGCTCAGCCTTCGGGACTGGGCCGCGGATCGGGTGCAAGTCGATGACCCGCGTTGGGGATATGGCACGCCAGGGCGAATGGATTCGGACCTTGCCTGGGTCCAACACGCTCTCGCGCACCTTCGTCCTGGTGGACTTGCTGTTCTCCTTGTTCCCGCATCCGTCGCGTCGAGGGCCTCCGGCAGGCGAATTCGTAGTTCGCTGCTGCGGGCGGGAGCGCTTCGCGCCGTCATCAACCTGCCACCAAGACTGCCTCAGCTCCTTTGGACGCGACTGAATCTGCAGATCTGGATCCTGGAGAAGCCTGACCCCAACGCAGCGGTGCCGGACAGCGTGCTGCTGGTCGATACCGCGCCGGCCGCGGGCGAGGCCGCGCAGAGCGGTGCCGGCGATGCTGTCGATTGGCCGCCGGTCGCCGACACAGTGCAGCGAGTCTGGTCTGCCTTCGTCGAGGGTCGATCAGCGGAGGCCGAAGAGCCCAACGTGTCGACCGTTGTCAGAGTTGTCGACATGCTCGACGAGGAGGTCGATCTCACGCCCGGACCGCGGGTGAAGTTGGCGATCGACCCCGGAATCGTTGCCGGCGAGGCTGATACGGCGCTCTCGCGACTCCGCACTGCTGTCGCGGAGCTGGCTCACGTGTCCGAAGCTGTCGGTCAGGTCGCGCAGATCTCGGGTGCGACATGGCGGACTGCGACCATTTCCGATCTGGCTTCGGGAGGAGCCGTACGTATCTTGCGTTCTCAACTACCGAAGTCGACCACGGCCAACGACGAAGATCTCCGGTTGGCCATCACCGGCCGCGACATCGCCACCGGTAACCCGGCATCCGGCAAAGTAAAGGTGGAACCCGGCAGCCCGATGGTCGAAGTCGGCGATGTTCTGGTTCCGACTGTGCGCGCACCCCGAGGCCAATCCTTCCGGATCGCGGGCCCGGAAGATGCGGGGATCGCGCTCGGACCGAATGTGCAACTCGTGCGCACGGACCCGCAACGCCTGGACCCGTGGTTCGTCGCCGGATTCATCGGCGGCATCGATGATGCTGCTTCCCTCGGCACGACCGCAATTCACTCCGCGCTGCACCGAACGCGAATACCGTTGCTGCCGTTGGCGCAGCAACAGCGCTACGGCGAAGCGTTTCGCGGCGTGCACCAGCTGCGGGCGGCATTGACTCGGGCCGGTGAGGCAGTAGAGCAGATCGCCGAGGTGGTGACCACCGGTCTCGTCGCCGGTGCGCTCGAACCGACCACGGGCAGCGCGATAAACGAAGACATCAGTAATCCTCGAGGAGGCAGTGAGTGAACACCGGCAAGCACAGCGAGCTGGCCAACCACGCGTGGTCGGTCGCGGACCTGTTGCGCGGCGACTACAAGCAGTCCGACTACGGCAAGGTGATCCTGCCGTTCACGGTGCTACGACGTCTGGAGTGCGTGCTGGCGCCCACCCGGGACGCGGTCGTCGCCAAGGCCGAGTCGCTGGCGGGGAAAGACCTCGACGTGCACAAGTTCTTGACCATGGCGGCCGGAGCGGTGTTCTACAACACCAGCGATCTCACCTTGAAGAAGATCGCCGCCGATCCGACCTACGCCTCCAAGAACCTGATCAGCTACATCAATGACTTTTCCGAGAACGCGTGTGAGGTGCTGGAGAAGTACGAATTCGCCCAGCAGATCCGCAAACTCGACGCGGCAGGTCTGCTCTACCAGGTGGTCGGCAAGTTCGCGGACCTGGACCTGCGCCCGGAGGTGGTGTCCAACCATCAGATGGGTTACGTGTTCGAGGAACTGATCCGGCGCTTCGCCGAACAGTCCAACGAGACCGCCGGTGAACACTTCACCCCGCGCGAAGTCATCGAACTGATGGTGAACCTGCTGATCGCTCCGGACGCCGAACTCCTCGGTGTGCCCGGCGTCGTCCGCCGCGTACTCGACCCGGCCTGCGGCACCGGCGGCATGCTCAGCTCCGCGGAAGCCCACATCACCGCTTTGAACCCGCAGGCGACGGTGGACCTGTACGGGCAGGAACTGAACCCGGAATCGTGGGCTATCTGCCGGTCCGACCTGATGATCAAGGGTGAGGACTCCGAGAACATCGTGCTCGGTAACTCCCTCGACGACAACGACGGTCACTCGAAGACCAAGTTCGACTACATGCTCGCCAACCCGCCATTCGGCGTGGAGTGGAAGAAGATCAAGGACGATGTCGAGTGGGAGGCGGCCAACCTCGGTGAAGCGGGTCGCTACGGCGCCGGGCTGCCTCGCATCAACGATGGCTCACTGCTGTTCTTGCAGCACATGATTTCGAAAATGAAGCCGGTGAACGCCTCCGGCGAGGGCGGCAGCCGGATTGCCATCGTCTTCAATGGTTCTCCGTTGTTCACCGGTGCTGCTGGGTCCGGTGAGTCCGAGATTCGCCGGTGGATCATCGAGAACGATTGGCTGGAAGCTGTTGTCGCGTTGCCGGATCAGCTGTTCTACAACACCGGCATCTCTACATACTTCTGGATCCTCACCAACCGTAAGAAGCTTGATCATCAGGGCAAGGTGGTGCTGCTGGATGCGCGGGACTACTGGGTGAAGATGCGGAAGTCGTTGGGGGACAAGCGTAAGCAGCTCAGCGATGAACAGATTCGGGAAGTCACCCAGCTGTACGGCGAGGCGCTGACGGTCGCCAAGGACCCGACCCACCCGCTGCACGGCAAGGTGAAGGTCTTCAACAACGAGGACTTCGGATACCGCCGCATCACCGTGGAGCGACCACTGAAGCTGCGGTTTGCGCTTACAAGTGAGGGTTTGGAGAAGCTGGCCTCCTTGGCGCCGGTCCTTAAGCAGTATGGCGACTCCGATGCGTTTCGAGCCCTCCTTGCTCCGTTGGTCGGTACTTCCTGGAGGACGAAGGCTGATGCCGTGTCCGCCATGCGCGACGCCATTGTTGGTGCCGGTGAAACGTGGCCCAGCGGTGCAGCTTTCGCAAAAGCCTTCCGTGAAGCGGTCGGTACGCGCGATGCGGAGGGTGAGGTTCAACTGGTGAAGGGCGCCCCCGAACCGGACCCCGACCTGCGCGACTTCGAGAACGTTCCGTTGACCGAGGACGTCAATGAATACCTGATCCGCGAAGTCCTGCCTCACGCTCCCGATGCATGGATCGATCACGCCAAGACCAAAGCGGGCTACGAAGTTACGTTCACTCGGCACTTCTACTTGTACACACCACCCCGGCCGCTGGCGGAAATTGATGATGAATTAAAGGCGCTGGAGTCGGAAATTCGAGCGCTTTTGGGTGAGGTGACTCGATGAGTGGGGCGAGTATCGCGCCGTGGCTCGCAGAATCGCAGTGGCCCACTGTACCTATTCGACTGGTTGCGCGTTTGGGATCCGGACATACACCCAGCCGAAAGGTGGCCGAGTACTGGGAGAACTGCGACATCCCTTGGATTACATTGGCCGATGTATGGCAGCTCCGCAGCGGCGCCGTTGACGTAATCACCGATACGAAGGAAATGATCAGCGCGCTCGGGTTGTCAAACTCATCAGCGGCTATCCATCCTGCTGGCACCGTGATCCTGTCGCGAACCGCGTCCGTTGGGTTCTCAGCGATAATGGGATCAATGATGGCTACCAGCCAGGACTTTGCAACTTGGACTTGTGGCCCGCGTTTGGAGCCGAGGTATTTACTTCATGCGCTTCGCGGTATGGCACCGGATCTGAAGCGTGTCGCCATGGGCTCGACACATAAGACAATCTACATGCCTGACATCGAGCAACTTCGTATTCCGCTGCCGGATATCGAGGAACAGCGCCGCATCGCCGACTTCCTCGACGCCGAAACCTCCCGTATCGACCGGCTGATATCGCTGCAACGTCGGATGCTCGCCAAACTTCAAGAGCGCGAAGCCGCTCAACGCGACAGTGCGATCGATGACCTAGAGACAATGGGTGGCGTTGTTCGACTCCGGCGGTACATCTGGTCGATGGATCAGGGGACGAGTCCCCAGTGTGATGCGATCCCGGCCGAGGATGGTGAGTGGGGCGTGCTGAAGGTCAGTTGTCTTCGACCCGGCGTCTTTGATGCCAGCCAGAACAAGCGTCTTCCACCCGAGAATGAGCCTGATCCCAGATATGCGGTAAGACAGGGTGACTTGCTCATCGCCCGGGCAAATACACCTCTACTCGTCGGCTCGACGGCTGTAGTCGGCGATGTCAGAGAGCGATTACTGCTATCGGACAAAATCTTCCGCGTTAAACTTAGCGGCGAGATTATTCCGGAATTCGTGGCTGAGGTTGCCGCTGGAAGCAAGATCCGGATGTTGTGCGCTTCCTCGTCGCACGGAGCCTCGCAGTCGATGGCTAATATTCGATTTGAGGAGGTTAAAGCGTGGCCCATTCCCCGGGTTGATCGACGCGCCCAGTATCAATTTGTTGATGAGATGTCGGAGGGTCGAGAACAACTCGCGAAGATCCGAAATGTGATTGACCGACAGCTAGTCCTTCTGGCCGACCGCCGCCAATCTCTCATCACCGCCGCAGTGACCGGCCAATTCGACGTCACCACCGCCTCCGGGCGGAATCTCACCCAGGGGGTATAGCGAACAATGTCTGTGCACAGCGAGCAGGTGTTCGGGGAGGCCATCGTCACGGCGATGGTGGAGAACGGCTGGCGGGAAGGGAATCCGCACGAATACAACACGGAGCTCGGGCTGGATATGGGGGAGTTGCTGCCCTTCATCTCGCAGACCCAGTACGCGGAGTGGTACGAGCTAGTCGCCACCTACGGGGACGATCAGGATGAGGCACAGCGGGGGTTCGCGAAGCGGCTGGGGCAGGAGCTGGCTGCCAAGGGGTTGATGAAGGTTCTTCGGGAGGGAGTGAAGGATCGGGGTGTTCTGATCCGGGTCGCCTACTTCAAGCCGAACCTCGTCGGCTCCGAGGACGTGCTGAACGCTTATAAAGCCAGTCGCCTCACGGTAGTTCGCGAACTGCCATACACCACGAAGCCTGGTCCTTCGCGCCCGCGTCTTGATCTTGCGTTGCTGCTCAACGGGATTCCGGTTGCGACGGCGGAGTTGAAGAATCCGCTGACCGGGCAGGGTGTCGAGGAAGCGAAGAGGCAGTATCGGGAGGATCGGGATCCGACTGAGCTGATCTTCAAGCATCGGGTGATCGCCAACTTCGCTGTCGACCCGGATCTGGTGTTCGTCACCACACAGCTGAGGGCGGCGAAGACGGTGTTCCTACCGTTCAACACCGGTTCGGAGGGGCCGGGTAATGCTGGTGGCAAGGGGAATCCGTCGGCCACTCTGGAAGGCAAATACGCGACCTCGTACCTGTGGGATCACGTGTGGCAGCCGGACAACTGGCTGGACCTGCTGGAACGGTTCGTGCACACCACCGAGAAGAAGGGGCCGGGGGGAAAGGCGACTCGCTCGACGATCTTCCCGCGGTTCCACCAGTGGGATGTGGTCAAGAAGCTCACCGCGCACGCTGCGACCCACGGTTTCGGGCACGACTACCTCGTGATGGCCTCGGCAGGCTCCGGCAAGTCGAACACCATCGGCTGGCTCGCGCACCGGCTGAGTGACCTGCACACCGAGCGACTGGAGAACCTCGACTCGCAGGCGCGCGCGGCCGGATTGCAGCCGGGTGTACCGGTTTTCGACAAGGTCATCATCATCACCGACCGGCGCAACCTGGACTCCCAGCTTCGCGACACCGTCGGCGGGTTCGAGCAGGTGTCCGGACTGGTGGTGAAGATCGACGACAAGGTGGGCGCGAAGTCCGAGCAACTGGCTCGGGCGTTGAGCTCGCAGAGCGGCAAGATCATCACTGTCACGCTGCACACCTTCCCGGCGCTGTTGGACTATCTGCGGCGCGAGCAGACCAAGCTGGCTGGTGGCCGCTACGCCGTCGTTATCGATGAGGCGCACTCCTCGCAGTCGGGTGACGCCGCCGCGGCGGTGCGGACCGCGCTGCGCGACATGGGGCTCGATGCGGACGACGAGGACCAGGGCGCGGTCGAGGTGAATATCGACGAACGCCTGCGGCGTAAAGCCGAGGCGCGGGCGAAGGCATCCAACATCTCCTACTTTGCATTCACCGCGACGCCGAAGGCGAAGACACTGGAGAATTTCGGTACCGCCGACGGCGCCGAATACCGGCCGTTCCACACCTATTCGATGCGGCAGGCGATCGAGGAAGGGTTCATCCTCGACCCGCTGCGCAACTACGTCACCTACAAGGCTTACTACCGCCTGGTGAACCAGAATCCCGACGATGTCGAAGTGCCCGAGGCCAAAGCCTCGAGCTTGCTCGCGCGGTTCGCGTTCATGCATCCGTACGCGGTGGAGCAGCACGCGCAGGTGATCGTCGAACACTTCGTCGCGCACACCCGTGGGCGGCTCGGGGGTCGGGCGAAGTCGATGGTGGTGACCGCATCCCGGCAGAGCGCGGTCGCGGTGGCGCGGGCGATCAAGGAGTACCTGAAGGATCGGGAGTACGACATCAAGTACCCGGATGTCGGTGTGCTGGTGGCGTTCTCCGGCAGCCTGGAGGTCGATGGCCAGGAAGTCACCGAGCCGTCGGAGAACGGTGGGCTCGCCGAATCCGCACTGCCCAAGGCGTTTCGGTATACGCGCGCCGATGACCGGGCGACCCAGGCGGGCGGCAAGGGACAGAAGGAATACCGGATCCTGGTGGTCGCCGAGAAGTATCAGACCGGGTTCGACGAGCCGCTGCTCACCACCATGTATGTGAACAAGACGCTCACCGGTATCGCTGCGGTGCAGACGCTTTCGCGACTCAACCGTACCCGCGAAGGCAAATCGCAGCAGGATCTTGTGGTGCTCGACTTCGTCAACGAGGCCGAGAAGATTCAGGAATCGTTCGCGCCGTACTACGAGGACGCGTTCACTCTGCCGACCGACCCGAACCTGCTGTACGTCGCCCGCGACCGGGCACTGGCCGCGCCGATCCTCATCACGCAGGAGATGAAGGATTTCGCCGCGGCCTATCTCGTCGCCGAGCAGAAGGCGGCCGGATCGGCCGCGAAGTGGGCCAAACTGCATGCCGAGCTGTATCGGCACCTGGCACCGGCTGTCGACCGGTTCAGTGTGTTTCTCAACAGCGAGGAGGAAGACGATGTCGCGCTCGCCGAGTCGTTCCGTGCCGACCTCAACGACTACGTCCGTAAATACGGGTTCCTCGCGCAGATCGTGCCCTATCAGGACCCTGATCTCGAGCTGCTGCACCTGTACGGGCGTCACCTGCTGAATCGGTTGCCGCGACGTGCTGATGGCGGCATCGACATCGGCGAGGTCGACTTGAGCCACCTCCGCCTCGAGCCGACCGGGGAATACGACCTCGGACTCGCTCCGGAAGGCTCACAGGAACTGCGGGGGTTCGGTGACGGCACCGGGCCGGCCAAGGAGCCCGAGAAATCGCTGTTATCCGCGCTGGTCGAGCGGTTCAACGAACGGTTCGGTACGGAGTTCTCCGAAGAACACCTCGCTGTGCCGTTCAACGCCGCCATGGATGAACCGCAGGTGGAGCAGGCGCGCCTGGCGAACAAGAATGTCGACGACTTCGGCGTCGTCTTCGACAAGGTGTTTGCCGAGAAGATGGTCGAACACTTCGATACCCTCAATGATCTCGGGGAGCGGTACTTCGCCCGGGACAACGAGTTCAAGAAGGACCTGGATCGGCAGGCGCGCACAGCGGCGTTCCGGCTGCTCGGGCGGCGGCATGGACTGCCCGAGATGTAGCGCGGTGGTGCGGCTGTCGCGGGATGGCAGGGGGTAGGCAGTGCCGGCTCGGCGGATCGGTATGCGGTACGACCTGATCGAAGAAATCGGGTTCGGTGGGATGGGATCGGTCTGGCGCGGGTACGACACCGTACTCGACCGTGAGATCGCGGTGAAACTGATCCGATTCACCCAGATCCACTCGCAGACCGACGCCGCCGAGTTCGCCGAACGGTTTCGCCGTGAAGCCCGGATCACCGCGCAGATCCGACATCATGGCGTGCCACAGGTGTACGACGCGGTCTTGCACGCGGACCTGAGCGAGGTGTACCTCGTGATGGAACTCATCGAGGGCGCCAATACGTTGCGGCACTATCTCGACCCCGACGCCCCGCTGCCGGTCGATTGGGCAGTCGCGGTGACCGCGCAGATCGCAACCGCGCTCTCGTACGCGCATGCACTGCCGGTTGTCCACCGTGATCTCAAGCCCGACAATATTCTTGTCACGCGCAGCGGCGCTGTGAAGATCATCGACTTCGGCATCGCCGCGCTGCTCACGGCCGGCGCCCCGAAGCTGACCATGACGGGTGCGGTTCTCGGTTCCGTGGCATATATGTCGCCGGAACAGGCCATCGGCGCTAAAGCAACGCCACGCACCGACCTGTATGCGCTCGGCTGCATCCTCTACGAAATGTTGTGCGGCTACCCGGTGTTCGACGGCGCGGCGCCGATCGTGCTGCACCACCACGCTGCCACCGCGCCCGTTCCGCCTCGCGAACTGCGTGCCGAGGTACCTGTCGAATTGGACCGGCTGGTCTTGGACCTGCTCGCCAAGGAGCTCGAACAGCGACCAGGTGACGCCGCGGAGGTGTACGAGCGACTGCTTCCGTTGTTGCCCCGACCAGGGGCGACTGTCGGACCGAGCGATGGGCATCGGTCGGGTGTGCCTGACCCGACCGCGATTTTTCGACGCCCTAACGCACCTCTGCGTCCGGAGCAGGTCGCGCCCACTACCCGATTCCAGGGCGCGCTGCCCGCAACTGCTCCGATCAGCGATGAGGTGCTCGAGCAACGGCTGCGACATCAGCTGGCCGAGTACCGCGAATTGGTCGCTGCGGGCCGCTCACTGCAGGCAGCTGATGTCCTCAGCAGCATCCTCGAGCCAGCAGGCCTCGCCTTCGGCACCGATAACCCGCGGGTACTGGAACTTCGGTTCGATATCGCACTCGCTCGCTTCCTTGGTGGCGAATTCCGGAAGGCGAGAGCGGAATTCGACGCTCTCGCCGCGGCATCTGCCCGGGTGAAGGGGTTCGCCGACGAGCTGACGATCCAATGTCGCAAGTTCGCCGCGGACTGCCGCATCGAGCTCGGCGAACTCACCGAAGCCCTGTCCGGGATGCGCGCGGTGCTCGACGACGTGCGCGCCACCCAGAGCGACGGCAGCGAAATGGCGCTCGAGTTGAGGTTGGCTCTCGGGCGGTTGCTCGCGCTCATTGGTTATCGCGCGGAGGCGCGCACCACGTTGAGCGAGTTGTACGAGGATCTATTGCTCGTGCGGGGGATCGAAGACCCGCTGACCGAAGAAGCGTCGGAAGCGCTGGAGCGGTTCATCGACGATGATCATGCGCCCGGTGGAGCGGAGCAATCGTGACTGCTTTCGTATGTTTCGCCGTCAATGCGCCAGATCTGGGTCAAGGTTCTGGGCTGTCTGCAGTTGTTCGAGCTCGTCGGAGGTCAGGTGCAGGGCTGAGGCGGTCTCTGCCGGTCGCGGAGAAACTGATTCCTTCGCTTTCGAGTGGTTGACGGGGGTTCTCGGGGATGTCGCCGGGTCCGTAGGAAATCATGCCGTGTGCGTAGAGGACGTGGTGAGCGTTGGGCGCTGGGTGGGACCGTAGCCGGGTGCCGCCGCGGTGGGCTGCGGTGCCGGGTCGCCGAGGTCGCCGTAGGTTGTCCAATGGGCGGCGGGTAACACCGACAGCAATTCGTGCATGGCGGCCCAGCAGTCGAACCCTTTGTGGATCTTCGCTATTCGCTTGGGCGCTGCTTGCGCTTGGGCTTACGCTGTGACACCCGCACCGGCCAGCACACCGCCCACACCAGCACCGTCAACGGCACACCAGCCGCCAGCACCAGCCCGGCCGTGCTCCACTCATCATCCCTGCCTTCCGCACTAGAACGCGGTCCACCGAGCGAAAGACATTCGCGGAGCGAAAGTTTCGACGTCCACGACACACATCACCGCATGCAACATCAGCACATCCATATGCAGCGGCGACGGCATGATCACCGCATCCACATCCGCACCCCGAACCTGGTCGACCAGCGGCACCAGCGTGATCTCCGGCGGCCACTCCAGCGCGTAGCCGAGCCGCCGCGCCAGCCGCCGCACCTGCGCGGCATCCCATTCCGGCATTTCGGTGACCACCGGGTCTATCCAACCCAGCGCGGTCGGACGCGACCTCATCGCTGCCTTGCATCGCAGGATGCGGCTGTCGGTGTGAGCCGTGCGGCAAGCGCCGCGGCATCGGCACCGGGGTCGGTCAGCCCATCGAGTACATCCAGCAAGGTCTGCATGTCGGGGCCGGGCACCGCCGGTGGCTCGGGATCAACGAAATAGCGACAGTCCACCAGCCCCTCGGCGTGACAACGAGTCTTGATCACATGCTGCGGCGTGTCCAGCCCAGACCCATTGGTCCGTTCGAAGGGGACGGCGTCCGACCTTCTCTCGTCAGCATCGGCGGATGTGGATCGCCACGGCGTGTGCTGCTGGCAGATGTCCGTGTCCGGATTCATTCAGTGCTGTCCCTCCTGATCGCGTATTGGTAAGCACCCGCCGCCGGGGAGCAGTCGCCACTGACCGGGTGGTGTGGCTGGGCGGTCAATGTGCCGATGGGGAACACGGCATCGACCCGGCGGCGGGGCTGCCATTGAGCTTCGCGCTTGGCGAACGGCCGAAGGGCCAGCGAAGGGACAGGAAGACGCAGCCTCCGCATCGATCTACGCTCGAAGCATGGGGCAGCAGCACATTGGGCAAGCACTCGCCGCCGAACGCAAGATCGCAGGGCTGAGCCAACGGCAGTTGGCCACCCGCGCCCGGTACAGCCTGAGCATGGTCAAGGCTGTCGAGCAAGGCCGTGAGGTGGCTTCACCTGGATTCATCTCCGCGGTGGCCAGCGCGCTACTGATCACACCCGAGCAGTTGACCGGCGCGCCCTACAACGACGGTAAGCCGCTGTCCGACGCGATCAACAGGTTGTCGATTCTTCTCACCGAAGGCCGCTACGCCCGCGCCACCGAACCAGCCCCGCTCGAACGGCTCGAGGCGGAACTGGCAGCGGCACAACAGCTCTACCGCAGCGACCGTACCCGTCAGACCATCGAGGTGTTGCCCGCACTGATCCGCCAGCTGCACGGCGCGATCCGTGAGCAGTCCGGTGACGTCAAAGCGCACGCTTACACACTGTTGACCTCCGCCTACGTGCTCGCCGAATGGTCGGTGCGCCGCACCGGACACATGATGCTGGCGCTGCCGGCGCTCGACCTGGCCGACAGCTACGCCCCACTCGCCGACGACCCGGTCTACGGCGCGTTCTCCGCACTCGCGCGCGCACGGGTGCTCACCCATTACGGCGAGTCCGCCGTAGCTGCTCAACTTATCGACTCGGCTATCGGGGCCGTCGACGACAGCAGGGCGGGAATGGTGCTCGCTGGGTACTCGCATCTGACCGGCGCGATCAATGACGCCCGGACGCTGAACTACGCCGCTGCGGCAGACCATGTGCGAGCGGCACACGAGTTCGCAGCCCGCACAGGGGAGACAGATCTGTACATGACGGCATTCGGCCCACTGAATGTCGAGATCCACAGCCACGCTGTGGAACTCGAAGCGGGCGACCCCAACAAGGCAGCTGTCGAAGGCGATACCCTGACCTACACACCCGGCGCCCCACCGACCCGTATCGCGCACCACTGGCAGGACAACGCCCGTGCCTGGCTGATGTCCGGCAAGCCCGACCGCGCCTTGGCCGCGCTGAATAAGGCTCGCGCCGCAGCACCCCAGCAAACCCGGCTGCACCCGTCGGTTCGCGAAACGCTCTCCGGTATCGCCATGGCCCAGCGTCGGCAGACAGACAGCTTGCTCGGGTTCGCATCCTGGCTCGGGTCGACACTGTAACCGACGAAAGACACTGTCGCCGGACAGAATCGAGCCACCATCCACACGGCTCGAGCCCTACCTTTCGCCGCAGCGCGACAAGGCATTTGATGCGTTTCGCGACTCCGAACCGGCGGCGGAACCGTCGTGGATTCACAACTTTGACAGGGTGAATTGTCCGGCACGGTCGAATGATCTGCTCGAAATCGCTCGCTAGTACCCGTCATTCGCGGCCGAGCCGCAACGGAGTGGATGAATTCGAGAAATAGCACATCTACAGAAGAAAGTCGTGGTCACAGCATGCAGGGATCTCGACCCGCCGCCCAACCGAAGTCTCCCAGCTCGCTCTATCGCTACCCCAGCGGGCATCGGTTAGGATTCGCGTCATGAGTGATGGGGGGACACCAGCCTCTGGCCAGAACCTCTCGGTGGTGCCTGAGAAGGTGCGTGACGTCGGCAAGTACGTCTACGAGTTGGCCGAGGCACTGCGCACGGCGTTGGACTCCGCCGCGAAGGACGTCGCTTCGCTGACTGATGGCAGCTGGACCGGCGATGCGGCCAACGAATTCTCGGAGGGCTGGACAGAAGTGCGTGACGGCGGTGTCCAGATCATGACCGCTCTGGCCGGCATGGCGGAGAAGCTGGGTGTCACCGCAGACACCTACCAGGCGGGAGATGAGAGCAACGCCATCCCATTGAACACTTCGAGTTTGGATCTGCCATGAACTCTCGATTCTCGGTTGATCTCGACCATCTCGATGAGATCGTGGTCCGTCTGTCGGGTCTGGCTGGCTTCATCAGCGAGCATCTCGATGAGATCGACGACCGGGTCGCCACCCTGACCGGCAGTGGGTGGGAAGGCGTTGCCGCCCAGGCCTATGCCGATGCCCACGCTCAATGGGTCACTGGCGCAAGGGAATTCGTCGAAGGTGTGAAGGATGTCAGCGACGCGGCGAAGGCGGCCCACGCGCGCTACACCACCGCCCACGGCACGAATTACAGAATGTTCTCGCAGGGATAAGACACATGGGTGTACTGGTTATCGACTGGCAGACCTACTACGACGCCGGCAAGAAATGTCACGCCCTGGCCACCGACCTGCGTGCCGCCGACAAACCGGTCCACGACGCTGTCAAAGGTGAATGCGCGGGCATGGCCGGTGACACTGGGGGATGTGCGGCATGGGGTAGGACCTACGACCGTGTCGCCCAGGAAACGATGCAGACCTGCACGAACCTGGCCGATGCGCTCACCAACTTCGGCAACATGCTCTATGCCGCCGGATACAACTGGGCGCTGGCCAACGAGTCCAACCCGATGCCCGACCGTCCGAGCGTGACGGCGATGTCGGAGTACAAGGTGTCGATCCCGTCCTCGGTGGGCACGAACGGTGACGGAGTCACCGAAGGGGAGGGCAGCATCCCGGGCTTTTACGACGCCCTGGTCGGCAAGATCCAGGAAGAGTTCGGCAGCAAACTCCCCAACGGCAACAAAGACAAACTTGCCAAAGCCGCGTCCGTCTGGAAGGGCTTCGCCGGACATACCGCCATCAAGGAAGCCGCAGGTCGGATCACCGAGATCAGCAACCTGTTCAGTGATATCCAGGACAAGACAGGTCTCGAACCTCTCCTTGGGCACCTGACCACCCTGAACGGCGGTGCCACTCACCTAGCCTCCGCTTCGCTGGCCCTGGCCACCCCGGTGGGGGAGTACAGCAATGCCACCTCTGAGGCCCGCGAAAAGTTCAAAGACGCTGTCACCAACGCCTTGATCGCGGCGGGAACGACCGTCATCATCGGTGTCGCGGCCTCCTGGATCACTGCAGCGCTCAGCAACGTCGCCGCCGGTGTGGGCGTCGTCGCAATCGCTGGTAACACCGCCAGAGTGATCAAAAGCGCCTACGACATCAGTAAGCTTGCCAAGATCATCGGTACGGCAGCGGCAGTCGCGGGTGGCGCAGCCTTCACGGTCACGGCGTTCGATAATGTCTCCTCCGAAGATCTGGCCGGTTGGGCCGTCAAAGTCGGTGCCATTATCGCCATGAAAGTTTACGTTGACAGTGACGATGCCGTCGCTGACGGCACTGACCGACCTAAGAAGGTTCCCGCAAGTGGCTCTGGAAAAGAAAAGGCCAGTGATGCGCCGAGTTGGGCGAAAGGCAAAGCGCCCTATGTGGGCGAAAGCGGCAAAGCTTATGCTCGACGACTGATGGACGAGCACTATGGACCGGGAAACTGGGAAGGCACTGGACCCAATAGCGAGTTCAATAAGATCAAGAAATACGGCGACCGGGCGTGGCAAAATCCGAATTAGGAAGTGAAGAACAGGAGTGCCGATGCGCGAAATCTTCATCCTAGACCACTGGTATGAGTTGGAGAACGGCGAGGAGTTTGTCAGAACCGTTGGGATGTACTCAACCGAATCGAGGGCCGTACAGGCTGCCGAGCGAATGAAGGACCTGCCAGGTTTCCGCGACCGACCTGACGATTTTCATATCGATCGGTACACGGTCGGCAAGGATCATTGGTCTGAAGGTTTTTTCACCCCATGATTCGTAAGCGAGACGAGAGGTCGGATTGATGGGTTCAGTGTTCTTACTCGAACATGTTTACCAGAACGATGATAGGGAGGAGGAGCGCAAGCGAATCGGCGTGTACGAATCAGAAGAAGACGCCCGCAATGCCATCCTCCGCCTTCATGATCAGCCCGGGTTTCGCGACTACCCTGAAAATTTTGTTGTTCAACCCTACGAGGTAGACAAAAGCTATTGGTCAGAAGGTTACGATGATACTGACCAAGGTCGATGAAAAGGCCTGCTCGCCCCAATTTTGGATATAAGAAATTAGCTGTGGGGAGCAGAATGGTTGCCGCCGCGATGATGAAGCTCGAGGTCGAGAAGAAGGGGATCGCCGCTGTTGACGAAGACGACACGAGCGCCGCGTATCCGGTGGCGCGAGTGCTCACTTCCACAGTTTCCGCGATGGCTGAACCCAATATAGGTGGGGGCGCCCGGGTTCTGGTGGAGGTGCTACGCCGCTTCGGCGGTATCGCACCGCGAGCTCTACTCGGCGCGGAGTTCCTTGCCGGTAACGATCCGGCGGTGCAGATCGAAATCGCAGTCGCGCCTTTCGACCTGCTCGATGGAGCCGACCAACCAACTTGCCCGAGCCGACTATGGACAAGTCCGTTCACCTCGGGTCTGCCGACGGATATGGCCAACGCTGTCCTGCGCGGTCTGACTGCCGAGCCCCGAATCGCCTTGCCTCCCGGTGTGCTCCGCGTCGACCGCGCAGGTTTTGACGTCATGAATTCTTCGGAACCGATATTCACCCAGGCTGCGACGGTTTTGGGGATCGCTATCTCGGCGAAGCTTCCCGGCAATGACCTCGAACCCGCGTTGCGGGACGCCATCGAGACTTGGTAGTGGCTGGCAAAAGCCATGAGCCACCCTCTGCCCGGGGCAAGGCGATACCGCCCGCCTTAAAGTCATCGGCAGCGTTTCAGAGCAGTTGGTTGGTCACGCCACCAGTCGATACAAGATCATTACCGACCGATTCGGCGGCATCATTACCATAGATCCGATCCCGTAGATGCCAGGAGTTGAATTGGGAATCGACATAATTATTCAAAATCAAATCCACGAACGGATCGGCTAGCATATGGAGACGCGGAAGATACGCTTGTGAAGTATCGAGGGAATGCCCCGGCAGGCTCAATACTTCGGGGTCTTCACGCGCACGCGGACACAATGTTCAACACAACCCAGCTGACCATGCTATTGGACGAACTGGCAAATCTGTCGCCGAACAACGACAAAGAAGCAGAGATGCTCGTCATATTGCGCGATGCCGCTGAAACCGCTATTCGTAGGAATGGGTATCTTTGGTTCAGTGGGGACTGAGGGCGTGAATATTTTCCGCCATTGCTGCAGCCGGTCCTGCGCGTAGCGCACGGCGGCGAATTTGCGCATTCGGGTGCCCGGTATGACGGCTGGCATGGTTGCCCTTGCGAACGGTACCTTCGCGGCCAGTGCGGGTTCCCTGCAGCGATCATCTGCCGAGGTTTGGTAGTGAACAGCCGAAATGCGATCTTGCGCAGGTGTTCTCGCCGTCGATGGTGATCACTTCGAAGGTGCAATCCGCGTTAGCGCACCCAACCCGCTCTGATCGGTTGGCCGACCGCCTCCTCCGCCACGAACCGGCACAATACACCGAACCGACTGCACCACAGGCGATCTCAGGCGATGCAGCCGACATCCACCATGATTCACTTACAAATAGCCCACCGTCGGCAACCGCACAAAGTTAACGGCATTGCCACTACCGCCTACTCATACCCGATCGCGCAGTATGAATACGCTACGTGGGTTTGGGCAAAAGGATCAGTCGTGGACCTGGCGAGGCTTACCTTTCCACGGGTCGCCATACTTCTGGTAAGGGTTCCCGAGTTCGGAGGCCCTTCGTTCGCCCTGTTCGATGAGATCGGCCCGGAACACCTCATTGGAACCGATTTCGTCGTCAGAGATATCCAGATATCCGCGGAGGCCGTTGTAGCCGTGCGCAATTCGACCGATCGACTCGTCGGTAGAGGCATCCCATGGCTCCCACGACCGGCCCCCGCTCGGGAAGGCTCCGAATCGTATGTACCCCTTGGATGCAAGGTCCCGAATCGTCTCCAAGACCGTTTCCCGTGAATAGGTTTCGGGAGTTTTGGCTGCCACCATTCCGTCGAAGGTGCCGATCGGTGCCCAATCGTCGGTCAGCTCATACAGGAGGAAATGCTCGAGTTTCTCGTTCGTCATTTCGGAAGGTGCGCCGTTACTGGCGTGGGGTTCTCGGGATAATCGATGATGATCCGGCACCCGTTGGCGAGGAGCAATGGTGATTGCCTTCGTCTGTTTCACCGTCAATGCACCAGATCTGGGTCGAGGTTCTGGGCGGCTGTCTGCAGTTGTTCGAGCTCGTCGGAGGTCAGGCGCAGGGCTGAGGCGGCTCTGCCGGTCGCGGAGAAACTGATTCCTTCGCTTTCGAGTAGCTGGCGAGGGGCCTCTGGGATGTCGCCGGGTCCGTAGGAAATCATGCCGTGTGCGTCGAGGACGCGGTGAGCATTGGGCGCTGGGTGGGACCGTAGCCGGGTGCCGACGCGGTGGGCTGCGGTGCCGAGCAGGTTGCCCAGGTCGCCGTAGGTTGTCCAACGGCCGGCGGGCAACGCCGACAGCAATTGGTGCATGGCGGCCCAGGTCGGGTTGTCGGGGAAGGCTGATTCGTCTGCCGGTCCCGGCCAGAATTCTATGATCCGCTCGGCCAATGCCAGGCCGCGCTTTTCGATTTGGCTCGGACCCCACGATTCGTGCGCGGCGATGTCTTGGTTCATGCGAATACTGCTGGCACGCAGGGTCTCACGCTTGCGGGCGAAGTCGTGGTTGCTCAGGGATTCGTTGTAGCCCGTCAGGGTGAGGTTACCGAGGGTGTGGACGTACCGCTCGTGTAGGACGTCGACCTCATCCTTCCCGAACTCGGCGCTGAGCTCGGCGCGCCACTGCGCTGAAAGGCTTTGCGGCATTACATGTTCGATCGACAACGATTCCGGCTGGACGGTTTCTCTCGAGCGGAACAAGTCCTCGATCCAGGTCATAAGAATCTTGCGATGCGCGTTGCGGCCGTTCAGGTAGAGCGGCTCGTTCACGATCGCTTCGGTCAATTGCTTATCGGTCGCGTAATGCTTGCGACCAGCTGAGAAGTGGACACGCAGAGCGGTGTCCACCGGCAGCGCGGTATCGAGCTGTGCCACCGTGTCGGCGAACAGGCGATTCAGGCTCTGCGTCGAGCGGCCGATCAGGAAGCGTCGCACCAGCAATGATTCGATGTACAGCAGTGCTCGCGCGACCTGCTCGCTCGAGGCTTCGCCGCGGTCGCGTAGCAGCAGCAGGTGGAGAATCAAGGGTGCGGGTGTCGTGGAGTCCCACTCGGCGAGGCGGGTAAGCCGCACGCGAACCTCGGGGTCGGGCTCGGCTGCTGGCTCGATCATCAGCCGATACAGGCGGCCGAGCCGGGCGATCCGTTCGATCTCGGCGACGATTTGTTCTTCCGAGTTCAGCTTCTCGAGTCTGGTCTGCTGCGCGGCGAAGGTCTGGCCCTGCTTGACGCTGGGACGCTTGTGCAGCATGTCGAGCCAGAACAGTGTCTCGATGCGTTCGTTGTCCAACGAGGCCTGCAACGGCAACCAGTGGGTGCGATAGACCTCTTCACTGCGATGTGGCAGCCGCATGAACAGGTAGTTGCGCAGGAGGTCACCCTGAGTGAGTTTCAAACCAGTGTTGTTGAGGGATTGGAAGATTCGGTGGACATTATCGCCGGGGTGTGCACTGATCGATACCACCGACAGTCCCGAGACCACGGCTTGGACGACCTGCGAAAGCCCAAAGGGCAGGTCGTTGACCGCCGTTAGTTCAGCCAGCCGACTGCGGAAGAAGCGGTACGCGCTGCCGACATTCCCGTCGTCGTCGGTGGCGCCGCCGTCGATGACGGCAGTGTAGGCGGGTCGGTCCACCTGTGTCGGAAGCAGTTTCAGGCGATCCGGGTCGTCGTGATACTGATTTGTCAGCAGCTGGTTGTGAATGCGGTCGGTGTCGCGGCTCGTGGAGCCGTCGACCGCTCGCAGGTAGTCGCGGATCGCCGCGAGCAGCAGAGTCAAGGTCGTCAGCCGCTGCTGACCGTCGACGACGAGAAAGCGGGTGACCGCGCCTGCGACACCCGCCGGCGTCGGAGCCAACACCACAGACCCGATAAAGTGGGTCGCCTGCGGCTCCCGTGTGCGATCTTCGGCGAGCTGGATTACGTCGCTCCAGAGCTCGTGTAGCTGCTCGTCGCCCCATCCGTACGGCCGCTGATACAGCGGGACAAGGTACTGCGAGCTCCCCTCGAGGATCCGCTGCAGAGAGGTTTCCTGCGCCGCGACCACTTACTTCTCCTTTAGTTGTGATGGCACCGACCCAATGAGGTGCCCGGTTACTCGAACACGACGCCTTGCTCGTCTGCCGCCGCATCGATCAGGCGCGCCACGCTCGTCAGTAGCGCATTCGATTCCAATGCTTGTCCTGTTACCGGCATAGGCGCCCCCCGTTCCAGTATCCGAACGTCCAGGGCCTGGGCCCGGCGGGCGACAGATCCGTTGCCGGACAACGCGTAAGCCTCGACCCATTCCGCGTGCGGTTCCTCGACGATGCGGGTCTCCACGAGATCGGTGAGGCGGCTGGTGACGGCGACCATGAAGTTGTCGATCAGAATCCGACGTTCCTCAGCGGAGGGCCTCGCACCCAGCCATCGCTGTGGGTTCTGGACGACATTCCAGACCTGTTCGTTCAGGGATTCGCGGAGTTCGGCGACCGGCTTGAGGTTGTCGTACTCGTTGTTGTCCCAACGATTGGCGACCCGGCGAGCCAGGGCCTTGATGCGGCTGCCGTGTTCGGGGAAGACCGAGGCGTGAGACTTTAGTTTGAGCAGGGCCTGCCACTTGTCGCGGAATTCGACGACGGCCTGGGAGATTGCCTCCAACAGTTCGACTTTGCGATACACCGGACGGGACTCGCCGGCTCGGTGGGCGATCTCGGGGTCGGCGATCAGCGCGAGCAGCTTGTTGAGTTCGTCGATGGTCCGGCGGCCGGCATTGTTCGTAGACTTGAGTTGTTTGTGTATGCCGCCGACGAAGAAGGCGCCGTGGTCGAGGCGCGATTGAAGGACTTGTTCGGCTGACTCCAGGGCGGGGTTGACCTGGCGGCCCTCGGCCCGGAGCTGACTGAGGACGTTGTGCAGGGACTGGCGGACGTGTTCTTCGCGTTCGGTGAAGGTGTCGAGATTGTCGCCCTTGACTTGGTCGAAGTGGGTGAACAAGAAGTGCAGCTTCGCCGAATGGCCCGAGATGGCAACGCTTTTCAGGGCGGCCGCAGCGGCAGCCTGCATGGGTTGTTGGGCGTTGTCGACGAGCAGGACGGCGTCGACCTGGTCCAGTTGGCGCGAGATCCGGGTCGACAGGGGAGAGGCGTTGGATTTCGCGTGGCCGAGGCCTTCGCCGTCGATGAGGACCAGGCGCGGTGGGTTCTCGACCCATTTCGGGACAAACGGGCCGCTGACGCGGACCGCGCTCACCAGCGGGGTGAGGAGCCGGCCGAAGAGTTTGGCGTTGTTGCCGGTGAAACGGGTAACGGTGGTGAGGAATTCGGCGCGGTCGGTGCTCTGCAGGGTCCACAGGAGAGGCCAGTCACATGAGTCGCGCCGCAGTTCACCGCTGTCGAGGGCCGCGAATCGCTGCATCAGCTCGGCGAGGAGCATGTTCACGATCTCGGCGTAGCGGCGGTTGCGCGGCAGGTCTGAATCGGCGTTGCGCTCAATGTGTTTCGCGACCTCGTCCGCAGGAACGGTGTACGCGGTTTCGATGGCGTATTCCTCGATCATCAGTCGGATCGACTGTACGGCGGACCTCAGCGTGCGCGCGGTGGCGGCCTCGTCGATCGCGCCGAAGTCGTCGGGGTCGAGGTCCTCGTCCTCGTCGTCGTCCTCGTCGTCGATGACGTCTTCGGCCGACGCGGCCTGGATTCGACCGAGCGCGTAGCTGAATCGGAAGCGCTGGTTCACATGGTCGAGCAACTTGCGGCCGACTACGGCATCGTCCTTGCCGGCGTAGGCCGCCAATGCCGCTTCGACGACGTTCTCCTGGAGATGCCCTTCGATGACGTCAAGTGGCGCGAAGGTTACCGCGGCGCGGAAGAGGGGTCCGTCGCTGACGATCACCTCCATGTCGGCGACCGTGGTCTTCGCGGTGGAGGTCGACGGGAACTTCTCGGTCGTCGGGTTGGTGCCGAGCAGCTGGCGAACGACGGTGGTCTTGCCTGCACCGGTTGTGCCGAGCAGCAGCACCTTTCGGTAGCCGTCGGCGCTGGCAGGCAATGGAATGGATCGCTCGCGTAAGGCCAAGGAATCGGTCTTGGAAAGGTCCACGCCCCCCATGTAGCTGTCACCTATCTTGCTGCTGCGGTCGGCTGGCATGCCAGCCACTGGAAAGGAACTCTAAGAGCGACTGAAAACTATGTCAAACGATCTGCGCTGCGTAGCGGGCGTCGCGAAATCGACCGAATGGTTTGGCCTGCTTCAGGTTTGGGTACAGCATAGGGCCGACCTGGCGTTCATCCGGTATTTTGATCCTTCGATGAGACATACGGAGGGGTGATGGTGGCGCTGCAACCGCAGGTCGTCGGTGGTCGGTATGAGCTGACCAGTCAGATCGGCGCCGGCGGTATGGGGCAGGTGTTCGCGGGATACGATCGGCACCTCGAGCGCCCGATCGCGGTGAAACTCACTCGGCCGGATCTGGATACGGACCCGCAGTGGACCCAGCGGTTCATTCGCGAGGCCCGGCTTATGGCTCGGTTGGTGCATCCTGGGCTGCCCGCGATTCACGACGCGGGGATCGAGCCGGGGCCGCCCGAACGGCCTTATCTGGTGATGGATTTCGTGCACGGTGTGCCACTGGATCGGATCGCCGGATATCGCAGCATGCTGCCCGTAGGAGTTGTCGCCTCGATCGGCGCGCAGGTAGCGGCGGTGCTGACGGCGGCGCATCGCCAATCGATCTTTCACCGAGACCTCAAGCCGTCCAATGTGATGCTGTGTCCAGACGGGACCGTGAAGGTACTCGACTTCGGGTTGGCTGTGCTGCTGGACAGCAATATATCCCGGCTCACGTCCACTGGAAATACCCTCGGGACACCCGCCTACATGGCGCCGGAACAGATCAACGGTGACCCAGTAGTGGCGCAGACCGACCTGTATTCGCTGGGGCTGGTGCTCTACGAGCTCCTCACGGGTGCTCAGGCGATCACCGGGAGTACTCCGTTCCTGCTGTGGCGCAAGCAGATCGAAATGAAGCCCGCCGAGATATCGACCCTGCGGGCGGATGTACCACCCGATATCGGTGCGTTGGTGTCGGACATGCTCGCGAAGGATCCGCGGCAACGGCCGCGTGACGCAACGGCCGTGCACAGCACACTGCTGCGACATGTGTGCGGGCTCGACGAACTCGACGATGTATGCGAACCGGCCAGCCCGGCACGCCTGTATGCGCAGGCCGTGGTGCCGCCGCCGAACTACCGGACGGCGCGCACGATGATCGCACCGCCGATCGACGTTGCCTTCGTCGAGCCGCGCACCGCACCTATGGTGCGGGTATTCGGTGACGACCGACGCAGCGGCGCCGACCGGCACTTCGACGCGGGCGAGTTCGCGTCGGCCGCCGAGTTGTACCGAACGCTCGCCGAGGAACTCACCGCGGCCAACGGGCCTTACGACGAGCAAGCGATGTACTGCCTGCAGCGTCTCGCGATATGCCAACTGCGCCTCGGCAATCCGAAGGGAGCGTTGAACCGGCTCAAGCGGCTGCACCAGCAGATGTCGGTGCGATTCGGTGCGCAGGACACTCGCGTGGTCGAGCTGGCGACCCAGATCGACGGTATCCATGTTCGCTGAGCCATCGGTGGGCTCTGAGCATGTCAGTAAGGGAGGCTTCAGGTGATGAACACCTCGGGTGGGGAAGCGATTCCCGCCGACATTGTCGGTCGCGGTGCGCGACTGTTCGATTTCCTGGCACACGCCCAGCAGCTGCGGTCGAGCCGGATCAAGGACATCGCCACCTATCAGCGTGACGGTGAGGTCATCTGGGTGGCCGATTTACCCGCGGATCCCGCCGTCATCTATCAGCAGGCCGAACCCGGTGCACCGTTTCTCATCGTCGAGAAGACGCAAGTTCCTCCTGTCCCGGAGCCTCCCCGGGTCCTTCGGACCTGGTTGGCCGGAGCTGTGGACAACCCCGACCTCGAACCCGACCTGGTGTCTCATCGGTTCGATGACGACGGCGCGGAACTGGCACTGGCCGACCAACCCGATATCACCGCGGCCTACGCGAAGTGGTTGCCCGAATGGCGGGAATGGGCGCCCGTAGCGCGGCTCAAGCGAGCCGTGCTCGCGCTGTATCAGAGCCTGTACGAGGTCTACACACGCTACGAAGGGGAACGCGAGACCTTTGAGATCGTCTTCGGTCTCGGCCTGCTCACCTGGCAGGGCAGTTCGGTCGGATCGGTGCGTCGGCACGTGCTGACAGCGGCGGCATCGGTTCGGTTCGACTCCGGCTACGGCGCGCTGTCGGTCGCACTGGACCCGGCCAGTGTCGGCTACACCCCGGAACTGCAGGACATCGTCGAGGCCGGTCAGATGTCGGCGCCGGGCGACCTGCAACGTGCCGAGGAGCAGGCGAGAACCGGTGACATCGATGCCTTCGACCGGGACGACATCGCCGCGTTGGTCCGGATGTTCGTCAACTGCATCAATCCCGACGCCGAGTACCGAGACGACCTGGTGCCTGGCGCTGCGACCTCGAATCCGATTGCCTACTACGCGCCTGCGCTCGTGCTACGCAAGCGCAGCAACCGAGGGATGGTGAACGCGCTGCGCGCTGTCGCCGACAACATCAGAAACACCGGATCGATGCCCGCAGGCATGGTCAACCTCGTCGATCCCGATCACGAGCCGGTAGTTGCCACCTGCGACGCCGCCGGCGCCATCGTCCACGACGGCCCGGACAAGTTCCTTCCGTTGCCCCTCAACGAGGTTCAGCTGCGGATCCTCGACCACGTCGACAACCATGCGCACACGCTGGTCCAAGGTCCGCCCGGCACGGGCAAGACGCATACTGCGGCGGCACTCATCACCCACCTGCTCGCGCAGGGCAAGCGGGTCCTGATCACCGCGCATACCGACCGCGCGTTACACGAGGTGCGGCACCGGCTGCCCGAGGAAATCAAACCGCTGTGCGTGACGGTCGTCGGCGATTCCCGCACCGAGCTCGAAGAGCTCAAGATGTCGGTGAATCGGATCAATCAAGCCGCGGCCGACCATGATCCGAATCGCTCCAGGCGCACAGCCGTCGCGACCGAAGCACGGATCGACGAGCTGCGCCGGATCCGGCGCGGGTTGCACGCCGAATTGCTCGGCCTGCGAGAACATGACATCACCGAGCACCGCGTCGGTGGGTATACCGGCACCGTCGCCGATATCGCCACTCGGTGGTGCACCAGACGTGACCAATTCGATTGGACTGCAGGACTGCTCGCGCCAGGACTCGACGAGCCATGCCCGTTCTCGGTCGACGAGCTGACCGAATGGCTTGCCCTACTGCGGGATCCGGACCTCGCTGATCCCGAGGCCGCCGCGCCGGACCTGATCGCGGCCGCCGACCTCCCTACCGCGGACGACTTCGCCCAGTGGCACGCACGGGAACGGGAAGCCGGTGAGCGTCGAGAGTCCTACGCACACCATCGCGGGACCTCCGCTGTAGGTCAATTGATGGCGATGCCGCCGGATTTTCGAGCTGAATTGTGCGGTGCGGTAGCGGAATTGGACAGCCGTGCCAAGGACTTCGCGTGCCGGCCGGATGCCTGGGCCCGCGCCGCTGCCGATGCGTTGCGGGCTGACCGATCGCACAGCTGGTCCGGATGCGCGCAGACCATCGACGCACTGATGCCACAGATCGACGCGGCACTCGACACGATCGGATTCTCCGACGTCCAGGTGGCCGACACCGATCTCGCACCACTGCTCGCGCTCGCGGAGAACCTGCGCCGACATATCGACCAAGGCGGTAAGTTCGAGGTCAAATCGGACGGTAGCCCGAAACTGAACTTCCTGACTCCGCGAGTCGTCAAAGACGCGCAACCGCTGTTCGAACATGTTCGGGTAGACGGTCGCATCCCTACCCGGGTCGAGCACCTGACGGTGTTCCTGGAAACCGAGACCTGCCGCCGCCTACTGGGCCTGCTCGATTCCGCGTGGCCGATGCCAGTGCCGATGCCGGAGACCGCGACACTGCGCGATCGGGTCGCCGCGCATCGCGCGGCGCGGACCCTGCTCGGTCGAATTCTCGAGTACGGCGAACGGCTGTCGGCGACGGATAACACGTTGCGCCACAGCGGGCTTTCGGTGCCCAACTGGGCGAAGCCGGATGAAGTGGCTCACCTTCTCGAAGCGTTCGCCGCAGTCGAGGCAGAGCTCGCATGGCAGCAGACCGGGGTGCCACTGGTTCACCTCACCGACCAGCTCGACACCTGGTGCCGGGATTCCCGGGCAACCAGCAACTTACGCGAACTGGCCGCCGCTGTTCGGGAGCGAGATGTCGCCGCGTATCGGCAAGCGGGTGAGCGGCTGACCCAGCTGCACCGGCTCCGGCATGCCTTTGCCCGGCGGCGTGAACTCGATGCCAGGATCGCCGAACAGGCAGGCCTGCACGCCGCGGTGACCGCTGATCCGACACATTCCGAGTGGCCTGCCAGGCTCGCCGGGTTCGCGGCGGCGTGGCAGTGGAGCGTCATGGCCAGGTGGTTGACCAGTCACAACGTCGGTGGGGTCAATGACCTGTGCCGTCGGCTGGATGGGGTCGAGAACCAACTGCGGGTCCAGGCAACCATTCTCGCCACCACGAGCGCGTGGGACCGGGCGGTCGGCAGGCTCACCAACAAAGCACAAGCTGACCTGCAGCGATACTCGCAACTGGTCAAGGATCGCGGAAAGGGCACAGGTCAGCACGCTGCGCGCAAGCTGGTCGGCCTGCAGCGGGCGCTGGCGGACTGCAGGCCCGCGGTGCCGGTGTGGATCATGCCGATCTATCGAGTGGTCGAACAGTTCGAGATCAAACCAGACATGTTCGATGTGATCGTTGTCGACGAGGCGTCGCAGGCAGGTGCCGCGGCTGTCCTGCTGCAGTACCTCGCGCCCAGGATCGTGGTGATCGGTGACGACAAGCAGGTCTCGCCGTCGTCGGTCGGCGTGAAGGAAGGTGAGCTCGACAGCCTCAGCAAGCAGTACCTCGCCGACGATTACTACATCGATACGTGGAAATTGCCCAAGCGCAGCCTGTTCGACGAAGCCGTCATGCGTTTTCCGAAGAAGCTGACCTTGGTCGAGCACCGCCGGTGCGTCCCGGAGATCATCGGGTTCTCGAACAAGATTGCTTACGAACCCGAAGGGGTGTCGCTGATTCCGGTGCGCCGGTTCGGCAGCGATCGACTGCCGCCCGTGCGCACGGTGTATGTCAGTGACGGGCGGGAGGTGCGTTCGAAGGTAAATGAGGTCGAAGCGGACCGGATCGTCGAGCAGGTCGCTGCCTGTGTGAGCGACCCTGCCTACGACGGCAAGACTTTCGGTGTGATCTCGCTGCTCGGGCCGGAGCAGGCAAAAGTCATCTGGCGCAAGCTGATCGACGTGGTGTCGCCCGAGGAACTCGAGCAGCGGCATCTGCATTGCGGTGACGCCGCGGAGTTCCAGGGCGCTGAGCGTGACGTCATCTTCCTGTCGCTGGTCGCGGCGGCCCGCGAAGAAGGCCGGCTGACCGCACTCACGCGGGACGAATTCGTGCAGCGCTACAACGTCGCTGTCTCCCGTGCTCGCGATCAGGTGTGGTTGTTCCACTCGGTGGCCATTCACCAGCTATCCAATCGTGAGGATATGCGGTTCCGGCTGCTGGACTACTTCCTGTCGGTCGAGGAGAACGCCGAGGAATTGGATGCCCTGCCAGAGCGGTTCAGCGATGAGGCGCTCACCAACCCTTTCGAGTCGTTGTTCGAGCAGCAGGTTTACAACGGCCTTGTCGATCGGGGCTATCGCGTTGCCGCGCACCACACGGAGACCGCGTGCGATCTCGACATCGTGGTGACCGGTCGAGGCGGGCAGCTCGCCGTGCAATGCGATGGTGACCGCTGGCAAGGTGCCGATGCCTACCGGGCAGAGCTGGATCTACAGCGAGACCTGGAGCGATGTGGTTGGCCGTTTCATCGGATCAGGCAGGCCGAGTTCATTATCGATCCGGTCGGATGCCTCGACAGGTTATGCGGTGTCCTCGCCGAACACGGGATCTTTCCGCGCGGAGACGACCCTACTCCGCACGGACCTGCCGATCCGGTGATCCCGAGTGACGACCGGCCGCCCATCGAATCGGCGGCAATACCGAATGCGTCCGTACTCGAGGAATTCGACTGGAACAGGCCGGAAACGGCACCGTCCGACGATGTGGTGAAAGACGAATTTGCAGCCGATGCCGATACCTCAATGCTGGATCTCACCGATCCGGCCCGTTGGGTGAAACCACCGAAAACCGAGTCCGCACCGGGCGACGCCGACTCGCGCGGTTCGCTGCCAGGAACGATGGGCGATTACGCCGCGTTCACCGCCGAGCTGGCCAGTCCAACCAAAGCTTCCCATCGCACGATTGTCGAAGATCTGTGCGCTGTCGTAGCGGTTGAAGGGCCGGTGACCGGCCTCCGGCTGCGAGCGGCGTATGTCAGCGCGGCGAACACCAGAGAACGCGACAATATCCGCAATGCGATCGACCGTGCGCTGCACGCCGCGGTGGCACGTGGTCGCCTGCTCGTAGACGACCCGCTCGATCGGGGTGACCCGGGTCTGATGGCCTACCGGACCCCTGGTCAGCCACTATCGCAGTGCCGCTTGCTGGGACCACGGCGTATCGAGCAGGTCCCGCCACGGGAGCTCGCCGAGGTGATGGTCGACCGAGCGCAGGCTGTCGCCTGGGACAATCGCGCCGACCTGTTCCGAGCGGTGATCAACGCATTCGGCCAGACCCGCCTCACCGAGAACGCGAGGGCGGCACTCGAAAGAGTCGAGCCATTGGCCCGATCACTAACTCCGCGGACAACTGCGTAAGAAGACTGATCGAAACGCCCGGCCTTGATCTCCGCAGAGACCACGGAGGTCGCCGAGCCGGTTGGATCCGAAACTGTGACCGCTGGAGGACCTGCCCGACAGTGTCAGAAATGTCGTGTCGCCAGCGTGTCAGATATGCGTTGGCACTTGAGACAAGTCCTACCTCCTGCGCCGCGCACACTGGATAGGCGATAGCTCGGGCTGGAGTGCTTTGGCGCCGAAAGATCGAGGCGACGGGCTAGGGGACGGCTGGTGTGCCGCCGGGAGCTACAGGCAGACCGGCCGCTTGCCAGGCGCGGAAGCCGCCGATGAGGTCGGTGGCTCGGTGCAGGCCGAGTTCGAGGGCGTCGGCGGCGGCGAGGCTGGACGCGTAGCCCTCATTGCAGACCAGTACCACTGGAGAGTTCGCGGTGAGACCGGGCAGCCGATGTGCGCCGGTCGGGTCGAGCCGCCATTCCAGCACTATTCGTTCCACCACGACCGAACCGGGGATTTCGCCCTCGGCGAGCCGGTTGGCGTGCGGGCGGATATCGACGACCAACGCGCCGTCGGCCAGTAGTGCCGCTGCCTGCTCCGGGGCGACGCGATTCAGCTTGGCTCGTGCCCGGTCGAGCCTGTCCTCGGCGCTGATAGCACTACCTTCTTTCATGGCTGGGACCTCCAGGGAATGCTTTCGGCGCTTATCCTTCGAGGACTGAAATGAGACGGCGTACCCGGAGGTTTTAGCTGGAGGCAGGTTGCCTTGGAGGGTAGCGTCCCGGCGAGGACTGGTCTCATGCCTGCGCCTCGCTGGCGCTCGGCTGCGGAATGAGCGGTTCGCTCACTGCGTTCGCTCATACGCCCACGAAATCCGTGAGCGCACGGTACTCGCGGACCGGTCGCAGCGGTGGTGAATACGCGTGCACCGAGGCGGCCGGGTGGGTGCTGTGATTGCGCAGCCGATGCGCGCGTTCCGGTCCGAAGGCGACGGTTTCGCCCGCCCGCCATTGCGTCGTGCGGACCGGGCCGTCTGGATGACGGTATTCCTCGCCGAGTTCGCCGATGGACACCGTGAACGAGCCGGAGGCACCGCCGTGATCATGCGGCTCGGTGCCCTGCCCCGGGGCCCACGACAGCAGCCACACCTCGACGCCCATGGTCAGAGCCAGCCGGGTCCACCAGCGTTGCTGCGTGTCGAACCGCACGATATCCAGTAGTGGTGTCGCATGGGCATCGGCGACCGACCTGGTCAACTCCCGCAATTCCGCGGGTGACCACAGCGTCCGCTCCGGACACACCGCCTCGCGCATCAGCGGTCCATCGACCGCGGGATGAATATCGTTGGTGTGCTTGAGATTCACCGGCAGTGATGTGGTCAAGCGAGATACTCCTGACAAGGTCGTGGGGACAATCGACTGCGCTGCCAAACCGCGTCTCGCGATTGTCCGGCACCACGACGCCGTTGCCACCGGTCTCGATCACCATGAGCAAAACCCGGACCTTGCCGTCATCGCTGAGGTGCGGCGCACCCGACTGGCCGAAGCGGTGTGGGGTGCCGCCGTAACCGTGCCTGTGGACGGAAATGCGTCCGATGACCGCCAGCACCGGTCCGTCGCTGTCGAACACGCATTGTTGTCCGACAAACTGCGTGGACAGATGCGCTAGTCGCCCTCGGCGCGAAGGCTTTCGAGCATGTCGGTAGCCCAGCAGACGTCGACCGAATCGGGCCCGGCGACACCCATAGCGGCCATTACGGTCAGCAGCATGCCGGTGCCGAGGAAGCTGCACATCTCCTGGACGGATGCGCCGGTGAGTTCCTGGACCACCCCGTAGATGCCGCCGAAGCGGGCGCGGACGTCTAGACCGATGGCCGGATCGGAGGCGGCGGCGAAGGACTGCAATAGGACCCGGAGTAGTTCGTGTTCACTGAGAAACGTTTGGTAGCCCTTGCCGAGCGCGCGCAACTTCTCCTCGCCGGTGGAGTCCGGCTCGATGCCCTCGGCCGCGGCGGCGCGGAAGACCTCCTCGACGCGATCGTAGACCCGATGCGTCACGGCCAGGAACAGTTGCTGTTTGGTGCCGAACAGGCGGATCACATACGGCTGCGAAACCCCGGCCAGCCGCGCGATCTCATCGGTTTTCGTTGCGGCATAACCGGATTCGGCGAATGCGGTGACGGCCGCGCGCAGTACTTCCTCGCTGCGTTCGGTCGCGGTCATCCGGGTTCGGGTTGAACTCGCCATCGTGCTCCACTTCGTCGTCGGCCGCTCGCATTGACATGTTATCAGCCGATGCATACTCTTCGAGCAGTTAGTTATCAGTCGATTACAACAAAGGCTGGATATGTCCGAGACACTCGTAACCGCCGCTCCGCAGGCGTCCGTCGAACCACGCGCGGGCGGGCGGGCGCTGGCCGCCGTGCTGGCCGCGGTCGGCATCCCGATGTTCATGGTCACGCTGGACAACCTGGTGGTGACCAATGCACTGCCGGTGATCCGCACCGAACTCGGCGCCTCCCTCGCCGATCTGCAATGGTTCGTCAACGCCTACACACTGGCCTTCGCATCGCTGCTGCTCACCGCCACGTCCATCGGGGACCGGCTGGGCCGCCGCCGGATCTTCCTGGCTGGTATCGCTCTCTTCACGGCGGCATCCGCGGCCTGCGCGCTGGCCACCGAGCCCTGGATGCTGATCGCCGCCAGGGCGATTCAGGGTTTCGGTGCGGCCGCGGTGATGCCGCTTTCGCTGACCCTGCTGTCATCGGCGGTCCCGGAGAAGATGCGCAGTGCCGCCATCGGCATCTGGGGTGGCATCTCCGGACTCGGTGTCGCACTCGGCCCGCTGATCGGCGGCGCGGTGGTCGAAGGGCTGAGCTGGCAGTGGATCTTCTGGGTGAATGTGCCGATCGGCGTGCTGGTGCTGCCCTTCGCGGCGCGGGTGCTGACCGAATCGCACGGGCGGGCCAAGCGGCTGGATCCGCTCGGGCTGGTGCTGTCCGCGGGCGGCGTACTCGCGGTGGTGTGGGGCGTGATCCACGGCGCCGATGACGGCTGGACCTCGACCGGCGTGCTTACCGCGCTGATCGGCGGTGCGTTGCTGCTCGGACTGCTGATCGCCTGGGAGTTGCGGACGCCGGATCCGATGCTACCGCTGCGGTTGTTCCGCTCCCGGGCCTTCCGGGTGAGCAATACGACCGTGTTCACCTTCTCGGTCGGCGTATTCGGTTCGATCTTCCTGCTGGCGCAGTACTTCCAGGTGGTGCAGGGCTTCGGGCCGCTGCAATCCGGCATCCGGACCATGCCGTGGACGATGGCGCCAATGGTGGTCGCACCGCTGGCCGGATTGATCGTGGACCGGGTCGGTGCGCGGAATCTGCTGACGGCGGGACAGTTTTCGCTGGCAGCTGCGCTGGCCTGGATGGCGGCGGTGGCCTCGGTCGACGCGAGCTATCTCGCATTCGTCGGGCCGTTCCTGCTCGGTGGCATCGGCATGGGGCTGACCTTCGCACCCGGCGCGACCGTGGTGATGGCCAGTGCGAATCCGGAGGATCGGGCGATGGCCTCGGGTACCAATAGCACGATCCGGGAGGTGGGTGTCGCGATGGGTGTCGCGGTACTGGCCTCGGTCTTCGCCTCACACGGCTCCTATGCGGACCCACAGAGTTTCGTCGACGGTCTGATACCCGCCGTGTGGGTCGGCGCCGCGGTCGTCGCGGTGGGTGCAGTGATTTCCAGGCTCCTGCCCAGCCGCGTCACCGCTGTGGACTGATCGTCCGGCACTTGATCGGTAGGTATGTGCCCGCTCCACGTTCACTCGCGTGGGCCGGGCGCACGTCTGTGTTGTGGCAAGGCCGCTGCGGCAGGGGGTGCGTCGCTGCTGGACCGGGGTCGACATGGTGGGCGGATATGCGGTCGGTGCGGGTGCGGGTGCGGGTGCGGCTGCCGGTGTCGGCCTCGGTCCGCTGTGCAAAACGGATCCGCCACCGCGGCTCCGGGCCGAGTGTCCTTACTCGATCACCAGGGAATCGTCGCCATCGGCGCGGCGACCCGTCCGCTTGCAGATAGCTGGGACGCTCGTTATCGACCGTGTGGTGCGCTGAGCCGCGCTGGCCTGGGTGAACTGCGCAACTTCGAGACCGGCACACACTCGGCAAGCGTGTCAGCGGTAATCCGGATGAATCGGCCCTCGCGCATCTAATACGATTCGACCAGGAGCAATGTGGGTCGGCAATACCGCGGACCCGCGAACCGACCCCCAGGGGAGAGACGAACGATCGTGGCCGACGACAACGATGGAGTCGAGAACGCAGCGCTGAGCGAGGAGGCATTGGCCGCCGCCGCGGCAGAGGCCGAGAAGGCGTTTGCGGCGGCCGCCGATCTGGATGCGCTCGCGGTCGCCAAGACCGAGCATCTCGGCGGTAAGGCGCCGCTGGCGTTGGCGCAGCGCGCGCTCGGCAGCCTGCCGAAGTCGGAGAAGGCGGACGCGGGCAAGCGCGTGAACGTCGCGCGGGCGCGGGTATCGGAGGCTTTCGAATCGCGCCGCACGGTGCTGCTCGCCGAACGCGACGCGGCCGTGCTGGTCGCCGAGACGATCGATGTGACGCTGCCCGCGCGCCGGGACGCCGTCGGTGCACGGCATCCGATCACGGTTATCTCCGAGCAGATCGCCGACGTGTTCGTCGCGATGGGCTGGGAGGTCGCCGAAGGGCCCGAGGTCGAGACCGAGCACTTCAACTTCGACGCGCTGAATTTCCTGCCCGACCATCCGGCCCGCACGATGCAGGACACCTTCCATATCGCGCCCGAGGGTTCGCGACAGGTGCTGCGCACGCACACCTCGCCGGTCCAGGTGCGTTCGCTGCTCGAGCGCGAACTGCCGATATATGTGGTCTGCCCTGGTCGGACCTTCCGCACCGATGAGCTCGACGCCACTCACACCCCGGTCTTCTCCCAGGTGGAGGGACTGGCGGTGGACAAGGGTCTGACCATGGCGCATCTGCGCGGCACCTTGGACGCGTTCGCGCGCGCCCTGTTCGGGCCGGATACCCGGACGCGCATGCGTCCCAACTACTTTCCGTTCACCGAGCCCTCCGCGGAGGTCGACGTGTGGTTCCCGGACAAGAAGGGCGGCGCGGGCTGGGTCGAATGGGGCGGCTGCGGCATGGTGAACCCGAAGGTGCTGATCGCCAGTGGGATCGATCCCGAGGTGTACAGCGGGTTCGCGTTCGGCATGGGGCTGGAGCGGACGCTGCAGTTCCGCAACGGCATCCCGGACATGCGGGACATCGTCGAGGGTGACGTGCGTTTCACGCTGCCCTTCGGTGTCCGGTCCTGAGCTTGCCGATTTCAACGACCCTTCGATCGAGAGAGCGAAACGTCAAGTGCGAGTAGCGCAGTCCTGGCTGACCGAAATCCTGCGGCGGACCACCCCCGACTGGTCGGTGACGCCGGAGGAGCTCGATGCCGGATTCGTCCGCGTCGGGCTGGAGGTCGAAGAGGTCGACAAGCTCCAGCCGGTGAGCGGGGATATCGACAAGCCCCTGGTGGTCGGTCGAGTCGCCGAGATCACCGAGCTCACCGAGTTCAAGAAGCCGATCCGGTTCTGCAAGGTGGACGTGGGCAACCCGGAGCTGCAGGAGATCGTCTGCGGTGCAACGAACTTCGCCGTCGGCGACCTGGTGGTCGTGGTGCTGCCGGGCGGGGTGCTGCCCGGCGGATTCCAGATCTCCTCGCGCAAGACCTACGGGCATGTGTCCAACGGCATGATCTGCTCGGTCGCCGAACTCGGTATCGGCAAGGATCATTCGGGGATTCTGGTGCTCGAGCCGGGTACCGCCGAACCGGGCACCGACGCCAATGAGCTCCTGGGTCTCGACGATACGGTCATCGAGCTGAACATCACGCCGGATCGCGGGTACTGCTTCTCGACCCGCGGTCTGGCGCGCGAGCTGGCGTGCGGATTCGATCTCGACTACGCGGATCCGGCGGTGCGGACACTGCCCGATGACGAGCAGGACGCGTGGTCGGTCCGGCTCGAGCCGGAGTCCAAGTGCACCCGTTTCGCGGTGCGCCGGGTCACCGGTATCGACCCGAATGCGGTGAGCCCCTGGTGGTTACAGCGTCGGCTGCTGCTGTCGGGTGTGCGCCCGATTTCACCTGCGGTCGATGTCACCAACTATGTGATGCTCGAGCTCGGCCAGCCGCTGCACGCCTTCGATGCGGCCAAGCTCAGCGGCGGTCTCGTCGTGCGCACGGCCAAGAGGGGCGAGACGCTGCGCACGCTGGACGAGGTCGAGCGGGTGCTCGATGCCGAGGATGTGGTGATCGCCGACGATTCCGGCGTGGTCTCCCTCGCGGGCGTAATGGGCGGTGCGACAACGGAAGTCGGCGCGGAGTCGACCGATATCGTGCTCGAGGCCGCCACCTGGAATCCGCTGCTGGTCTATCGGACCGCGCGCAGGCACAAGCTGGTCTCCGAGGCCGGTAAGCGGTACGAGCGGGTCGTCGATCCGGAGATCAATGTCGCCGCGCTCGATCGCGCGGCCACGCTGCTGGCCGAAATCGCCGGTGGCACTGTGGAATCCGCGCTCACCGATGTTCGGGTGCCGGTGCCCGCCGCGCCGCCGATCCGGATCGATATCGATCTCGCCGATCGGGTCGCGGGCGTGGTGTATCCGACCGGCACGTCGGCACGTCGGCTCGCGCAGATCGGCTGCACGGTCGAGGTGGGCGTCAACGAGGCCACCGGGCACGGACAACTCGTCGTCACGCCGCCGAGCTGGCGGCCCGACCTGGCCCAGCCCGCCGACCTCGTCGAAGAGGTGCTGCGGCTGGAGGGGCTGGAGCAGATTCCGTCCGTCATTCCGACCGCGCCGGCCGGGCGTGGGCTGACCGCCGCGCAGCGCCGCCGTCGCGCGGTGAGCCGGGCGCTGGCCTTCGCCGGATGCGTCGAGGTGCTGCCGCCGCTGTTCCTCGCCGCCGGGGTTTTCGACATCTGGGGTCTGGACGCCGACGATCCGCGCCGCACCACCACGCGGGTGCTGAACCCGCTCGATGTGGAGCGCGCGGAATTGGCGACCACGCTGCTGCCGGGACTGCTGGAAGTGGCCGCGCGCAATATCTCTCGTGGTGCGCGCGATCTCGCGATCTTCGGGATCGCGCAGGTGGTGCTGCCCGGTCCGAACGTGCGGGCGGTGGCGGCGCTGCCGGTGGATCGACGTCCGACCGATGCGCAGATCGAGGAACTGCTCGATTCGCTGCCCGCCCAGCCGGTGCACATCGGTGCGGTCCTGACGGGTCGGCGGGAACCGCGTGGGCCGTGGGGTGCCGGGCGTCCGGCGGAGGCCGCCGATGCCTTCGCACTCGCCGATGCCGTCGCCGATGCGGCGGGCGTGACCATCGAGCGTCGTCCCGCGGTCCATCTGCCGTGGCATCCGGGGCGGTGCGCCGAGCTGGTGGTCGATGGTCAGGTCATCGGGCATGCGGGTGAACTGCATCCGGCCGTGCTGGAGCGGGCGGGTCTGCCGCCGCGCACCTGCGCCGTCGAACTCGACCTCGATGCCCTGCCGCTTCGCGAATCCCGGCCTGTCCCAGTGGTTTCCCCGTTCCCGGCGGTACTGCAGGACGTTTCGGTGAGCGTCGCGAAGTCCGTGCCCGCCACCTCGGTCGAATCGGCGCTGCGCACCGGCGGCGGTGCGTTGCTCGAGGATATCGCCCTGTTCGACGTGTACGAGGGCGCGCAGGCGGGTGAAGGTCGCAAATCGCTGACCTACGCACTGCGTTTCCGCGCCAGTGACCGGACACTGACCGAGGACGAAGCGAGTGCCGCGCGTGATTCGGCGGTAGCGGCCGCCGCTGGCGCGGTCGGCGCCGTACTGCGC
>NZ_BDBY01000207.1 GCF_001613225.1 Nocardia pseudovaccinii NBRC 100343
GCGAACGGGTCACCGACCCGCTCGACACCGTCGAGGCGCGCGCGTCGGCGCATCCCATGAAGAAAGTCAACGCATGGTGGAAAGCCTTGGGAGAACGCTACTCTCGACTATTTCCCGGCTCGGAACACACTCATGGTTTCATGGCGACTGGATGGTAAGAGCCGTGTGACGCGAGACTGTGCGCCGTCTAACTCGGCGCCAGATCGCCCCTACAGGGGGCAGAGGTTCGGAAGGAGGTGACCTCTGGGCCACCCGCCTTACCTGAACGGGAAACCGGGAGGGGACAACAGCATGGCGGGAAAGCGCGAGGTGCCGAGGAGACGTCGAAGGGACGGTCGTGCAAGGCCCCCGTGATATGGCGAAGGCCAGACTGCTTGAAGCCCAGTTTCCAGCGGTGCAAACGTCACACATCCCGACACGGCGTCTGTGGTCGGGGCCGTCGGTATGGAGGCGATTCCGAGTTTCGTCGCCTTGAACCCTTCCGACCGGCGGGCGGCGGGCAGTGAGCCCGCTCAAGGAAACGGACCGGGACGCCTACGTCACGCTCGATACGTCTGGTGCACAGAGGAATTCGGGATGGCCTACGGGGCGCGAGCCCTATGGTCACGGAGGGTCCGTAGTAGTCGCAGGAGTAACGCCCTGCCGGGGAGGACGGGAGAGCCGTCCGCACGGGCGAAGGGGCCCAGGTGCTCGAGATCGACAACACATGGTGAGGTACGCGAGATGCGGGATGCCGCAACCGTATTGGCGATCATTCGCGAACGCGGCAGTCGAGGGCTGCCGTTGGAGCGGGTCTATCGGTGCTTGTTCAACCCGGATCTGTTCCTGCTTGCCTACGGAAAGCTCTACCGCAACAAGGGCGCGATGACGCGCGGGGCCACTACAGAGACCGTGGACGGCATGAGCCTCGGCAAGATCGAGGCCATCATCGAGGCACTCCGGCAGGAACGCTATCGGTGGACTCCGGTGCGGCGCAGTTTCATCGAGAAGAAGAATTCGACGAAGAAACGCCCGCTGGGGTTGCCGACCTGGTCGGACAAACTGCTGCAGGAAGTGCTGCGCCTGATCTTGGAGGCGTACTACGAGCCGCAGTTCTCCGATCGGTCCCACGGTTTCCGGCCCGGCCGCGGCTGTCACACCGCGTTGCAGGAGATCTATCACCAATGGCACGGGACGGTCTGGTTCGTCGAGGGCGACATCACCGACTGTTTCGGATCGCTCGACCACTCGATCATGAGATCGATTCTGGCCGAACAGATCCACGACGGCCGGTTTCTGCGCTTGATTGACGGGCTGATGAAGGCTGGGTATCTGCAGGATTGGCGATATCACGCCACACTGAGCGGCTGTCCGCAAGGTGGGGTCGTTTCGCCCGTCCTGTCGAATATTTACCTGGATCGGCTGGACCGGTTCATCGAACAGACCTTGCTGCCTGCCTACAACCGAGGGAACCGCAGAACACCGTATCGGCCGTATATGCGGTTGTGGCAACGCGCGTGGCGGGCCGAGCAGGCGGGAAATCTGGATACAGGGGTGTTGCTGCGCAAGCAGATGAAATCCCTGCCGTCCCGTGATCCCGCTGATCCGGCCTATCGGCGGCTACGTTACTGCCGCTACGCCGATGATTGGATTCTGGGTTTCGCCGGTCCCCGGCAGGAGGCCGAGGACATCAAGAATCAGATCGCGGTGTTCCTGCGCGAGGAATTGGCGCTGGAGCTTTCGCCGGTCAAGACCTTGATCACGCACGGGCGGACGCAGGCCGCCCGGTTCCTCGGCTACGAGATCGTGGTGTTGCACGCTGATCACAAACGCGGCCCGCACGGTCACCGCAGCATCAACGCGGCGATCGGGCTGAAGGTGCCGCTGGATGTGATCAGGGCCAAGGCCCGCCCCTATCTGCATCACGGCGAACCTATTCGGCGGACCGAGCGCATCGTCAATACCGATGTCAGTATTGTCGCGCAGTTCCAAGCCGAGTTCCGGGGCGTCGCAGAGTACTACCGGCTGGCGTTCAACCGTCACCGGCTCGGTCGCCTGAAATACGTTATGGAGCGGTCGCTGACCAAGACCCTGGCCCGGAAATACCGGATCACGGTCCCACAGGTCTACCGCCGCTACCGTGCCGTTCTCGACACCGAGCAGGGTCCTCGTCGTGGCCTGCGAGCCACCCTGGACCGAGACGGGCGGCCGCCACTGGAAGCCACGTTGGGGCGGAATCAGTTTGGCCCGTGACATCACGCCACGACCCCTCGACGACGATCCGATACGCATCTGGAACAGCCGCCGGTCCGAGCTGGTGCAACGCCTGCTCGCCGAGGCTTGCGAACGATGCGGCTCCACCCACAAGGTCGAGGTCCACCACGTGAGAGCGTTGAAAGACCTCAATCCGAAAGGTCGGAAACCACAACCGGATTGGGTCAAGCAGATGGCGGCTCGCCGCCGCAAGACCCTCGTCGTCTGCCGCGCCTGCCACGAGGACATCCACGCCGGACGCCCTACAGGCAGGCCACGATGAGCACTGGAGAGCCAGCTGCCACGGAAATCGGGCACGGCTGGTTCGGAGGGGGGCCGTCGGAAAAGGACCAGCTCGGCTGGCACCTCGTCGGCGGCCTACCCTACGTCGAGCACGGCTCTGCGAGAGCCGGACCGTCAGTGGAGAGTTCAGGCGGCCAAGCTGGTACCGCGCCCAGCGACACCGGCCGTGTAGCGGCGCGCCCTGGTCGACTCAACGACCGCCTGCTGACTCCATCCTATGGTTGTCACACCTTGCCGATTCGACTCGGCATACGATAAAACATCATTGGTTTCTTAGCGCGGTACGGCCATCCGTGATGGCATGTGTCCTTCGGCGAGAGGGCGTGACTCATATGCGAATCCACCTACAGGTCGACGGCGCAACGGGATAGGAACTGTCGCCGTGAATGACTCTCTGCGGCAGCCAGCGGCGCAGGACCATCTTGTCAGCCCGACGGTGACCGGCCGCCGCGGCGAACTCCCTGCCGCCGTCGTTCGTGGTCAAACTATCGACACAATCCTGGTCCTGGAAGATCTCGCACCGGCGGTGCGCGGTGACCATGTCGCCAGCCCCTGCGTCCTACACGCGGTCGGATTGGCCGTCGTGGCCATCGCGGGACTGCACGCTGCCTTCTGGTCTGATCCACGCATCGACGACTACCCGCACGCCTCGATGCCGCAAGCGATCCCGCAGGCGGCCGCGCGCATTGGCGAGGCCACCCGCACGTCAGCCGAGGTCACCCAGACATTGCCTTTCGCGCGCGATTCTCCCATCATTCGCCTATCGGAGGAGCTGATGCACACCGTGTTGGGCTGAGCCTGCCAGACGGTGCGCGAACTCGAGACACTCGAACTCGTCGACCATCTTCGCCACTGAAGCAGCCAACGCGACCGCACCGTGCCCCCGCGAGACGGTCAGGCGCGCCGTCACGCCAAAGACGTTCTCTGTCAACGACATATCCCCTTCGGCTTAAAGGATCAACACATGCGTTACCGTCAGCTCGGCTCGTCAACCTTGCAGATCTCGGAGATCTCGCTGGGTTCATGGTTGACTTTCTCCGGCGGGGTCGACTTCCACCGGACGCGTGCATGCACCGAAACCGCACTTGACGTAGGCATCAACTTCTTCGACACCGCCAACGCGTATGGCTATGGCATCGCTGAATCGGCGTGGGGTGAGATTCTGTCCGAACATCCTCGTGAGAAGTACGTCCTAGCCACGAAGTTGTTCGCCCCCATGTCGAAGGAACCCGACGACTGGGGTCTGACGGCACAACAGATCCGCAAGCAACTCGAGGCGTCCCTACAGCGCCTCCGCACCGATTACGTCGACGTCTATCAGGCCCACCGATTCGACACCAGAGTGCCGATCGAAGAGACGATCGAAGGCTTCCAAAGCGTGGTGGAGCAGGGCAAAGCACGCTATATCGGATTCAGTGAGTGGACACCTGAACAGATCCGCGCCGGCACCGAGATCGGCGGTGATGAACTCTTCGTGGCGTCGCAGCCGCAGTACTCAATGCTGTGGCGGGCCCCCGAAACCGAGGTATTTCCCCTGTGCCAAGCCCGGGCGATCTCCCAGATAGTCTGGTCACCGTTGGCTCAAGGTGTACTCACCGGTAAATATCGACCCGCACAGCGCATTCCACCCGGAAGCCGATTCGCGAGTAAAACCATGGGCGGGTCGAAAGACAGGTATACCGACGACGTCCTGAAGGCGGTGCAACGGCTCGCTCCGATTGCCGAAGACGCTGGCATGGATATGTCAACGATGGCGTTGGCCTGGGTTCTGCGGCGGCCTGAAGTGGCATCGGCAATCACGGGGGCATCGCGTCCGGAACAAGTCGAGGCGAACGCGCGGGCGGCGGGCGTCAGCCTCAGCGCCGACCTACTCGCACGCATCGACACAGCTCTGGGCAGCGTGCCGGTCACTGAGCCCCGGCTCGCCGTCGGCGCTGCCGAAGGCGTCCTGCATCGCTGACGCCGATTCGACGCCATTGGGCGCGACACACGGTTCATGCACTTGCGCGTCGCGACTTGTCCCGGGCTTCGTCGGATAGCTCTCCGCAGCGCTGCCACCGACGACCTGCGTCGCACGCGTGGACGGGCTGCTTGCGGGATTGCGGGGTCGGTGCCCTGCCGCCGGGGGCGCTACCACGATGATCGGCGCATGGTTGCCAACCGCCAGCCACACCTGGTAAGAAATCACTGTAGTTTTAACGGCGGAGCATTCCCGCCAGCACGACTGGTGTGCTGCTGACGAATGGTTACGCAGGCGAAGTTCCGCTTCCACAACCGAGTTTCACTTCTCGAGACGGGATCGCAGTCGACGATGACAGATTTAGCGGCACTGCATGATTTGACCGGCCGGGTTGCAGTCGTCACGGGCGGTTCTCGCGGCATCGGACGCGCGCTCGTCCAAGCCCTCGCGGAGGCTGGTGCCGATGTGGTGATCGCCTCGCGCAAACTGGACGCGTGCGAGCGCGCGGCACGTGAGGTCGCCGACACCACGGGACGTCAAGCCCTCGCTATTGCGTGCCACGTCGGACACTGGGATGACTGCGACCGCCTCATCGAACAGACAACGAGCCATTTCGGGCGGATGGACATCTTGGTCAACAACGCCGGAATGTCGCCTCCTTACGACACTCTCGACGCGGTCAGCGAGGAACTCTTCGACAAGACCCTCGCGGTGAACCTCAAGGGCCCGTTCCGGCTGGGAGCTCTCGCCGGCAACCATATGGCAGACAATGACGGCGGCTCGATCATCAACATCGGCGCCGTGGCGTCGCTGACCGCCGGTGAGATAGAGCTACCGTATGCCTGCGCCAAAGCGGGCCTCAATGTACTCACCGTCGGATTGGCCAATGCCTATGCGCCGCGCGTCCGCGTCAACGCCATCCTGCCCGGCGGGTTCAGAACCGATGTCTCCCGGTTCTGGCCACCTGAAGCGCTGGAGGGTTCATTTGTACCGCTCAAACGCATCGGCGAGCCCGACGAGCTCGGTCCCCTTGTTGTCCATCTGGCCAGTAAAGCGTCCAGCTATACGACCGGGTCAGTCATCAAAGTAGACGGCGGCCTCGTGCGCAGCATCTGAGGGCAACGCGACGCGCAGCCTTCTTTCTTGGTCACCCGAAAGGAACAGCCATGTGGGATTTCGAAACCGACCCCGACTACCAAGCAGACCTGGACTGGGCCGACCAGTTCGTTCGTGATGAGGTCGAACCGCTTGACTTTGTGTTGCCTCTCGAGCGAAATGACCTCTGGCACAAGCTTGTTCCGCCGCTTCAAGATGAGGTTCGCAAGCGCGGCCTGTGGGCGACACACTTGGGTCCGGAGTTGGGCGGACCCGGTCACGGACAGGTTAAGCTCGCACTGCTCAACGAGATTCTCGGTCGAGCGACCTTCGCGCCACTCGTCTTCGGCTGCCAGGCGCCCGACACCGGCAATGCCGAGATCCTGGCCCACTACGGCTCCGAAGAGCACAGGAGTCGCTGGCTGCAGCCGCTTCTCGACGGCACTATTTACTCGAGCTTCTCGATGACGGAGCCGCAGGCGGGCTCAGACCCCAAGGAGTTCACCTGCTCGGCAGTTCTTCAGGGCGACGAGTGGGTGATCAACGGCGAGAAGTGGTTCTCGTCATTCGCACGCAATTCCGACATCTTGATCGTGATGGTGGTCACCGAGCCCGAAGCCAGTCCGTACCAGCGGCACTCGATGCTCATCGTACCGACCGACACCCCGGGTGTGACGTTCCTTCGCGACGTGGGCAGCTTCGGCGGAGAGCGCGGTCCCGGGGTGCACGCGTACATCCGCTACGACAATGTACGTGTGCCCGCGGAGAACCTACTCGGCGGCCGCGGCCAAGCCTTCGCCGTGTCCCAGACAAGACTCGGCGGCGGACGGGTGCATCACGCGATGCGCACCGTCGGGATGGCCAGGCAGGCACTGGACCTCATGCTCGAACGAGCAGTGTCGCGCCGCACTCAGGGTGAGCTGCTCGCCGACAAGCAGCTCGTGCAGGCGATGGTCGCCGATTCTTGGATCGACCTTGAACAGTATCGCCTGCTGGTGTTGCGCACTGCGTGGCGGATCGATCGCTATCAGGACTATAAACGGGTGCGACACGACATCGCAGCGGTCAAGGTCGCGCTACCCGACGTATTGAACCGGATCGCCTCGCGCGCACTGCAAATCCACGGCTCCTTGGGAACGACAGACGAGATGCCGTTGATGGAGATGGTCGCTCGGGCCTACCAGCTCGGGTTGGCCGACGGACCGACGGAAATCCACAAGCTCACAGTGGGCCGCATCCTGCTCAGGCAGGCGACACCCGCGCCCGGCCTGTTCCCGACTCGGCACATTCCCGCACTGCGCGAAGCAGCGCTGAAGAAGTACGCCGACGTCCTGTCATCGACGGCGGGATGACCGGTCGGCATGGACTATGAGGACATCGTGCTGCGGATCGACGATCCGGTCGCGATCGTCACGATCAACCGGCCGGCGCAGTTCAACGCTTTCACCGGGACCACGCTGCACGAACTGCGACACGCTTTCGGGGTCGCCGAGCAAGACCGCCGCGTCGTCGGCATCATCCTGACCGGCGCCGGTGAGCGCGCGTTCTGCTCAGGCGTGGACGCCTCGATGTTGCGCGGTGCCCTCGTCGACGGAGCCGACGCCGTTGGCCCGGAAGGTCAAGGATGGTTCGGGACATACCCCGGAGACCCTCAAATGGCAGACATGCAGCGGACATTCACTTGGCCAATCGCCATTCGCAAACCGGTCATCGCAGCCATCAATGGGGTATGTGCCGGTGGCGGATTCGTGCTGGCGACCGCTTGTGATCTTCGTTTCGCCTCGGAGAACGCCCGATTCAACACGGTGTTCGCCAAACGTGGCTTGGTTGCCGAACATGGCGTCAGCTGGCTTCTGCCCCGCATCGTCGGCCACTCCAGAGCATTGGACCTGCTGTGGTCTTCGCGCAGTATCGACGCACACGAAGCGCTGGCCATAGGCCTGGCCACACGTGTCGTAAAACCAACGAGTCTGATCACTGAATGTGTCTCGTATCTGGAAACTCTCGCTCGTCACAGCTCGCCGCATTCACTGATGGTGTCCAAGCGCCTGGTGTACCGGCACCTGACCGAGAGCCTACCCAAGGCCGTCGACGCTGCGGACCTGCTCACCGAAGAAGCACTGCGTCGCCCCGACGCCATCGAGGGTACGTTGTCGTGGCTCGAACGCCGAGATCCCGACTTCGCTCGTCTGGATCTCGAGGCTTCCTCGTGAACGGCGTCCGGCTTCGCCAATTCGCCTTTATTGCAGCTGATCTCGATGCGGCCACAGAGCAAGTACATGCGACGTTGGGGCTCGAAGTGGCCCATCGCGACGAATCGATGTCAATCTTCGGCTTGCGCAACGTCGTATGCCCCTTGGGACAGGACTTTATCGAGGTGGTGAGCCCGCTGGGCCCTGACACGTCGGCGAGCCGCTATTTGCAACGGCACGGAGAAGGCGGCTACATGGTGTTGTTTCAAGTCGGTGATCCAGATGCCGCTCGAGGGGCAGTCTCGCGGCTGGGAGTGCGGACGATCTTCGACTACGCCGACGAACATCACAGCACGTTGCAACTGCATCCCAAAGACTGTGGAGGTGTGATGGTTTCGCTGGACTGGACCGACGATGACTGGCCGGCTGCAGGACCGCGGTGGCGGGCAGCGGTGCGCACCGATCGGGCACATGGATTCTCGCGACTGCACATCACCGCCGACGATCCGGCGCAGATGTTGGACCGATGGGCTGCGCTTACCGGGCGCCCCCACAGTGACGGTGCCCTCCGGCTCGACAATGCGGTCGTCAAGATCGGGCAGGCCCAAAACGGCGACCGAGTCGGTGTCAGCGGGCTGACCGTCAAGTCAGCCGATGTTGATCTCGCCGAGACGACACAGACGCTCCTGGGCATTCCCATGACCTTCGAGATCGAGGTATCGACCGGTGTCTGACGCCATCGTTGAGCGTGATGGACGTGTGGTTCGCATCGTCCTCAATCGCCCCGAATCACGTAACGCTCTGACATTCGAGATGCTGGAGACGTTGGTCGACACCCTCGACAGCCTGGCAAAAGACAGCTACGTGCAGGTTGTGCTGATCGAAGGTGCCGGTGCGGACTTCTCTGTCGGAGCCGATATGTCGGTCTTGGCGACCATGAATCAAGGTGACCGACCGCAGGACGCGCCGAGTCCAGAGCGTATCCGCAACACCTACCGGATCCCGGTTTTGCTGCATAGCATCCCGCAGATCACGGTCGCCGCGGTGCGCGGCGCCTGCGCCGGTGCGGGTTTCGGCATCGCGTGTGCGTGCGATGTCCGGCTTTGCGACGACACTGCGCTGTTCCGCACCGCTTTCGCCAGAGTCGGAGTCGCAGGCGACATGTGCGGCGCGTGGAGCCTGCCTCGGATCGTCGGCAGCAGTTTGGCCTACCGGCTGTACCTGTTCAATGAACGGGTCGAAGCACAAGCCGCAGCTGCCATGGGTCTTGCGACCCGGGTGTTCGACAAGGACGCTTTCGACGCTGCACTCTCCGATGCGGTCGATCAGCTTGCCGCCATGTCACCGCTGGCCTTAAGGGGGATGAAGCGTAACTTCCTCGACGCCCAACATTTGGGCCTCGCGGAATACGAGAAGATCGAGACCGGGCGTCACGAAGAACTCCTGGCCACCGAAGACATCATGGAAGCTGCGCTGGCCTTCCTCGAAAAGCGCACGCCACGCTTCCAGGGCCGCTGACAAGCGATCAGGTGATCGGCAATTCGTAGGATTCGGAGATGAAGAGATGACCATAGACGCCGTACGTGCCGGCGATGAACTCGATTGGGAAGCAACGCAACGTTACCTGCGCTCGGTCCTCGATCTGCCGCAGGGACCCTTCTCCGTTCGGCAGTTTACCGCTGGCCACGCTAATCTCACTTACCTGTTGCACTTCGGCGATGCACCGATCGTGCTCCGTAGGCCGCCTCGTGGAACGTTGGCACTGGGCTCCCATGATATGCACCGAGAATTCCGTGTGCTCTCCCGGTTGAACAACAGCTACCCACGGGCGCCCCGGGCATTACACTTCTGTCCCGACGAGACAATCGTCGGCTCGCCCTTCATTGTGGTCGAATACCGCACTGGTGAGACGGTTTACGATGCCGTGCCCGCATCAATGGCCGGTCTGCCCGACGTGGCCCACCGGTTGAATATGGCCGTCATCGACGCCGCAGCGGATCTACACGCGGTCGACGTCGACGCGGTCGGTCTCAGTGATCTCGGTAAGCCCAGTGGATTTGGCGAACGTCAGGTTGCCAACTGGTCGGAGCGATGGCGCCGCGTCGCGCCACCAGACGGGTCGTCTCTTATGTTCGACGTCTCGGCGCGTTTGGCTCAGACAGTGCCTGCGCCACGGAAGATCGCTTTGGTGCACAACGACCTCAAGCTGGACAACTGCCAATTCGCGTCAGGTGAGCCCGACACCGTCACCGCCGTATTCGACTGGGATATGGCCACCATCGGCGATCCGCTCTTCGACATCGGTGCGTTGCTGGACGCGACGACATGGAATCCGTTGTGGGTGTTGTCAACTGAGGAGGCTCTGAGGCGGTACTCATCGCGATCAGGAGCCGACACCAGCATCGTGGCGTGGTACCTGGCTTTCGCACATTGGCGCACCGCTGTGGTGATACAGCAGTTCAGCCATCGTCATGCTGCCGGTGACAGTGCCGACGACCGTCTTGCCAACATCGGCCAGGGCGTTCTCGAGCGCGCAGAGTGGGCGCGAGAGCTTCTCGACGCGTAGTCGACCGACGTGGCTCGGAGCAGCCAGCCACACCCGGGAGCAGCGACGATCCGAGCGCAACGCAGCCGAGCTGGCCCCGGCCCGGCTGCCAGTGGTGCGCAGGCGTTGGTCAGGGCCGCGCGGCACGGCGGCGAGTCACGTGACCCGGTAGCGCAGCGGCAGGTGCTTGAGGCCGCCGATGAACGTGGTGGCCACCAACTCCGGTTGCCCGGCGAGCTCGATGTCGGTCAACCGAGGTAGCAGCTCGCAGAAGAAGCTACTGATCTCCATTCGAGCGAGTGTGGCCCCCAAGCAGAAGTGAGCGCCGTGTCCGAATCCCAGATGTCTGTTCGGGTGGCGGGTCACGTCGAAGCGATCGGCGTCAGTGAATACCTCTTCATCCCTGTTGGCCGACACGTAGCAGAGAAACACGGACTCTCCCTGCGGGATTCGCACGTCATTGACGGTGGCGTCGGCTCGAGCCGTGCGCATGAACCCTTTGATGGGCGTCACCCACCGAACCATCTCATCGGCTGCAGTCGCCGCCAGGCTGAGATTCTGGGAGAACCGCTGCCGCTGATCGGGATTCTCCACCAAGGCGCGCATACCCCCCGCGATGGTCGCACTCGTGGTGTCGTGGCCGCCGACGGCCATGGTGACGAAGTAGGATGTCGTGTCGATATCGGAAAGCGGCTGTCCATTGATTCTGGCGTTGGCGATCGCTGATCCGAAGTCATCAGTCGGGTTGCGTCTCTTCTCCTGCGCCAGTGCAGTGAAGTACTCGAACATGTCGAGCAAGGCCTGCATATTTTCTTCTGGTGTCGCACTGCGTTGAAACTCTGAATCTGAGCTACCGACCATTTCTTGTGTCAGTTTGAGCATTCTCGGGAAATCGCTTTCCGGGACTCCGATGAGCGACATGATCACATGCAGGGGATAGTTGACGGCGATCTCCTGCACAAAATCACACTCGGGTCCGACCGCACGCATCCTGTCGACGTAGTCGCTCGCGAGTTCTTCGATGCGTAGCTGCAGTCGTCGTAGGGCTTTCGGGCGAAACCAATTGGTACCTATGCTGCGCATGGCGAGATGATCTGCTCCGTCCATATGCAGCAGTGTGCGGACCTGTGTCCCTGACTGTAGTTCCTCGTCAGCCTCGCTCATCAGTACCGGCCGCGACGCATTGGTGAACAACAGGTTGTCGCGTTCGATCGCGATGACGTCGGCATGCCGGGCGATCGCATAGAAGGGGCGGTAGGCCGGCACGTCGACCAATGTCACCGGTGACTCGCGACGGAGCTGTTCCATTGTGCGGTACAGGCTTTGCTCATCCGCGTAGGCGGCCGGGTCAGCGATTGAAGCGGCCGCTTGCTCGATCGTGTTGGTCATGGTGCCCAGCTCCTGTACTGCGGTGGCGGCGAAATTCGGGTGACGCTGTGTTGGATCGGAGCGCTTTCCTGATCTGCGTCCTGATGACGTTCCAAGTTGGTCATTCGGCCCCGTGGGCCCGCCGATTCTCGATATCTGCAGCGGCGCTGGGCTCGGACACGGCGTGGTCGCGAGGCGACGATGGGCCGTCGGACGGTTTGACGATGCCCGTTGATCGCTCCACCCGCTGGTGATATGCCCGACGAGCGGCGGCGTCGAAATCAAGGAACGTCCGGTCGATCCCGGATCGCCGGAACAGCCATCGACGCATCCGTGGGGTCAGCGTCGACAGCAGCGCAGATGCGTAGCGCATCGACGGAGGGAGTGGACACTCCGTCCTCGGGCGATCCAGAACGCCGACGACCGCCGTAGCCACCTCTGACGGATGTAACACCCTGGTTCGGTTACCGGTCGGCGTTCCTGCGATGAGCTCGGTTTGGGTGAACGGTGGCAGCACGGTGCTTATCTCGACCCCATGAGGGGCGAACTCATCGGCCATCGCACGGGATAGGCCTACGACAGCGAATTTGGTTGCTGCATAGACCACTTGTCCAGGCAGGGCAACGACGCCTGCCATCGACGCGATGTTGATGATATGTCCGCTGCGCCGAGACACCATGTCGGGCAGCACCAACTGGCAGCCATTGAGCACCCCGTGGATGTTCACATCGACAGTGGTTTGAATCGTTCGCGTCGTTTCATCGAGGAACGATCCCACCGGCATCACACCGGCGTTGTTGATGAGCACCTCGATTGGGCCGCCGACGTCGTGTCGAGCGTGCTCGAGAAAGTCAGCGAACGAGTCTCGATCGGTGACGTCGAGTGGATGACCGGTCAGCGGCGCATCCCGCACCGAGTCCAGCGCGATCCCGAGCTCAGCGAGATCGCGGTCGCCGATCACCACTCGGGCCCCGCGGTCGAGCAACGCGGTCGCGGTGGCCAGCCCGATTCCGCGCGCCGCACCCGTAATCGCGATCGCCTTACCCCTGATTCGGTCCATGTTCAACTCCTCATCGAGGACGGTTGGAAACTGAGCGCACTCGCGGATGGCTAAATCCCCTGCGCCGAAACAACAATCGCAGCTGGAGTCCGTCACCGTGTCGCAGCAGCCCCACGCGAACTCCGGTGCGGCAGACCCGCACGCGGGTGACCGAGAACTCCATTTCAAGACATCTCCTGCACGCGTTCATCGCGCGACCGGCGTTGCAACGTACTCACGCCCGCTGCTGCGCCGAGCGCCACGGTGAGTCGCACCCACGCCCTTTAAAACATCAATGCCTTCTTAACACGCTAGTGGCTGGAGTCACAAGGGCAATCTCGGGCGCATCGACGCTGAGACCGAATTGGCGCGTAGCGGCTAGGGCCCGGCTAGGGCAGTTCTCGCACAAAAAGAGAACACGCCGGACTGGGAGCGTGTCAATGCGGCGGCGGTTTACCGTCAAGTGGTCGACTTCATCGAGCTCACCGACGGCGCGGCGACCCGTTTGAGCTCGGAGCTGAAGGGGCAGTTCGTCGCGATCTGCTGGATCGGACAAATTTGGGCGCGTATCCCGGATCCGAAACCGGGCTACATCGCGCCTTGGGATCAACTGCCGCAGTGGCAGCAGAAGACCGATATCGGCGTCTTCGAGGCGATCGAGCGCGATGTGACGGCGTCCAAGTCGTAGGCTTCTTCTCCATTGTTCGGCGAAAGGTTCTCTCGCCCAACGACTTCACAGGCGCCGACAAAGTCGCCGACGCCTGGCGGCCTTCGAATCAGTTGTTGGGCGTGCGGCTGGTGAAATCGAAGGAGCCGCCGTCGATACCCCAGGAGATGATCCGATCGGGATGGATCCGAATGATCGCGCGCTCCTGGGGCGGGAACGGCGGCTCCTGGTCGTCGAGCGCTTCGGCCGTGCCGCGCACCTCGACGCCGCGAATAACATACGGCTCCAACGAGACCTGCTGGTCGACGACGAACGACACCCGACTGCCCGCCTCGACGTTGCGGTACTTACGGCTGGTCTGCATGCGCATGCCGCCGATATCGATGGTTCCGTCGGCATTCACCCGATAGCTGGTCGGGTTGTTCTGCACGACGCCGTCGGGCGATACCGTCGCCAGCCGACCGATCCCGGCCTCCGCGAGGAACTGCTGCTCGTTCGTAGTGAAAGTCACCGATGAAGCGTAGCGGGATGCCTCGGCAGCGATCACGCCATCCTCGGGTGCACGATTGCTCCTACACGTCAGTCGCTGGACGGCAGAGCTTTGGCCTGCTTGAGCTCCAAGGGGATGTCGTGCACCGCGAGCGTGCCGGATCCCGGTCGGGTGACGAGGATTTCGGCTCCCGTCTCGTGGACGTACCGTTTTCCGAGCGCGGTGCCGTCGGCGAAACGCGGGTCGAGATCGGTGGTCGTCTTCTCGGCTCCGACCGGCACCATGGGAGCGCCGCCACAGCGCAGCCCGTCGAGAGCGTCGGTGGCTCTGATGACGATCACCTGGGTTTCGCAGACCTGGCTTTCCAGCCGGGCGCCACTGTTGATCACGATGCTTCCTCGATGGTGGGGGTGAGTTCTTCGATCAGGTTGCGCCGCAGGACTTTTCCGGTCGGTGTGGCGGGCAGCTGATCGCGGAATACGATGCGGTCCGGTGTTCGCGATCCGCGCAGGTTGGCGCGGACGTAGTCGCGCAGCACTTCCGGTTCCGGGTTGCAGTTGGGCGCCGGGACGACCACCGCGACGATGATCTGGCCCCATTGCGGGTCGGGGACGCCGACCACCGCGGTCTCGTGGACGTGCGGGTGTTCGACGAGCACATCCTCCAGTTCAGCCGGTGCGATGTTCTCACCGCCCCGGATGATGGTGTCGTCGCCGCGGCCGCCGAGGAACAGGTAGCCGTCTTCATCGAGGGTGGCGAGATCGTTGGTGGGGAACCAGCCTTCGCCGTCGAGCACTGAACCGATATCGGCGTAGGCGCCTGACACCTGCGGGCCGCGGACGAACAGCGCGCCGGTCGCGCCCGGGGCGGCGATAGTGCCGTCTTCGGCCCGGATCTGCAGTTCTATGCCGGGGACCGCGCGGCCGACCGAGCCGAGCCGTTTCGCGATGGCGGGATCGTCGGCGTGATAAGCGTTCCGGTGATCGTCGGGGGTGAGTACCGCGACGGTCGAACTGGTCTCGGTCAGGCCGTAGGCGTTTACCAAGCCGACGTCGGGCAGCAGCTCGAGGGTCTTGCGCACGAGCGGCAGCGGCGCCTTCGAACCGCCGTAGGCGAGGGTGCGCAGGGTCGGCAGTGTCACCGGCGCGGCCTCCAGCGTGCTGACGATCCGATCGAGCATCGTCGGCACCACGGTGGCGTTGGTGATCTGCTCGTCGTTGACCAGCCGGATCCACTCCCGTGACTCGAACTGCCTGAGGTACACCATTTTTCGTCCCGCATAGAGATTCGACAGTGCCGCGCCGACGCCCGCGATGTGATACGGCGGCACGCAGATCAGCGCGGCGTCGCCGGGCGCGGCCGAGCCGAAGTCGACGGTGCCCATGACGTAGCTGATCAGGTTGGCATGGGTCAGCTCCACCGCCTTGGGACGTGCGGTCGTGCCGGAGGTGAACAGTACGACCGCGACGTCTTCGGGTGCTGCCTCGACGATCTCGCTGTCCGATGCCGCGGCCCGCGTGGCGGCGAGGAACAGATCGGTGTCGATGACCTGTTTGCCCGAACCCTCGACCGCCTCGGCGTATTCGGCGTCCACCACCACCAGCGGCGCGGGCAACCGGTCGATCAGCTCGCGCAGCGCCGAGGCGCTGAGACGGTAGTTCAACGGGGTGAAGGCCCTTCCGGCTCGGGCGGAGCCGAACAGCAACAGAGGCACCATGACGCCACCGGTGCCGACGTATGCGACGTGTCCGACGCCCGACGAACCGATCAGTCCCGCCGCGCCGCGGGCCATCGCATCCAGTTCCGCGGTGGTGATCCGAAAAGCGCCCGACACGACCGCGAGGCGATCGGGATCGTCGGCCTCGATCATGTCGAGCAATAGCGCGATGCTCAAACCTCAGCCCGCGTTCTGGGCGGTCGCGGCTTTGATCTGCGCCTGGAACTGCCGCAGCTTCTCCTCCGCCGCGGTCGACTTGTGGCTGCGAGCCTGAATGATGACATCGTGGTCCCCGGCGGCCGCGCGCAACGCGCCGACGGTGGCCTTCTCCCGCGGTACATGGGCGAACGGGTCGAAGGAGTACCAGCGCATGGCGTTCAGGTGGGTCATCTTGTCGATCTCGTCATCGGGCACCTGCTCGCGCTGCAGCACCTCGTGCAGTGCCTCGGGCGCGTCCGGCCACATGGAGTCGCTGTGCGGGTAGTCGGCTTCCCACGAGATGTTGTCGATGCCGATTTCGTTGCGCAATCGCACACCGATCGGATCACTGATGAAACAGGTCAGGAAGTGGTCCCGGAAAACCTCGGACGGCAGCTTGCCGCCGAAATCCTGCATGGTCCACGTCGAATGCATTTCGAAGGTGCGGTCGACGCGTTCCAGGAAGTACGGAATCCAGCCGGTGCCGCCTTCAGACAGTGCGATCTTGAGGTCCGGATAGTCCTTGACGGGCCTGGACCACAACAGATCCGCGGCGGCCTGCACGATATTCATCGGCTGCAGCGTGATCATCACATCCGGCGGCGAGTCGACCGCGGGAATCGAGAGCCGTCCCGATGATCCGATGTGGACGCTGCATACGGTATCGGTGTCGACCAGGGCCTGCCACAGCGGATTCCAGTACGGGTCGTGGAAACTGGGGTAGCCCAATGCCGCCGGGTTCTCCGTGAACGTCAGCGAATGCACACCCTTGTCCGCGCACCGGCGCACTTCCGCGGCGCACAGTTCGGCGTCCCAGATCACCGGCAGCGCCATGGGTATGAAGCGTCCGGGGTAGGCGCCGCACCACTCATCGATGTGCCAGTCGTTGTAGGCCCGCACCAGGGCCAGCGAGAAGTCCGAATCGTCGGTGGCGAACAGGCGGGCCGCGAAGCCCGGGAACGACGGGAAGTTCATCGACGCCAGAATGCCGCCGGCGTTCATATCCTTGACGCGCTCGTCGACGTCATAGCAGCCGGGCCGGATCTCGTCCAGCCCTTCGGGTTCGAGCCCGTACTCTTCCTTCGGTCGCCCGGCCACCGCATTGAGTGCGACATTGGGAACGACGATGTCGCGGAACTTCCACATGTCGGCGCCGTTGTCGGTGTGTATCAACCGCGGCGCGTCGGCGGCGTACTTCTTCGGCAGGTGGTTTTCGAACATGTCCGGCGGTTCGATGATGTGGTCATCGACGCTGATCAGAATCATGTCGTTCTTGTCCACGTCCACACTCCTTCGTGGATATTACAGTATGGATTACAATATAGCCCATGGCAGGGCCATGGCGGGATCGCCGACGGGATCCGGTTCAGAGGACCGCGCCCGCATCTTTGGCGGCGACGATCTCGTCCCAATCCATGCCGAGTTCGAGCAGGATGGTCTCGGTGTGCTCGCCGTACTCCGGCGAGCGGCTCGGCGGCGCCGGGGTCTCGTCGAATTGCACTGGCGCGCTGACGGTTCGGTAGGAATTACCGGCGCTGTCGGTCGATGTCATCAGATAGCCATTGGCGGCCACCTGAGGGTCGGCGAGCACTTCCTGCGGGCTGGCGATGGTGGCCCATACACCCGGCTCGTCGGCCAGGATCTTCTGCCATTCGGCGAGATCGCGTTGGGCGAAAGTCTCGCGGAGCTCGACCGTCGCGGCCTCGTGGTTGACGACCAGATTCGCCAGCGGAACGAACCGTTCATCGGTGGCCATATCGGCCCGGCCGATGCGCTCGCAGAATCCCTGCCAATAGCGGTCCGCCTGCAGCAGCATCATCTGCACCCAGCGGCCGTCGCGCGTCTTGTACCGGTTGACGGCGGGATTGAGTGCGGTGCCCGCCGGGTTCGGCGGAATCCGGTCGATATCGTAGTAATCGGCCGCCGCGATATCCGGGGCAACGGCCCACATGCCCTGCGCCAGTAAGGAACTGTCGACGATCGGGGCGTGTCCGGTGCGCTCCCGGTGGAACAGCGCCGCCGTGACGCCGCCCGCCAGGGTAATGCCGCCCTGGAGATCGCCGAAGGCTGGTCCCTGGGCCACCGGATACTCGGCATCGGGCGGGGTGAGGGCGTAGGCGACACCGGCGCGCGCCAGATAGCTGGCGCCGTCGAATCCACCGCGCTCGCGCTCGGGTCCGCGGCTGCCGTGGCCACTGCCGCGAGCGATGATGATTTTCGGATTGAATTCACGAATTCGTGCGATGGACAAACCGGCGCGTTCGAGCGGCCCTGGCAGCCAATTGGTCAGGAACACATCGGCATTTGCGATCAGCTTGCCGAGGATCTCGTGTCCGCGCTCGGATTTTATATCCACGCCGATGCTGCGCTTGCCATGGTTGCCGAGTTCCATCATGTAGTTGGCCCGCACCGGCGAGCGCGCGGGATCCAGGCCGCCGACGACCAGGGCGCGACACGGATCGCCGCCCCTGGTGTCCTCGATCTTGATCACATCCGCGCCCCAATCCGCCAGTGCGGCACCGGCGCTGGGCACATACGTCCACGACGCCAGTTCGACTACTCGGACGCCATTGAGCAGACCCGACATAGCAGCTCCCTTTCCTGTGATTGCTCACCGTCTTGAAGTAATATACGGTAATGCTTACAGTTGAGCATCCAGGATGGATAATCCCGGGCGGGTCTCGGACAACGTCGTCCGAAGGGGATCAGCGTTGCTTCCCGCGCACCCGGAGCTCACCGCCTGCCGCGCGCGAGGCGATGACGCTCGGTAACTGTTGCCCGACGATCAGGAGGACATGTGAGCGAGCGAACCGTCCAACCCAGCGCGCGGTCGCGCACGACGGACCCGTGCGTCGGCGAGGCGGAGTCGTGAGCGAGCGTCAGCGAGTGAACCATCAGTACAGTGCGCCTTCGCGCACGACGGAGCCGTGCGTCAGCGAGGCGGAGTCGTGAGCGAGATCGTCGGGGAGGCGTCGGCGTCCATCGTTGAATTGGGGTGCCGCGCCGCAGAGCGAGCCGAATTCCGGATGCTGATCGACGGCGAGTTGGTCGCGGCGGCCTCGGGTGCCGCGTTCGACAACATCAGCCCCGCAACCGGCAACGTGCTCGGTAGCACGGCGGCGGCGGGTTCGGCGGATATGCTGCGGGCCATCGCGTCCGCGCGCCGGGCCTTCGACGAAACCGACTGGTCGACGAATCGGGCGCTGCGGCAGCGGTGCCTGGATCAATTGCAGCAAGCCCTCGAAGCCGAAAAGCACGAGCTGGGCGAGGAACTCGTCGCCGAGGCCGGAGCTCCGGCGATGACGCTGCGTAATGCGCAACTGGACTGGCCGCTGGCGGAGTCCCTGCGCTATCCGGCGCGATTGATCGACGAATTCGGCTGGGAGCGCGTGCTCGAGGGTGGCGGCCTGTTCGGTGACCGCAACGTGCGCACCGTGATACAGGAACCGGTGGGTGTGGTCGCGGCGATCTGCCCGTCGAACTTCCCGCTCGAGGTCGCGCTCAACAAGCTCGGCCCCGCGCTGGCGGCGGGAAATACGTTGGTACTCAAGCCCGATCCGAATACCCCGTGGCATGCCACTCGACTCGGGCGGCTCATCGCCGAGGGCACCGATATTCCGCCGGGGGTCGTCAATGTCGTCCCCACACCGTCCAACGAGGTCGCCGGAGTGCTGGCGACCGATCCGCGGGTGGATATGATCTCGTTCACCGGCTCGACCGCGGTCGGGCGCACGCTCATGCGGTTGGGCGCGGACACCATGAAGCGGACATTCCTCGAGTTGGGCGGAAAGTCGGCGCTGATCGTATTGGACGATGCCGACCCGATGGCGGCACTGCGCAGCGCGGTCGGCGTCTGCGTGCACGCGGGTCAGGCATGCGCCGCGACCAGTCGGATGCTCGTGCACCGGTCGAAGTTCGACGAGATGGTCGCGAGTGTGGCGGCGGCGTTCGAGGCGGTGCCGGTCGGGGATCCGGCACTGCCGGAAACGCTGGTGGGCCCGGTGATCAGCGCGGCACAGCGCAGCCGCGTCCTGGATGCGTGCACGCGTGCGACCGTCGACGGCGCCCGCCTGGTCACCGGCGGGGCAGCGGTGCAGGACCCGGCGCCCCATCTTGCCGGTGGTTATTTCGTCCAGCCGACGGTATTCGTCTGCGACGATCCGAGACTGCCGATCGCCCAGGAAGAGATCTTCGGTCCGGTCCTGGTGATGATGCCGTTCTCCGACGACGAGGAGGCGGTGCGCATCGCCAACGACAGCGCCTACGGCCTGGCCGGCGCGGTGCTGTCGGGATCGACGGAGCGGGGCATCGGTATCGCGCGGCGCATCCGGACCGGCGCGGTCGGTGTCAACGGCGGCATGTTCTACGGCGCGGACGCCCCCTTCGGCGGCTACAAGAACAGCGGAGTCGGCCGCCAGTGCGGCCTGGAGGGTTTCCAGCAGTACCTGGAGACCAAGACGATCGGCAGCCGAATCGTTAGGCGGCACTGAAGAATTCGCGGCGCCGCGACTACTACCGGAGCGCGGCCCACCACTGGATGACGGAGAGGGTGTAACCCGTGGGCAAATTGGACAACAAGGTCGCGGTGATATCGGGCGCCGCACGCGGGCAGGGACGTTCGCATGCGGTCAATCTGGCCGCCGAGGGCGCGAGCATCATCGCGCTGGATATCTGCGCCGACCTCGAGGGGAATACGTACCCGCTGGCCCGGCCGGAGGATCTGGAGGAGACGGCGCGGCTGGTCGAAAAGGAAGGCGTCCGTGTCCATCCGGTGATCGTGGATGTGCGAGAACGCAGCGCGGTCTGGAGTGCCGTCGCGGCGGGTGTCGAGGCGCTGGGTCGGCTCGACATCGTGGTGGCCAATGCGGGCATCTCCGCGATGGGCAAGGGCCAGACCATGCAGTCGTGGTCGGATACCGTCGATACCGATCTGGTTGGCGTGTTCAATGTCATCCAGGCCAGCATCCCGTACCTCGGTGCCGGAGCGTCCATCATTGCGACCGGATCGCTGGCGGCCCAACTGGGCAGCTCCACCAAGCAGGGGCCCGGCGGTTCGGCCTACAGCTTCGCGAAACAGGTTGTCGCACACTACGTCAACGATCTGTCGATCCAGTTGGCGAAGCAGTCGATCCGGGTGAACGCTGTTCACCCGACCAATGTGAATACCGACATGCTGCACAACGAGGGCATGTACAAGGTCTTCCGGCCCGATAAGGAGTCGCCGACTCGCGAGGACGCCGAGGCGGCATTCCCCGCGATGCAGGCGATGCCCATCCCTTATATCGAACCGCAGGACGTCTCCAATCTCGTTGTCTTCCTGGCCGGTGACGACGCGCGCTACATCACCGGCAGCCAATTGCGGGTGGATGCGGGCGGTTTCGTCAAAGCCGTGCCATGGGGCAAGGGCCGATGAACGAGACGGCGACCACCCACCGGCTGTTCCGCTGCCTGATCTGCGGATTCGAATACGACGAGGAACTGGGCTGGCCCGATGACGGCATCGCGCCCGGTACGAGGTGGGACGAGATTCCGGACGACTGGACGTGTCCGGACTGCGGCGCCGAGAAATCCGACTTCGAAATGGTCGAGGTCGCGCGATGAGCGTCCCGCGTCGGGGGCGGGACGATCCCGTCGAGATAGCAGGTACACGAAGATGATTCGGTGTACCGCTGGTGGCCGTGCCGCGTGAGTAGTGACATGGCGGCTTGTACTGTAAAGCTAACTGTAAGGTGTACAAAGAGAATTGAGAACGCCGCGCCCTCGGGTGCGGCTCGATAGCTCAGAGGTTGAGAGATATGGCCAAACCTGTCATCGTCAGCGCCGTCAGGACTGCGATCGGACGATCATTCAAAGGGGCGCTGGCGAATGTGCCCTCCGAAACTCTGGCGACCACGATCCTGCCCGAGGTGGTCCGGCGGGCCGGTATCGACCCGGCCGCCGTCGACGATGTCATACTCGCCGAATTGAATTACGGCGGTGGCGATCTGGCGCGCCATGCCGCCGTGGCCAGCGGCATGCTGACCGTGCCGGGACAGGCGGTCAATCGGCACTGCACGGGCAGTCTCACCGCAATCGGGAACGGCGCCGCGCACATCGTGTCGGGAATGGAGCGGGTGATCGTCGCGGGCGGTGTGCAGTCGCTGTCGACCGCGCCGATAATGAAATGGCGGGTGCCGGGTAAGGCCGGGCTCGAGTTCATCGAACCGTGGATGCCGCCGTCACATCCGGAGACGCCGGACGCGCCGACCCTCGACATGGCGATCACCGTCGGCTGGAATACGGCCGAGAAGGCTGGTATCAGTCGCGCGGAGATGGACGCGTGGGCGTTGCGGTCGCATCAGCGCGCGGTTGCCGCGATCGATGCCGGAAAGTTCGTCGACGAGATCGTGCCGATGAAGATCCAGCAGCTCGACGGTTCGGTGATCGACTTCGCGGTCGATGAATTCCCGCGCCGCGATACCACTTTGGAGCGGCTGGCGGCCCTGCCGGTGCTGCATCCGGAGATCGAGGGCTTCTCGATCACGGCCGGTAACAGCAGCGGGATCAACGACGCCGCGGCGGCGGTGACGCTGGTCGGTGACGATTATGCCGCGGCCGAGGGGCTCGAGGTCCTCGGCACGGTGCGGGCCTGGGCCAATGCGGCCCTCACCCCGGCCGACAACGGGCTCGCAGCGGGCAAGGTGATCGGCAAGATTCTGGACCGCGCGGGTCTGAAGCCCGCCGACGTGGCGCTGTGGGAGATCAACGAGGCCTTCGCGTCGGTGCCGATCGCCGCGGTGCGCGAGCATGGAATCGACGAAGAGCTGGTGAACTTCTCGGGCAGCGGATGCAGTCTGGGACATCCGATCTCGGCGTCCGGTGCACGCATGGTGACCACTTTGCTCTACGAGCTGCGCAGGCGCGGCGGCGGCATCGGCGTTGCGGCGATGTGCGCAGGCGGCGGGCAGGGTGGTGCGCTCATCGTGGAGGTCTGACCACCCTCTGCCGGGTTCCGGTTTGCTCAGTGCGGACCGAAGCCCGGCCCGCGATAGTCATACTGAATGACTTATAGTAAGTGCTTCTAAAGCTGTCGAAACGAGTGGAGGCTATCGGTGTCGGATGAGGTTCTGCGGGAACGCCGCGGGCGCACCCTGGTGATCACGATCAACCGGCCGGATGCGCGCAATGCGATCAATACCGCGGTCAGTCAGGGTCTGGCCGACGCGGTCGACGAGCTCGACGAAAGCCCCGAACTGTCGGTCGCCGTGGTTACCGGCGCCGGCGGGAATTTCTGTGCGGGAATGGATTTGAAGGCATTCTCGGCCGGTGAAATCGTGATCGTGCCGGGGCGTGGCCTCGGCTTCACCGAAAAGCCGCCGGTCAAGCCGATCATCGCCGCGGTCGAGGGGTACGCGCTGGCGGGTGGCACCGAAGTGGTGCTGGCGACCGATCTGATCGTCGCCTCGAAATCCGCGAAATTCGGTGTGCCCGAGGTCAAGCGCGGCCTGGTCGCTGCGGGTGGTGCGTTGCTGCGGCTGCAACGCCGCATCCCCTATCAGAAGGCCGTCGAACTGGCGCTGACCGGTGACAATTTCACGGCTGAGGAGGCCGCGGCCTACGGCCTGGTGAACGTGCTCGCCGAGCCCGGTAAAGCGCTCGAGGAAGCACTGGCCCTGGCCGAGCGGATCACGGCGAACGGGCCGCTTGCTGTCGCGAAAACCAAAGAGGTCCTCGTCAAATCCAGCGACTGGACCTCCGACGAGATGTGGCAGAAGCAGCTGGAACTGGTCATTCCGGTGTTCCAGTCGAAGGACGCGCAGGAGGGGGCGCGGGCCTTCGCCGAGAAGCGCGCCCCCGAATGGACCGGTGCGTAAGGGCTTTCGGCTCGCGCGCCGCATCACAATCGACCCATGAAGTAAGGAGACGCTGTGTCGTTCGAAGGTGAAGTTGTACTGGTGACCGGCGGTGCCGGTGGGTTGGGCGATGCCACGGTGCGCCGGTTGCACAGTGCGGGCGCCGCCGTCGTCATCGCCGACGTCAACGACGAGAAGGCGACGGCGCTGGCCGATGAACTCGGCAACAAGGTCGCCTATGTGCGCACCGACGTGCTCGATGACGCGACCATCGAGGCCGCGCTCGCGAAGGCGGATGAGCTGGGTGTGCTGCGGTATGCGGTTATCGCCCACGGTGGTTTCGGTGTGCTGGAGCGCATCATCAACCGGGACGGCAGCCCGGCGACGCTGAAGGGCTTCGCCGACACCATCGCGTTGTATCTCACCGGCACCTACAACGTGTTGCGCCTGGCCGCCGCCCGGATCGCGAAGCTGGATCCCAAGCCGAACGGCGAGCGTGGCGCGATCGTGATGACGAGCTCGATCGCTGGGTACGAGGGGCAGATCGGTCAGTCCGCCTACTCGACGGCCAAGGGCGGGGTGATCTCGCTGACCTTATCGGGCGCAAGGGATCTCAGTTCGGTGGGCATCCGGTTGAACAGCATCGCACCGGGCACCATCCATACGCCGCTGATGGACTTCCTGGGCGAGGAGCGGCTGGCGAAATTCGCCGCGTCGGTGCCCTTCCCGAAGCGGCTCGGCGCGCCGGACGAGTACGCCTCGCTCGCTCAGCACCTGCTGGAAAACCCGTACATCAACGGCGAGGTCGTGCGGATCGATGGTGCGCAACGATTCCAGCCCAGGTGAGTTGGGTCTGATGGGTGGGGCAGCGGGCGGAGCCCGGCCCGGTGCGCCGCGCAGCTCGGAGGCGCGGCTGCGTTGGTGGCACCTCGATCCACCGCCGCCGGTGAATGGACGTCCGCACGGCGCTGTCGACGAGCCGATCGCCAGCACGGTTCGCGAGGTCCTGAACTACTTCGCGAAATGCCCGCGGTGCGGGTATGCGGCGCAGGCATCAAGTACGACTCGGACCTTCGTCGGAGGTCGGGTGGAGACGACGATCTACCCGACCTGTGGTCTGCCCTGCGGCTGGCAGGGCGCCCCGCGGATCGTTACCGAGACTGTTCCGCACGAGCCATCCCATTGACTACTTCGGTAGGCAGGACTTCGCGGTCGCCGTTCCGAATTACGGGACGGCGATCGTTGTATTTTCGGCCTCAGCGCACGGCTTTGTCGCGTCGCTCGGGTGGCCGCGCCACCAGCGTGGTGTCGGTGGATTCGGAACTATCCGACTGCGCTTCGGCTCGGACGCCCGCGAGCAGCCAGCGAATCGACATCGCGAAGTTCTTCTCGGTTTTATCCACCCGCGCCGCGGATTCCTCGGAAAGCTTCGGTTCACGCAGGCCGCGAACCTCCACGATGGTGTGATTGATCGTGAGATTGACCAGCGCGCGACAGCACTCGACCGCGAGGCGAAATGGAAAGCCTTCGCGCCGAGTGGCATCCACCAAATCGTGGACATAGTCCATAACCGCATTGCGATCGTCGATCGTCATCAATTCGGTGAGGTACGGGTGTGCCCGCAATGCGTCGTGCAGGGACAGGCACCACTGCAGTGCCGTCGACTCCCAATCCTCGTATTCGTGAAAGTCCAGTCGCAACAGCGAGAAATGCCGGGCCACCAGGGCGCGGATGAGTTGTTCCCGATTGCCGACCTGCTGATACAGCGTGCGCGTCGAGATCCGGAGTTCGGTGGCCAGCCGCCGCGTGCTCAGCGCAGCGGTACCCTCGGCATCCAGCAATGCCAGCGCATGATCGTAGATCGACTCGACGGGTATGAGCGGCTTGGCCATCGTTGCATTCTACGTGCGCTCGCCTGTCACGCTATTTCCCGCGATGGACCGCAGGGCTTTGACCAGATCGGCGATATCGGCGCTGTCGGGCGCATAGCCCGGAAAATAGCAGCAGACATCGGATGCGTACTCGCCGTAGCGCTCTCGAACCTGGTCCGCGCATTCCTCCGGAGTGCCGACGATCCCGTAGGCACGCACCATCGGCTCGGTGATCAAGGCCCGCATCTCGGCGTACTTGCCCTGTTTCGACAGCTCGTTGAGTTCGGGCTGCAATTGCTCCCACCCGTGCACTTCCAGAACCGCACGGTAGGGCGGGGTCGATCCATAGAAGGCGATGAGCGAGGCCACCCGATCGACGGCCGTCGCGAGTTTAGCCTCGGTGCGCCCGACCGCGACCATGGCCTGGGCGATGACCTGGAACTGGTCCAGCCCCCGCCGCGACTTCCGTAATCCCGCGGTAATGGCGGGCACGGTGCGCTCGGCGAAATGCCGGGTGCTGTTGAATGGCATGACCAGCAGGCCGTCGGCCACTTCGGCGGCCCTGCGGGTCATCACCGGCCCCAAGGCGCCCATGAGTACCGGCGGTGGTCCGAACGGGTTGGGACCAGGATCGAAGTTGGGCGGCATCAGCGTGTGGGTGAAGTACTCGCCGCGAAAGTCCAACGGCGCCTCGCGCTCCCATGCGGCGAAGATCGCCTTGACCGCGGCGACCGATTCCGCCATCCGATTCGCCGGTTTTCCCCATTGGCTGCCGTAACGCTTTTCGATGTGCACGCGGACCTGTGACCCCAGGCCGAGCCGAAATCGCCCGCCGCTGTATACCTGCAGGTCGTATGCGGCGTGTGCCAGATGCAGCGGACTGCGTGGCCCGGCTATCGCCACATTGGTCATCAGTTCCAGATCGGTTTCGCCCGCCGCCAGCACCAGCGGGAAGAAGACGTCGTGCTGTCCCTCGAAGGAAAAGATTCCATCGGCGCCAAGCGCGGCGATCGCGCGGGCGCTGTCGCGGACTTCGGTCGGTAACCCGTCCACCTGCAAATGCACTTTCACCGGAATTCTTCCTCTCGATCATTGCGACCACGCCCGGGCAGGTCGAGCCCTTGTGGCCAGCCCGTGAAGTCTGATAAGAAATCACTGTAGTTTTATCCTATGGCAGCGCCTTCCGGCAACCGTCGACAAATGTGATGAGACGAGAGCGTGAGCGAATATCTTCATTCCGAGCAGCGGGACGCGATACGCGTCCTGACCATCGATCGGCCCGATTCGAAAAATGCACTGCACGGTCCCTTGCGAAATGCCCTGTGCGAGGCCATAGCCGACGCCGACCGCGACGACACTGTGCGCGCCGTCGTGTTGACCGCGGTCGATCCGGTATTCAGTGCCGGGGTCGATTACAAACAACTCGACGCGGTGGCCAGCTCGCCCGAGAGCAATCCGGCCGCCGCCGTACGCGCGGCGCGTAAACCGGTGATCTGTGCGGTGAACGGTGCGTGCGTCTCCGGTGCGCTGGAGATCGCGCTCAGCTGCTCGTTCATCATCGCCTCGGAGCGTGCCCGCTTCGCCGACACGCATGCCTTGCTCGGCGTGGTGCCGACTTGGGGGCTCAGCGCACTGCTGCCGCGCGCGGTCGGCATCCGTATGGCCCGGCAGATATCGGTCACCGGTGCCTTCGTCGCCGCCGACGCCGCGCTGCGGTTCGGCCTGGTGAATCACGTTGTGCCGCATGAGGATTTGTTGCCGTTCACCCTCGAACTCGCCGAGCGCATACCGGCGACCTCGGCGGTGGGGGAGATACTCGAACTCTATGGCCGGGGCGCGGAGCTGTCGCCCTCGGATGCGCTGGCCGCCGAGGCCGCCCACAGCACGGGACGTACCTACGACCTCGAAGCATTCACCGCTGCGGGCAGCGCGACTGCGGCCCGTCAGCGCGGACACGCGTAACCCATTCCCAGAGGAGAACATCATGGCAGGTCGTTTCGAGGGCAGGCGTGCGGTCATCACCGGCGCCAGTCGGGGTATCGGAGCCGGTACCGCGCAGCGGCTGGCAGCGGAGGGCGCGCGTGTCGCGCTGGTGGCCCGCACGCTCGACAAGCACCCGACCAGGCCGGGCAGCCTGCGCGAGACCGAAGCCACTCTGCGTGCGTACGGGCATCGGGTCGGCTCGATCGTCGCCGACCTCGCGGATCCGGAGGCCCGATCGACGGTGATATCGCAGGCCGTCGAAATTCTCGGCGGGCCGGTCGACATCCTGGTCAACAATGCCGTCTCACCCGCCGCCGTCCCGTTGACCGAGGTGTCGGCGCGCCAACAACGCACCGCATACGAGTGCAATGTCATTGCGCCACTGGAACTTACCCAGCAGGTCGTGGCCGGTATGCGCGCGGCGGGTGCGGGTTGGATCGTGAATATGACCAGCTTCGGCGCCAACCTGCATTACGGGCCGCCGTTCTATCTCGGCCCGCAGGGATCGACCATGGAGCTCTACGGCACGACGAAAGCGGCGCTGAACCGGCTGACCAGCGGTCTGGCCGGAGATCTGCACGGCACCGGGATCCGGGTCAATGCGGTCGGGCCGCGCATCGCCGTTATGAGTGAGGGAATGGCCGATCTGATGGGGGATCAGTTGGCACCCGAAATGTTCGAGGCGGTGGAGGAAACGGTCGAGGCGGTAGTCGCGCTGTGTGACTGTGCCGAGGACACTACCGGAAAGGTGACCGTCAGCCTGGATCTGATCGCAGACTGGGGTCTGACGGTGCACAACCTCGACGGTCTGGCACGCGTCTGACAGCTTCCGACCGGCCCTGCTCCGGCGGGGCCGGTCGGTGCGGTGGCTAGAGGCGGTAGTCGCGCAGGACGCCCTTGCTGATGATCCGTTTCTGGATCTCGCTGGTGCCTTCGCCGATCAGCATGAACGGCGCCTCGCGCATCAGCCGCTCGATCTCGTACTCGGTGGAATACCCGTAGCCACCGTGGATGCGGAAACTGGCCTGGGTGACTTCGTTGCAGAATTCACTGGCAAGGTATTTGGCCATGCCCGCGGCGACGTCGTTGCGTTCACCGGAATCCTTGAGCCGGGCGGCATTGACCATCATCAGATGTGCCGCTTCGACTTTGGTCGCCATCTCCGCCAGGCTGAAACCGATGGCTTGGTGCTCGACGATGGGTTTGCCGAATGTCGAGCGTTGCTGGGCGTAGCGGGCGCCGAGTTCGAATGCGCGAACGGCGATTCCGCATGCGCGCGCGGCGACATTGACCCGGCCGACTTCGATGCCGTCCATCATCTGCTTGAAGCCCTCGCCCGGAATGCCGCCGAGCACCGTGTCCGCGGCCGCGACGTAGTTGTCGAACAGCAGCTCGGTGGTGTCGATGCCCTTGTAGCCCATTTTGTGGATCTTGCCGGGAATGGTCAGTCCCGGCGCCACCGTGCCGTATCCGGCGGGCTTTTCGATCAGGAAGGTGGTGAGGTTGTCGTGCGGACGTTCGCGCCCTTCGTCGGTGCGGACCAGAACCGCGACCAGTGTCGCCGTCGAGCCGTTGGTCAACCACATCTTCCGGCCGTCGATGACGTAATCGCCCGCCTCGTCGCGGACCGCTTTCGTGCGAATGGCGGCCACATCGGACCCGAGTTCGGGCTCCGACATCGAGAACGCACCGCGGATCTCGCCCGTGGCCATCCGGGGCAAAAAGTGTTGCTTCTGTTCTGGGGTGCCGTGGTGCTGAAGCAGATACGCCACGATGAAGTGGGTATTGATCACCCCGGAAATGCTCATCCAGCCCCGGGCGAGTTCTTCGACGCAGAGCGCGTAGGTGAGCAGCGATTCGCCGAGTCCTCCGTACTCCTCGGGGATCATGAGGCCGAACAACCCCATCTGCGCCATGCGGTCGACGATGGCCTGCGGGTAGGTGTCGGCGTGTTCGAGTTTTTGAGCGCTGGGAATGATCTCCTTGTCCACGAATGCGCGGACGGTATTCAGGATTTCGGTCTGGATCTCGGAAAGACCATGTGTTCGTGCGAGTTTCACAGCACCACCACCGTGATCGTTTCCGCGACGCATGCGGGTTTGGGCTGTCCTTCGTTTTCGATGGTCCAGCGGACGGTCAGCTGTGCCCGTGCCTGTTCGACGCGCAGGTCCGCGATGGTCGCGGTGGCACGGATTCGGGTGCCCGAGCGGACCGCCGACGGGAAGCGAACGGTGTTGCTGCCGTAGTTGATTCGGGCCGTGCCGAAGTCCAGGCCGTAGATATCGCGGCCCAGCAGCGGGATCAGTGACAGCGTCAGGTAGCCGTGGGCGATGGTGGCACCGTATGGTCCGTCCGCGGCGCGCCGCGGGTCGACGTGGATCCACTGGTCGTCGCCGGTCGCTTCGGCGAAAGCATCGATTCGCGCCTGGTCGATAGTCAGCCACGGGCTTGGTCCGATGGATTCGCCGATCGCGTTACGCAACTGGTCCAGCGAGGTGAAAACGCGCTTGGTCATGCCACCCTTTCGAAGACGGCGGCGAGGCCCTGTCCGCCGCCGATACACATGGTTTCCAGGCCGTAACGCAGTTCGCGCCGGGCCATTTCGCGCGCGAGGGTCGCGAGCATTCGTCCGCCGGTGGCGCCCACCGGGTGCCCGAGCGAGATGCCGGAGCCGTGCACATTCGTTCGTTCCAGGTCCTGCTCGCCGAACTTCCACTCGCGCAGTACGGCGAGGGCCTGGGCGGCGAAGGCCTCGTTGAGTTCGATCAGGTCGATATCGGCCAGGGTGAGCCCGGCCCGGCTCAGCGCCGCCTCGGTCGCGGGCACCGGGCCGATGCCCATGATCTCGGGTCGCACTCCCGCCACCGCCCACGATTTGAGGGTGACCAGCGGGGTGAGCCCGAGTTGTTCGGCTTTCTCGCGCGTGGTGACCAGGCACATGGCGGCGGCGTCGTTCTGGCCGCTGGAATTGCCCGCCGTCACCGTGGCATCCGGATCCAGCTGTGCGCGAATGGGTTTCAACTTGGCCAGCGCCTCGACGGTGGTATCGGCGCGTGGGTGTTCATCTATCTCGATCCGGCTTTCCGTACCCCGTGCGGATACGGTGACCGGAATGATCTGCTCGGCGCTCGCGCCGCTCTGCTGCGCCGCGACAGCGCGCTGATGCGAGAGCACGGCGAGTCGGTCCTGCTCCTCGCGGGTGATCTCGTAGGTCCTGCGCAGGTTCTCCGCGGTCTCCAACATGCCGCCGGGGACCGGATGGTGTTGTCCGCCCGCCGTTTCGCGGCCGCGCACGAGACCGTCGTGCACCTGGACACCCCCGCGGGCCCCGCCCCACCGCATATCGAGCGAATAGAACGCGACATTGCTCATACTCTCGGCGCCACCCGCGACGACCACCTCATTGGCGCCGCTCTGCACCTGAAGCACGGCCTGGATGACGGCCTGCAGACCCGAACCGCACCGCCGGTCGACCTGCACCCCGCCGACTGTGACCGGCAACCCGGCATCGAGTGCGACCACGCGGCCGATGGCGGGGGCCTCGCTATTCGGATAGCAGTGGCCGAGCACAACGTCCTCGACCAGTTCGGGATCGATTCCGGTGCACCGCAACAGACCTTGTAATGCGACGACGCCGAGCTCGGCCGCGGACAGCGACCGCAACGATCCACCGTAGCGTCCGATGGGGGTGCGGACAGGTTCGCAGATCACAACTTCACGCATGGAATTCGTCTCCAGGAGCAGGGAAGCGACACCTCGGGTCGGGCCCGCGGCGGCTACATGAACCGCCCACCGGTCACCTCCAACGTGGTGCCCGTCATATAGGAGGACAGGTCCGAGGCCAGGAACAGCGCGACATTCGCGACCTCGATCGGCTCACCGGCGCGCGACATCGGAATCTCGGACATCTTCTGCGCCCAAACATGTTCGGGCATCGCCAAGGTCATCGCCGAACGAATCAACCCGGGCTGGATGGCATTGACCCGTACCCCGTGTCCGGCCGTTTCCTTGGCCGCGGCCTTGGTCAATCCGATGATGCCCGCCTTCGCGGCGGAGTAGTTGGTCTGACCGGCCATCCCGACCTTGCCCGAGAGCGAGGATATGTTCACGATGCTGCCGCGCCGGGCTTCCCGCATGATCGCCGCGGCCAGCCTGGTGCCGTGCCAGGTGCCTTTGAGATGTACCGCGATCACCTCGTCGAAGTCCTCTTCGGACATCTTGCGCATGGCCGCGTCGCGGGTGATGCCCGCGTTGTTCACCATGATGTCGAGCGCACCGAATTCGGTGAGCGCCGTATCGAGCAGGGCTGCGATATCGGTTGCCTGGGTGACGTCGCAGCGCACCGCACGCGCGACATCGGCACCCAGAATTTGTTGCGTCTCACCGGGATTCAGATCGCCCACCACCACACGTGCCCCGTGCCGCACGAATGTTTCGGCGATGGCGAGTCCGATGCCCTGGGCGCCGCCGGTGACAACGGCGACGCGGCCTTCGAGTAGCGACATGGATATGTCCTTAGTGCTGAGCTCAGTATTGAGTGGAACCTAGGTCGACCGATATCTGGGCTGCGGTGATGAAGCGCGCTTCGTCGCTGGCCAGCCAGCACACGGCATTGGATACGTCCTCCGGCTCGGCGACCCACGCCGGGAGGAACGGTGTGGTCATATGTGCCAGTTGCGGATTCGATTCGAACGCCCGGCCCAGCGCGTTGACCATGTCACCGCTGCCCATGGGTGTATTGACCGCGCCCGGGTGCACGCTGTTCACGCGGATGTCGTGTTTGCCGAGTTCGGCGGCCAGTGATCGGGCCATTCCGGTGATGGCGTGCTTGCTGGCCGTGTAATGCACCATGAACGGCTGCATCTTCACGCCCGCGGCGGAGCTGATCAGAATGATGGACCCGCCGCGGCCGCCATCGATAATGTGCTGGGCGCCCGCGACGACGGTATTCCAGGTTCCGATGACATTGACGTCGATGACATCCCGGAAGGATTCGGGGGTTATCGCGTCCCAGGTTTCCGGGATGCAGATTCCGGCGTTGGCGACGATGGTGTCGAGGCGACCGAGGGTGTCGATGCCCTCGTTCACGGTCTTGCGCAATCCGTCCAGGTCCCGGATGTCGACGGTGGAGGCAAGTATGCGGCGGCCGGTCGCTTCGACCAGGCGAACCGTCTCGGCGAGATCGTCGGGCGTCGCCGAATCATAGGGAACCGCTGGTGGGAGTGGGCCCGCCAGGTCGACGGCGATGATGTCGGCGCCTTCGGTCGCCATGCGCACCGCGTGCGCGCGGCCCTGACCTCGCGCTGCTCCGGTGATGAACGCCACCTTATCCGTGAGTCGGCTGGTCACTTGCTCTCCTTTGCCTGCGGCGTCGTATACGGATGGATCATATCCGCGAGCGGAGAACCGGCCTCTCATTGCTGTACCGCCGATCCGCCGAAATGTATATCGTATTGTCTATCGTAAGTGCAACGGTAGCCTCGTGTGGGTTGCCCGCGGATCTCAGTGAGGAGTGCGCGTATGTCGCAGGTCATCGGGTTTGTCGGTGCGGGACAGATGGGCGAGCCGATGGTGGTTCGGCTGGTGCGTGCGGGCTATCGGGTGGTGGTCCATGCGCGCCGGGAAGCGGTGCGGGAACGCTTGCGCAAATGTGGTGCGGAGGTAGTGGATTCGGTGGCAGCTGCGGCCGCGGTCGCCGATATTGTGATCGTCTGCGTGTTCTCCGACGCGCAATTGGTCGACGTCGTGGGCGGCCCCGACGGTGTGCTGGCGGCTGCGGCCCCGGATACGGTCGTGGTCTCGCATACGACGGGCGCGGTGTCGACGGTAAAGCATTTGGCCGCAACGCATCCGGACGGACCGGTGCTGTTGGACGGGCCGGTGAGCGGTTCGGCCGAAGATATCGCGGCGGGGAAGTTGACGGTGCTGCTGGGCGGTCCGGCGTTGGCGGTGGAGGCGGCGCGCTCAGTGCTCGAGGCCTATGCCCGAACAATTGTCGCCACGGGCGGGCTCGGCAGCGCATTGAGCGTGAAACTGGTGAACAACGCACTGTTCGCCGCGAATGCGCAACTGGTGGCGCTCGGGGCGGAGGTCGGCAGGCGATTGGGCATCGAGGACAACGATTTGCTGGATGCGCTGGCGGCGTGCAGCGGTAACAGCTTCGCGGCCAGTGCTATTCGGCGCACCGGTGGATTCCCGAAATTCGAACAGTTGGCGGCACCTTTCCTGCGCAAGGATGTCGCGGCGTGTGTCGCCGCGACCGCCGATCTCGGCGTCGATCTCGGCCTGCTCGGCACCGTCATCGCCGCCGGGCCCTTCGACCTCGGGTGATCACCGGTCCGAACAAGCCGGTTCTGAGGGGTCGTCGGTCCTCGCCGCGGCCCATACCGGTACATCCGATTGTCTTACGCCAGCCCTCGACAACCGGCCGAGAACGTCTTCCCGTAACCCCATCGCCCACACCCGATCGCAGCGGGTGGGATTCGCCGCCAGCGCGCAGCAAGCCTCAGGATGTCCCGCGTACCGATTCGCGCGCGCCTGTATGGTTTTCGCCCACGATTTCGCGCGCTTGATAAAAGGCGCGCGGGAGCGCAGGTCGATTCTGAGGCAAATTATTGATAGAGGCTGCCAGTGCGGCGTCCAGCTAGCTTCTGGGATAATCGAGATCCGCCGAGCGCAGTCAGATGACGGTGCCGCGGGGCGTGTCGTGCCGCGCTTCGACTGCGCTCTGCGAGCCAGCCAGACTGACGGCGCGGCAACCTATCCGGATGGGCACCAGTGCAGAAACAGTAACGGCCCCAGTCCATTACGTGTTGGGTTGAGGCCGTTGCCTACGATCAGGTCTTGTTACGCCTTGGGGCGGCTGAACTCACCGTCTTGCACGCCCGCGGTGAAGGCTTCCCACTCGCCCGGAGTGAATACCAGTGCCGGGCCGGTCGGATTCTTGCTGTCACGAACCCCTATGCCACCACCGTCCAGGAATGCCACCTCCACACATTCGTGGTTTCCGGAGCTGCGGGTGCTCTTGAACCATTTCGCACCCGCTAGGCGGTCATCGCTCACTGTCTCGAGTCCTTCCGTGCTACCTGCCGCAGCAGTGCCCTGCTGGCCACCGCATCCAGCGCTGTGTGCTGGATCGTCGCAGACGCTCGCCGGTGCAGCTCGACGTCCGTCTCTTCCTCAAGGTACATGTCGCCGGAGTAGTTCTCGACGTAGACGACGGTCGGTTCGGCTACGCCGTTCGGTTTGGGTTCAAAGTCGAGGATTACGAACGGTCCGACTGGTGTGCCAAGTGGAAAGCCTGCCTTGAATGGCAGGATGCGGATCGAGATGTTCGGGTTGGTGCTCATGTCCGCAAGATGTCGGCATTGAGCCGCTGTGATCGCCTCGCTTCCGACGATCGTGTGCAGAACACATTCGTGCAGGACGAGATCGACGGTGACCGGTGATTTCTTGCGGGTGAGGATCTTCTGGCGCTGCATCTTCAACTCGATCCGGCGATCGTGCTCCTCCTCGGATTCCTTCGGGAAGTGGATCCGATTCAAAGCGCCAGCGTAATCGGCCGTTTGGAGCAGTCCGGGCACCAGATCAGGTCGCCAGATTTCCATCAACCGCGCATCGGTCTCCAAGCGCATGTAGATGTCGAGGTTGGCGCGAATGAGATCGTTGTACGGGTTGTACCAAGTCTTTTCGGCCACCTGCCGAGCCAGCTCGATCATGGCCGCGACTTCATGGTCCGGGATTTCGAGGATCTTGCCGAGCTCGACGAGATCCCGGTCCAGCACCTTGCCGGGTTCTCCTCGTTCGAAGCGCGCGTACCTACTGTGGCTCCACTGCATCGCTTTCGCGACCGCCTCCTGGGTGAAGGACGTATTCGCCTCGCGCTGTCGGCGGACGAACTGTCCCAGCTGGCGTCGTGGCAGTGAAGTGTGTCCCGCAAAGACCATCGCAGCTCCTTGGCACTATCAGAAATGACAGGGGTCGACTGCCATAGTGGCAGGCAACCTGCGGTTTTGAATCACTTTCGGAGAGTTGCTGATTCGGCAGTGTCGATTCGGCGGTCGAGTGATCTGATGTGGAGGCGCCCGGGCGGAAGGCTTCGATGCGAGACCCCGCCCGCTGGCTCGACGGTTCCATCCCATTCGACGCCGGGTGCCCAAAGACTCGATACGACCGGAGGTTCGCAATGCTAGCGAATAAGCAAGTGGCAGAACTGGATACACGCCGAAGTGCGCGGCCGAAAGCTGTCGGATTCGTGCGCGGTGACGTGTCCGGACTCGCAGCACCCGAGCATGCGAGCACCGTGGCGCGGCATGCCGCGTCGTTGGGTTATCAGTACGTTTACACGATACGGCCGCCACAGGACACGTCCGATCCGATCGGATATGCCCTGGGTATCGCGGCCGGGCTCGATGTGGCCGCGCTCGTTGTCTACGACCTGGCTCACGTCGACGATCAACCGGCGCGGGTATGCGAGGACTTCGATCTCGAAACCGTCTGTCCCGCAACAACTTGGGCACGGGCAGCGGGCGCTGGGCCTTGTGCGGTGGGTGCGGCGTGATGAGCCAGGAATTGACCTTCACCCTGCCGGAGATCTGCGAGTACGCGGACATCGAGCTGGCACACGAACTGATGCGCAGGCACCGTGCCTGCCGGATTCATCGGTGCGCGTGGAAGGCGGCGGCGTACTGCACGCTGGTCGATGCCGGACGGCTTGTCCCGCAATCGGTGACCCCGCGCGAGCGGACCGCCGCCCGGGGGATCGCGTTCCCTCCGTTGGACAGCGCGCCGCGCGCCCGCCATGGGCTGCCCTTGCGCACATTGAATGAGGTGCTGGACAAGCTCAACGAGCTGGCGTCCCCGATCTGCGGCGCACTCGCGAACGATCACGGCAACGACTGACTTCGAACGGGGGCCGGAATGAGCGAGCGTCGCACCGAGATCGACGGCTGGCGGGCCGACTGGCGGATCGACCGACACCGCATCCGAATAATGCTGGTCCGCAACCTATCCGAAGCGCAACCGCTACAGTCCGCCGCGACCCCCGCCGCCGCACCGGATCTGGCCGACCTGCGCGAGCGATTCCCGGAACTCTCTCGATTATGGGATGCGATCCGGCATGAATATTGGCTCGAATTCTTTGTCCCCCAGGAACATTCACAGGGAACCATCTAGTGAAAGGAGTATCCGGTGACTTCCGATCCGGAATCGGCTCGAGAGCAGCAGCTCGCCAGTCGCGCCGAACGAGCGGGATACCTGCTTGTGCGCGATCAGCGCTGGACACTGCTCGACGCGGAAGACGGCGAAGCGCTGTATTCGACAGCGTCACTGGACCTCATCGAGCAATGGCTGTCCCAATGACACATCCGCTGGACACCCACCGCGCCCCGGCAACTCGGTTCGCCGATAATTGTCCAGCAATTCGAGTCATTACGGGCGGTCCGGGACGAGCAGCTCGGCGGGTGAATCATCCTGGCGTGCAACGTCGCTCGCCCGGCCGCCGTGTCGGTGGGCGGTAGTACGGTGCGCCACATGGCCGCGAACCCGTCGAACCCGCACGACGCCTACTTCCGCAACGTGCTGGGCCGACCCGCCGAGGCGGCCTCGGAACTACGCCTGGTATTGCCGAAGGAGATTGTGGCGCGCCTGGATTGGGACACGCTCGAGGTGCAGTCGGGCACCTTCGTGTCCGATGAACTGCGGTCCCGGCAGAGTGACCTCCTGTTCCGGACTCGCCTCGACGGCCGCGACGCGTTCGTCTATATCCTGCTGGAACACCAGAGCCGCAGTGACAATCTGATGCCGTTCCGGATGCTCGAATACGTCGTCAACATCTGGAACCATTACTTACGCTCCCAGCCCGATGCTCGACTGCTGCCGCCGATCATTCCGGTTGTCGTGCACGTCGGCCCGAACGGATACCGATGGACGGCCCCCATGGACGTGGTGGACCTGATCGACGCTGACGCCGACGTCCGAGCGGCGCTCGGAGAGTACCTGCCACGGTTGCGCTACGTACTCGACGACGTCAATGCCGTCGATCTGCCCGCACTACTGCGACGGCCGCTGACACCCGCGGCCAAGGTGATGCTCTGCCTCCAGAAGATTGCCTCAGGCAACACCGACCTGGTCACACAGCTGCTACGCCTGCGGCCCGAACTGCGGGCCATTATCGCAGGTCCAGGAGGGAAACAGGCCTTCAGAGCCATCGTGACATACATTATCCTCGTCGGTGATATGAATGCCGACGACCTCGATCCCCTCACCGATCAACTCGGTCCCGAAGCCAAGGAGGTCATCGTGACTACTGCCGAAAAGTTGCGCGCAGAAGGTCGCGCAGAAGGTCGTGCGGAGGCGTTGATCGAGCTGTTGACGTTGAAGTTCGGTCGGCTGGCCGTGTCGGTGGAGCAGGTTGTTCGTGATGCCGAGGTGGAGCAGCTGAGAGTGTGGAGCGCGCGAGTGCTCACGGCAAGCAGCCTGGACGACGTTCTGGCGTGAATGGGGCCGCTACTCGACTACTCCCAGCGCCGACCGAACAACTTGGTCCCGAAACCAAGGAGGTCATCGTGACTACCGCTGACAGATTGCGCGCAGAAGGTCGCGAAGAAGGTCGCGCAGAAGGTGAAGCGCGGGGGCGCGCGGCGATGTTGATCGAGCCGTTGACGTTGAAGTTCGGTCGGCTGCCCGCTGTCAATATTAACTGACGAGTATTTCCCGGCTCGGGGGCCAGCGAGAATGGCGGCATCGAACTCGGTAGCACCGATCTCCCGGATCCGGCGTTTCTCGGCCATCACACTTGCTGTACCCAACGTTGTGGTACGCCTTGACCTCTCGCCGGGGGCTAAGCCTGTACCCAGCTGCGCTCACCCCGGTTGGTGACCCAGATCCGGGGTCACCGGCGCCGTTCGCTTGCCCGGTATGGCGGAACCCAATGAGCTCGGTGAGGGAATGCTTCGACAAAAGTATGGTCGAAAGCTACTTCGGCACAATGCAATTGGAGCTATTCGACACCAAACAGTGGATAACCCGACAGGAGTCGGTCAACGCGATGTTCGACGACATCGAAGCGTTCTACAACCCGACGCGACGACATTCGGGACGCCGCCCAGTTCTGCGCGGGTGCGCTCGATGATGTCGGCGGGATCGACGGTCGCCCCCGGGGCGGCAACGACGACGGCCTTGACGGCTTCGCCCCAATGGTCATCGGGCACGCCGATGACCGCGACCTCACCCACTCCGGGCAGTTGTCGGATAACTCCTACGCCGCCACGACCGAATACGACCCCGTGGCCGACGCCTGGACCCTGAGCGCACCGTCTGCGGAGCGTCCGGGGCCCGATCGACGACCGACCCCAGTGCGTCGACGTAGTTTTTGCACGCGGCCAGTTCGAATTTCGTGTTCGGGAACAACGCGACCTTTTGCCGAAAACCGTGCGCCATGAGGCGTAGTCTTGCGCAAACCTGACCGCGGCGGCTTGGCCATTGGCAGCGACGCCACTGCCAAGTCTGGCTCCTACGGGAGTTTGCGCTCAAGGTAGTTGAATGTTGGAGTAGTCGTCGGCCCCTATTGATTCTGGTCAGAGCTGGAGACACGATGGACAACACTGTTCGTCCCGGTTGCCGCACGGAACTGGCGCGCTGGCCTGCGCCGATCGCAGTGCGGCCTGCGAAGCAGAAGCTCGACTTACCGTCCATGCCGCCTCGGCAAAGAATCGAATTTCCTGGTCGAGGACCCGAGGACATCGTCATTGGCCGCGACGGGCTCGTAAATGTCAGTATCGCCGACGGCGAGATTCTTCGACGGCATTGTCCTGGAGCGCACCGATCCGATCCCGTCATGTCGGCCTCTTGGACCGGGAGATGGCGACTATCGGCGAACCGCTGATGGACCGGCGGGCGCTCGGCTGCTGGATGCATCAGGCTGACAACCGGACTTCAAGTGCTTCCGCCGCCAGACACCCACCTTGCATCCTCACCCGACGAGAAGGTGTCGAAAATGACTGCCGCTGTACTGGAATCAGCCTGAACGACTGCGAATGGTCCTTCTGCAAAGTCTTCGGCCTGTTCCGGCTCGCCGTGATCTGCCAACAGCTCGATTACTGCTAGCACCACAAGCGGACGGTGAACTCGAACTCTCGATTCTCGGCCTCGCGTCGTTGTCCTGGATGGGCGCTGCCGCCGCATCATTCGCAGAAACAGGTGACATGATCGTCAATTCCCTCCGTACCGGGCTCCGCTACGCAACTCAGACGCTAGAGGCCGTAACGTGCGTGCATCAGAATGGTGTCGGCGACCTCGGCGGGCCGGAGTTCGTCCGTCGAACAGCCGAGAACAGGAAGATCTACCGCACGTCTGCATCGATGATCATGGCAGCAGCACGAGGATCACCGAACGTGCTCGCGCTAATCGATGGACGCGGTGTCCTGACCTAGCGTGAGTTCGGCGAGGAGTCCAATGCCCTTGTCGTGCAAGGACTCGCACCGGGATACGTGATCGATTTCCGCGATCACCGTGGTCTGTGTCCTCGCGATCAGCGCGGCAGGCCGCGTCGGGCTCCGGCTGACGATGAGCAGGACTTGTGATCGAGAAACCCGCATCAGATATCAGTCATTCGGCGCCCCGACCGGCCAACCCCCTTCGGTCGGGGCGCGCCGTTATCACAACAACGCGAGCAGAGGTCTCTATCCGATGGACCACACAGCGTTTGGCGATACTCCGTTGTCGCGCTGCCACTTCTATAGGCGGGTGTGTGATCTGCCCGCCAAGGTTGTCCCGCCGCTCCTCGGCCGAATCATCATAACGGCCGAGCACGTGTGGGCGCCTATACGTCTTGCCCATCTTGGCATGGCCGTGAAAACATATGTGCAACACCGTGGTTCGGAGATCGGTCCGATTCTGTCGCATCCGCGCTCGAATCGGTGGACGCTCGTACGGCCGGACATCCTTGATGATGTGCGTTTGGTCGCCGAGGTGTTCCGTCTGAGCGTGTCGGTGGTGCGGACCGACAGCGCCGTCGCGTTGCCGTCGCCCGCCGACAAAGGCGCGCAGTTTCGGCGCTGGCCCGAACCACTCCGATGCATGTTCCGGCCATCCGGGCTTGTGGTGGTTGATGCCATACGGGCGTGCTCGGGACCGTATCGGCCCGTGCGGCGACGGGCCTGTCATGGTTGAATTCGATTACGGCCTTTGGGTCAAGCTATCCATGTGCGGAATCGGTGTGAAGTGTGGCGATGGCACTTTGGACAAGGGCGTGCGTCCCTCGAGGTGCTGCATGGAGTTGCTTCTTCTCATCGACGGGCAGATCGGCGAGGATAGAGCGATTGTTCTCGGTCATTGCCCGGTCATCGCTGTGCGGGTGGCCGATGACACCGCGAATTTCGAACCCGATCATCCAGCGCCTTGATAACCCCGACATCATGAACGGAAAACCATTGGCGGCCAGGGTGATCGGGATATCGGACTGGACTCGAGCGACCCCTTCGAATATGTGTTGATCACCGAGGAACTGTGCCGGAGCTGGACGGTGTGCTTGTCGCTATGTGGGCGGTCAGGCAACTGCGCGTAGCCCCGAGCGTCGGTTCCAAGCGTCGATCGACCGGATCATGGTCCAACAGCCGTGATACCTCATCGCTGCTGTTGGGGCTGCCGTGGATGGTTGTCCAGGGGGTGGCGGGGGTAGAAATTGGTTGTTCGACAACTATTTTCTCGGTAAGCTCGACGACGCCGACATCTGGCGGTGTTGCCGAGCCGATCTCTCTCGGATGGTAAATACAGCGGCCGTGTGTCGGGCGTTCGCCATGTCGAGTCCAGGTCCGAATCCCATTCCTGCCGAACGGATCCCCACTGATGCGTCTGTCCATACCGAAGGTGCTGTTCCCCGTGTTCGCTGCTGTATCGACCGCCCTGTTGGCCGTCGCGCTGACCCCGGTCGGCAGCGCCTCCGCCGCCCCGACGTCTGGATACAACGACTGGAGTTGTCGGCCGTCCGCAGCCCACCCCGAGCCGGTTGTACTGCTGCATGGACTGGGCACGACCGCCGAGCGGAACTGGAGCTTCCATGCGCCGAAGCTGGAAGCTGCCGGATACTGCGTCTACTCGATAACCTATGGCCAGGCATCGCCCGGTGGTCGTGGCGGCATCATCCGAATCGCGGAGTCCGCCGACCAGATTGCCGCGTTCATCGACCAGGTACTCGCGGCCACCGGCGCAGGGAAGGTTGATCTGGTCGGGCACTCCGAGGGGGGCATCCTGTCGCTCTACGTCCCCAAAGTGCTGAACTACGCACCCAAGGTGCACCGGGTTGTTGCGTTGGGACAGGCCACCCATGGCACGACCCTTTCCGGTGTGATCACCATGGGGGAGTTGATCGGTGGTCAAGACTTCGTCGACGCGTTCCCCAACGGTGTGGGGTGCTACGGGTGCAGTGACGTAGTTGTTGGTGGCGAGGCAATCGCAACATTGACCGACGGTCCGATCGCTCAACGAGGCGTGGATTACACGATCATCGCGACTCGGTCGGACGCCGTCTCCACGCCCACCGAGACCGCGTTCGTTCGGGAACCCGGTGTGACGAATTTGTACGTCCAGGATGTCTGCCCGCTGGACCAGGTGGGCCACATCGGTCTTGCCGACGACAGCACGATCACCAGCATGATCCTCAACGCCCTCGGTACCGGCGGCGCGGTCGAGTGCGGTGTCGGTCGGCCGGTATAACGCCGACCGCGCCCGGTGTGGCCATCGGCGCGTTTCGGCCGGGCCTTCCTGCTTCCAGCCATCGGCGCGATCCGCACCTGACATCGGCAGTGGCCGATGACGCCTGGTCATATCATGACTTTCTCGAGTTCCCATGCCGCCCAAGTGATCCCGAGCGTCTTGCCTCGCAGTTGACCGCAGCCTGGTCGATATTCGCGACCGACTCGGCCTTGGTCGCACACGAGTGGCATCGAACTTCGCGGACAACCACCGTCACCGATTGGGGATGGAGTCGGTGTCATGCTCGAACTGCTGCTCGACGCGCCACCAGGTGCTCAGGCCGATCATGCGGAATTGGCCCAGTCCGGGGGCGGGTTCGGTGTGGCCGGTGAGGACCCATGCCGCGTGCAGTGCCAGTTTGATGAGTCGGCGTGCGGCGTAGAACAGCAGTGCGGCCAGCGGTAGTTCTCCGAACAGCGCGGTGAATAATGAGCTGGGCAGGTCGGGTGTGTTCCAGTCCATCACGATGTCGAACCATGCGTCGCAGGTGAGCAGGGTGCCGGTGGCGATCGCCCATGGGATGAATACCTGACGGCGCAGCCAGGCGAACAGTGCGGTCAACCCGACCGCGGCCACGAGCATGCAGTCGAATCCGACCCAGGCGACATTCCACTGCCGCACCTCGTAGCGGGACGGGAGGTTGGTCGCCAGATATGCGATCCAGGGGACGAGGAACACGAAACTCGCGGTCACGATGGTCAGGAACAGCCAACGCAGTTTGTGCTCATACGAGTGTTGCGGACCGAGCTGCGGTGTCATCGGACCACCTCCCATTTCGGGTCCATGTGAATCGGACAAGTTGCTGCCGCGACCTGATCGAGTAGATCAAACCTCGTGGCTCCTGGAGCTGAGGCTCGGCGCGGTGCGCTCCGAATCCCATGCCAGGGTGACGGTTTCGGTGACAAGCCGGGCCACCACGGTCGGGCCCCGCCGCGGGCGCCGTGTCTCAGCAGATCATTGTGGTGGGGTCGGGTCCGGGAGCAGGGCATCGACGAGGTGGGTCACCTCGCGTAGTGCGGAGTCGATCGGGACGGCCTCGGGGTCCAGTAGTGACTGGTAGACGGCTCCGCGTATGGCGCCGACGATGAGCATCGCGTGGCTCGGCGCGTCGGCGGTGGGGGATGCCTGTGCAACTCCCTGTGCGATGGCGCGGCGTAGATCGCGATGGAGTTCGGCGATCCGGTCGCGTAGGAACGGTGCGGGCAGCACCGCCTCGAACATCAGGACATACAACGCGCGCATCTGGTGTGGATGACGTCCCCAGTTCGCGCGCAGCTCGTCGAGGAACCGGTGTAGCGCTTCTACTCCGGTGGACTGGCCGACCGCCGGGGTGAGGTTTTCCGCGGCCCACTCGACGGTGATGCGATCCAGCAGCGACGCCAGCAGCCCCTCTTTGGAGCCGAAGCGTGCGGTGACCAGGGCGGGGCTGTACCCGGCGCGCTGGCCGATGGCGGTGAGCGTCATCCGCTCGTATCCGCGCTCGGCGATGAGCTCGGCGGCGGCGTCGAGCAGTCGCGTGGTGGACAGCTCCGATCGCTGCTGCTTGGGGCTGGGTGTGGCATGCGTGGTCACGGCCGTAAGCCTAGCAGAAAAAATTATGTGGTTAGCCAACCACTTTTTGTGTTACGGTCTTCCCATGACCTTCAACCAGCAAGTTCTCGAGCCGACGGCCTTTCCGTTGCGGGCCCGTGGGCGTCAATTCGAGGACTTCCAGGTCGGCCGACACCTGGATCATCACTGGGGGCGGACGCTCACGATGGGCGATGCGGCCCTGTTCGCGACCGTCACGCTGTCCTACAACCCGCTCTACTTCAACGCCGAATACGCGGGCATCGAAGGCCATCCCGGCATGGTGATCCATCCGATGCTCGCGCTGTGCACGGTCGTCGGGCTCAGCGTCGAGGACCTGTCGGAGGCGGGTGGGCCGTTCCTGGGCATCGATGAGCTGAGCTTCCATCGGCCGGTCTATCCCGGCGACACGCTCCGCGCGACCAGCACTGTCATCGACAAACGACCGTCGAAGAAGCAGTCGGGTTTCGGCATCGTCGCCTGGCGCACCGAGGGGCGCAACCAGAACGGCGAGCTCGTCGTCTCGTTCACGCGGGCGAACCTTGTTCTGATGCGGGAGGCGCAGGTATGACCAATCCCTATCTCACTCCCGAGCGGCTCGCGTTGCAGGCGCGGGCGCGCAAGGTCGCGATGACCGAGGTGCTGCCCGTCGCCGATGAGCTCGATCGACAGGGTGCGGATATCCCCGACGCCCTCATCGAGCGGTTGGCGGTGGAAGGGTACTTCGGAATCCGGGTGCCTGCCGAGTACGGCGGCCTCGGCTTGGGTGTGTTCGAGTACGTGCTGGTCACCGAGGAGCTGTCGCGTGCGTGGATGAGCGTGCCGAGCCTGCTGGCGCGTGGCAACGGATTCGGTTGCGATGTACCCGATCCCGAGCATCGCGCCGAGTTGTTGCGGCGCAGCGCCCGAGGCGAGTGGATCGGGGCGTTCTCGGCATCGGAGCCGGGCGCGGGATCCGATCTCGCCGGAATCTCGTGTCGCGCACACCGTCTCGGTAGCAATTGGGTGCTGACCGGTGAGAAGCGATGGACAGGCAATGCCATTCGGGCGGATTTCATCGTCATGATCGCCCGCGAGCACGACCCGGCGCCCGGTGAGCATCGCACGACCGGACTGGTCGCGCTGCTGATCGAGAAGAAGCCCGGCACGCTGCCCAAGGGCATGGTCGCCACACCGATCGACAAGATCGGCTACCACGGCATCACCACCTACAACCTGCACCTGGACGGCGTACTCGTCCCCGCCTCGGCGGCCCTGGAGGGCAACGCATTCGCCGGTGTCGTGCATGGGCTCAACGTCGCGCGCGTGCACACCGCGGCCCGGGCAATCGGCCTGGCGCGTGGCGCGCTGGAGGACTCACAGGCGTATCTGCTCGAGCGCCACCAATTCGAGCGGCCGCTGGCCAGTTTCCAGGCGCTGCGGTTCACATTGGCCGATATGGCGGCCGATATCGAGGCCGCCCGAGCATTGACCTATCAAGCCGCGCACGCACTCGACGCCGGTGACCAGAGCGCGACGCTGCCGTCGATGTGCAAGTTGGTCGCGACCGAGATGGCTGTGCGGGTCACCAACCAGGCGATGCAGCTGCACGGCGGCAACGGCTACACCACCGAGCGACGCGTGGAGCGCTACTGGCGTGATGCCCGGCTGACCACGATCTTCGAGGGCACTTCCGAGATCCAGCGCACCCTGATCGCCGACAACCTATTGGGGCACAAACGATGACACGTTTCGAAGACTTCACCCCGGGTGACCGGATGCGCCACTACCGCGGCACCACCGTGACCGACGTCGAAGGCCAACTGCTGTCGAAGCTGGTGATGAACTCGGCCCAGGCGCACTTCAACGACGACGCCATGGCTGCCACCCCGTTCGGGCAACGCATCGTATTCGGGTTGCTGACGGCATCACTCGTGGTCGGCATGGCCACCCAGGACACCGCCGAGGACGCGATCGCCGAAATCGCGCTCGACAAGCTGAGATTCCGCGCCCCGGTCGTCAATGGCGACACCATCTACGCCGCGACCGAAGTGATCGCGACCGAACCCGCAACCGACCGGGCCGATGCCGGTCTCGTCCGCTTCAAGCACTGGGGCTTCAAAGCCGACGGCACGATCGTCTTCGAAGGCGAACGCACCGTCCTGCTCAAACGCGAAAGCCACCACCCGAGGGAGATTCGATGATGACTCGCCTGCGCCGCTCCGAACTCGCCGTACCGGCGTCGAACGAGAAAATGATCCACAAGGCCGCCGAAAGTGCTGCGGATCTGGTGTTCCTCGATCTGGAGGACGCTGTCGCCCCCGCAGACAAAGAGCGCGCCCGCGAGTTGGCGATCACCGCGCTCAACGACCTCGACTGGGGGCGGAAAGTCCGTGCGGTCCGCGTCAACGACGCCGAAACCCGCTGGGCCCACGACGATGTCATCGACGTCGTCACCCGCGCCGGGCACAACCTCGACGTCTTGATCCTGCCCAAAATCAAGGCCCCCCGCGATGTCTGGTTCTTCGAAACACTGGTCACACAGCTCGAAGACAAGCTAGGGCTGTCCACCCCCATCGGGTTCGAGATCCTCATCGAGGAAGCCGAGGCACTCGGCCGCGCCGAGGAACTGGCGGGCTGTTCCCCACGACTGGAGGCGCTGATCCTCGGATTCGGCGACCTCGCCGCCAGCCTCGGCGTCCGGTACGGCCACGTCGCGAACCCGGCCGACGCCTATCCGGGCGATCCGTGGCACCACGCTCGTGCGCGGGTCATCGCCGCGGCTCGAGCGCACGGGCTCGATGCGATCGACGGCCCGTACCCGTTCATCGGTGATATCGATGGCTACCGCACCCAAGCCACCTGGGCGAGCACGCTCGGTGCGAGCGGTAAGTGGGCGATCCACCCCAGCCAGATCGAACCGGCCAACGACATCTTCTCACCCACCGAACAGGAGATCGCGATCGCGCGGCAGATGTGCCAGGCACAGGAATCCAGCGACGGCGCGGCCGCCGCGCAGGGCGCACTGGTGGACGCCGCCACCACCCGCATGTTCGGCGCGGTACTCGACCGGGCCGAGCTCATCGCGGGGCGTGCGTCATGAGGCCGACCGACGGACTCGATCGCGGCGCGCACGAACACCCCGATCAAATCGCACTGATCTGCGGCGAGGAAAGCATCACCTACGTACAGCTGCGCGACCTGTCCTGCCGGATCGCGCAAACCCTTGGCGTACACGGATTCCGGCCCGGCGATCACGGTGCCGTGCTGGCTCCCAACGATATCGACGGATTCGCCTGCGCCCTCGGTCTCATGCGTGCCGGGCTGACATGGATCCCGCTCAACCCCTATGACGCGATCCCGCAGGTCGGCCAGCTGCTCCAGCGGCTCGACGCCGACGTCCTTTTCCTGCACTCCGCCTACCGTGAACACACCGACGCACTCAGCGAAGCTGCGCCGGGAATCCGCGAAATGATCATCTACGATACCGATCTCGACTCCTGGCTGGGTGACGCGCCCGCCGAGGACGTCAGCGGCCCCGGCATCGGCGATCCCGATGCGATCGCCGCGATCTACCCCACCAGCGGGACCACGGGACTGCCGCGCGGGGTCATGCACGACAACCGCCGCTTCGCGTTCTTCATCAGCGCACTGTCCCAACAGGTGCAATACGACGCCGACCAACCGACCGTGTTCCTTGCCGCCGCACCACTGACACATGTCTCGGGCCGGATCGCGCTCGCCACCCTGTACCGCGGTGGGACCGTGGTCATCTTGCACCGCCCCGCACTCGACACCCTCCTGGACACGCTCGAACGACATCGTGTCGACACCACGATGCTGCCGCCGACGGTGCTCTACGCGATCGTCGACATGCCCGGCATCGAGCAGCGGCGCTTCCCGGCGCTGCGGCAGCTGATCTACGGCGCGGCACCCATGCGCTTGGACAAGCTCGAACAGGCCCTGAAACTGTTCGGTCCGATCATGCGACAGGGCTACGGCCAGACCGAAGCACCGATGCTGATCACCGCACTGCCCGCCGAAGAACACTTCGTCGACGGAAAACTCGCACCCGAACAGCGGCTGTCGAGCATCGGCCGACCGACATCGGTGTCCACCGTCGCCATCCTCGGAGACGACGGCCATGAGTTGGCGCAGGGCGAGGTCGGCGAGATCTGCGTCCGCGGCGAGTTCGTCATGGTCGGCTACTACAAGGACCCCGAGGCCACCGCCGAAGTCTCCCGCGGCGGCTGGCACCACACCGGCGACGCGGGTTACATCGATGCCGAGGGCTATATCCACCTCGTCGACCGCAAGAAAGACCTCATCATCAGCGGCGGTTTCAATGTCTACCCTGCCGAGGTCGAACGTGTAATCGGTGCCGTACCCGGCGTCGCCGAGGTCGCCGTCATCGGCGTCCCCGACCAACGCTGGGGCGAGGCCGTCACCGCCGTCGTCGTCGCCAAACCAGGGCAGACCGTCGATGAACAGCAGATCATCGACCACACCAAGGCGACGCTCGGCTCGGTCAAGGCGCCCAAACATGTCGATGTCTGGGATGTGCTGCCGCGCAACGCGACTGGGAAAGTTCTCAAGCGCGCCATCCGTGAGCACTACGAGCAGGCGGGGGCATGAGCACCGGACTGACACGCTCATTGGCCGAGCTGTCGTCCGCGCTGGAATACGAACAGTTACCCGACGATGTCGTCGAGATCGCCAGGCACTGCTTGCTGGACTGGTTCGGTGTCACCCTCGGCGCCGCCGACGAACCGGCCACGGCGATCCTGCTGCTGGCGCTCAGGTCGGCCGAAGGCCCGGCCACGGTGGTCGGTCACGGTAACGGCTACCAGGCGCTCGACGCCGCACTGATCAACGGAACTGCCTCGCACGCACTGGATTTCGACGACGTCAGTGTCGCCTTCCTCGGCCACGCATCCGTGGCGATCCTGCCCGCCGCCCTCGCGCTCGCCGAACAGCTCGACGCCACCGCGCGGGAACTCATCGCCGCATTCGTCGCTGGTTACGAGACCGTCTGCCGGGTAGCCCGCGCGTTGGGTCCACGGCCGTACGTACGTGGTTTCCACCAGACCGGCACCATCGGCACGATCGGCGCGGCCGCCGCTTGCGCGCATCTGCTCGAGTTGGATGCCGATGCCACCGCTACCGCGTTCGGTCTGGCGAGCACCCAGGCCGCCGGGCTCAAATGTCACTTCGGCACCATGGCCAAGCCGCTGCACGCGGGGAAGGCCTGCCAGAACGGATTGCTCGCCGCGCTGCTCGCCGCCGACGGATTCACCGCAAATCCTGACGCCATCGAAGCCGACCAAGGCCTGGCCGCGCTGCTGGGCGGAGGCACCGACCTCGACGCAGCCCTTGCCGATCCACGCGGTCGATGGCACGTGCGTGACAACCTGTTCAAGTACCACGCCTCCTGCTTTTGGACACATTCGATGCTCGAAGGTATCGGCGATCTGGTGCGTTCCGGCGCCGTGCAGGCCGACCGAATCGACCACGTCGAGGTCCATGTCAGCGCCATCGAGCTCGGCGCGGCCGCTATCGCCGAACCCACCACCGCCCTCGAGGTGAAGTACAGCCTCACGCACCTCGCGGCCATGGCGCTGCTCAAACGCCCCACATCGGTCATCCGTGACGAGGACGCCCACGACCCGGAGCTCATCGCCCTACGAGCGAAAATCACGCTCGTCGGCGACGCGCCCCCCGGCCCACCCACACGAGTCGAGGTGCTGCAGGACGGTAGGACCTACACCGCGCAACATGAGGTCGCTATACCCGACCGCGATCTCGCCGCCCAGCAACAACGTCTCACCGACAAGTTCGCCTCGCTCGCAGTCCCAGCGCTCGACAACATCCTGGCATGGGACCTACTCACCACGATCGTGCATCTCGGACCCGAACATCGCGTCCGTGAGCTGATGATGCTTGCCCGCCCCTGAAAACGACTTCGGCCACGACGACTTGATCGACGTGGCCGATCACGGGATCGGTCATTGAACTGATCCCCGCTCGAATGAGATCCAATGACAGAAAACACCACACCGCACACCACCGACGCGCACACCGCCCTGCAAGCCCTCGACCGTCTGGCGGTGACGCCCTGGCATCGGCGGGTTGTTGCCTTGGTGGGGATCGGCTCGTTCTTCAACTTCTACGAAATCGCTATCGGCACTTTGATGTTGCCGCTGCTGCCCGGGGACTGGAACCTCAGCTCCGGCTGGAAGGCCGCCATCATCGCAGCGCCCTTCGCCGGTGAATTCCTCGGCGCCTGGCTGCTGACACCACTGGCCGACCGATTCGGCCGCCGCCGGATGTTCCAGCTCAACCTACTCGCTTACGCGATCCTGTCCATTGCCTGCGCCGCCGCCGACGGCGAACTCAGCATGGTGGTGCTGCGGTTCATGCTCGGTATCGGCCTCGGCGCTGAGCTGGCGTTGGTCGACAGCTACCTCACCGAACTCCTCCCACCCCGCGACCGCGGGCGGCTGGTCGCCTGGTCCTATACCTTCGGGATGACCGCCGTGCCGGTCGCCGGAATCCTCGTAACGGTACTGCCACACACCATTGCCGGTATCGACAGCTGGCGGTGGATGCTCACCTTCGCCGCAGGCGGCGCACTGCTCATCTGGGTTATGCGGCAACGTCTTCCGGAGTCGCCGCGGTGGCTGATCACCCGCGGCCGCGAAACCGAGGCGGTCGCGATCATCGACTCCATCCTCGCTGCGGGCGCGGCTGACAAGGGCTCCCCGCCGGTCACCGCGGCCTCCGACCCCTTACTTGCCGACCGGTCCACCGGCCACGATTCCCTGCTCACTCCTGCCGAGCTGCGGCGAAGGATCACCTTGATCGGTTTGCTTCAAGGGCTGGGATCCGTTGGCATCTACGGGTTCTCCACTATTGCGCCGTTGGCGATCCTGGCGAAGGGGATCGAGGTCGTGGACTCGCTGGCCTACTCGGCATTGTCGGCCCTGGGCTATCCACTCGGGCCGTTGCTGCTGGTGGCCTTGTCCGATCGCGTCCAGCGCAAGACCCTCGCGGTCGCCTCGGCGGTGGCGGTGGGAGCGTTCGGGTTCGCTTTCGGGCTGGCAGGCCCGCCGACTTTGATCGTATTGTTCGGGTTCCTCACCGGGCTCAGCGCTACTTTCCACGGCACAGTCGCCCGAGCCTACGGTGCAGAGCTGTTCCCCACCCACCTGCGCAGCACGCTGGTTGGCCGGACCTATTCGATGTCTCGGGTCATTGCCGCGGTATTGCCATTCATCGCCGTACCGACCCTGCACAGTCTCGGTCCCGGAGCGCTCTACGCTGGGTGCGGACTGCTGATGCTCATGCTGGCCGTGACTGTGATGTGGCTGGGTCCGCGCACCAATTTCCGTTCATTGGAAGCTATTTGATCGCCGTGTTCCAAGTCCGTCGAGGGCAGCGGGTCTTGCCAGAGTCAGGTCGACGCGTGAAGACTGCGCGATGTCCGCCGACCGTGGTGCTACATCTGTGGGCCGTCGGATAGATATCGTTCGGCGAAGCCCTGCGCCCACAGGTGTCCGTGCAGCGCGAGTTCATTTGCCATCCGGGCCATTTCGGCTGGCGGGTGCGGCATCCCGGTTTCCAGCCACCACAGCATCAGCGTGGCCGTTTGACCGGCCCACGCCCGCGACACGACTTCGAGGGGTATCCGGGCTTGCGCGTCGAGTCGTTTGGCGCGGGAACCGAAGATCTGTTCGGCCGTGCGGGCGACCTCGTCGAGCAACGCAAGCAGCGGTACGCCGTCACCGGTCCCGCGCAGCACAACGCGATACATCTGCGGCTCGGCAGCGGCGTGTTCGAAGGCCGCGGTCGTCAGCTCACCGGTGAAGCCGACATTGTCGGTCGGGACCGCGGCCACCCGTGCGTCCAGATCCTGACGCAGCACCGTGGACATCTGGAACAGCAGATCGTCCTTGTCGCGGAAGTGCTTCCAGAACGTGGCGCGTCCCAGGTCGGCCCGAGCGGCGATGGCGTCGATCGTCACTGCGCCGTAGTCGATTTCCAGGCACAGTTCGGCCAGTGCCCGCATAAAACGCCGCCGTGTCTCCAGCACGCGGCGGCCCTGCCGCGTCGACGGATCCACTGATCTCTGGATCTGCATGCCTGTCCTTCCGTCCGCTCCCCGGTCATCCTCCCTTATTTTTCTCATTCCCTATTGATCGACTCGGAGTCTATAAGTAGATTCACAGTCTACGCTCAGTGTAATGACCATCACATGCTGAGGTTGTGCATCGGAGTGGCGGCGGGCACCCCGCCCGCCGGGACCAACGCCTCCGAAGATGAGGAAATCAATGAAGATTCACAGATCGGCCTGGACAGCAGCGATCACTGTGGCTGCCGTCGCAACGGGCATGGCCACCGCGTCAGCTGAACCGGAACCGACCGCGCCGCCGGTGACCTACCGCGCGAACGTGGTCGACAAGTCGGTGATCGCCACGCTCGAGGGCGGGGTGTTCACGCTGGCGAAGGACACCCTGTCGGTCTCGGTGCTCGACTCTCTCGGCCACGTGCTGGATGCGATGCCCTTGTCGTACCGCATCGATGGGCAGACCTTGCCGATCCGCTCCGAGATCTCCAGTGACGGGCGCACTCTGACCCTCACCCCCGACACCGACGGGATCCGGCGTGACGCTCTGCAACCGGTCGCCTCGCCGCTGGAGAACCAGTTGGCGATGAACGATCTGATCAACAGCGTGAGCATCGGCACCTCCCTGGGGAGCCTCGTCGGCACCGCCATCGGCGCGATCGCCGGCATCGGCGTCGGATTCGTGATCGCCGGCGCGGCCTGCGCGGTCATCGCCCTGGCCTGTGTCGTGACCGTGCTACCGATCGTCGCTTTGGTCGGCGCGGTAGGAGGTTTGGCCGGAGCGGTCCTCGCCGGGGGCCCGACCGCGGCCTACGCGCTCTACGAATACGTGACCGCGATGCGGGCCGAACCGGGCCAGACCAAGTACGCCCCGCAGGTCCAGGGCAAGCCGGGTGGAATCCCCGCGCCCGCCGCCGCCCCGCAAGAGCAGTAAGGACCGAGGTTCGCGCAATGAAACTCGGAACAACAACCCTCACCGTGGCGGCGACGATCGCTGCGGCCTCGGTGGCGACAGTACCGGCGAATGCCGACCCGACTCCCGAGGACCACTATCGCCTCGAGGTCATCGGCCATTCGGTGATCACGACCCTCGACCGCGGCACCTTCTCACTCGCCCCGGACCAGCAGTCGGTGGTCATGCTCGATCGTGACGGCCAACTGCTGACCACCCTGCCGCTGACCTTCACCCTTGATGGGGAACACCACCAGATCGGGCAAACCATCTCCGACGGCGGCCGGGTGCTGGCGCTCACGCCCGATGTCGCGGCGCTTCGCGCGGACGGCACCCAGCCTGTTGCCTCGCCGCTGGAAGAACAACTCGCACTCGACGATCTGTCCAGCAACCTGTTCCGCGGAGCGATCGCGGGCACTCTGGTAGGTCTCGCCGTCGGGGCCGTGGTCGGCGGCGTACTCGGGCTGGGCTCGTGCCTGCTCGTCGGCCCAGGGTGCCTGGCCACAGCACCTGCGATCATTCTCGCCTTCGCCGGTGGCGGCAGCCTGGTCGGCACGCTGCTCGCGGGCGGAGTCGGACTGGCCGATGGACTGTGGAAGTACATCATCACCCGCCAGGCTCCGCCCGGCCAGAGCCCCTACGCCAATCAAGACGGACTGCTCGACCCGGACGGGACTGGCGTCCCCGATGCCAACCTCCGCTTGCCCAGCGGCTCGGCCGGTGCGCTCAGGAGCGGCTCCTCGAGCGGCTCCGGTCACTGATCAGGCCATCCGACCGGCCCCGTCACCGCTGCCACCCCTCGGCGGTGGCGGGGCCCGAAGGACCCGGGCCCGTGGCGGAAACGTCGTGAGCCGGAACCGATCCTGCACGGACCGATCGATTTCATCAGGGTCGATCGGTGATCGGCACCGGCTGCGACTCTGCGCCTCCGACACGGGCCCGGGCTCCTTTTCGAAGTCACGAGGCAGGCGGCCTGCGCGTGTTCCTGACGTCCGCCCGCCTCCGCACATTTCGCATATGACATGTACCTGGAGCTACTTTGAGCACCACCTCGGCCCATCATGGGCCTTCGCGATGGATCCGATCTCGTTGGGCGCGTCTGGTTCTCGCCGCGATCATCACTCTGCCTCTGGCCTTCTCGGCGCTGTACATGTGGGCAATGTGGGATCCGACCAAGACCGTCCACAAAATGCCGGTGGCGTTGGTGAACTCCGACAAGCCGGTAGGGGAGGGCGACAAGCGGCTGGCCGCCGGTGACCGCGTAATCGGCACTCTCTTGTCGACCAAGCCCGTCGATTTCGCCCTCGTCGACCACGAAACCGCCACGCGCGGACTGCAATCGGGTGACTACTACTTCGTGGTGGAGATCCCCGCCGACTTCAGTGCGAGCGTCACGCGGTTCGCTCAACCGACGGCGAATCCCGCTCGGATCGAGATCACCTACAACGACAACATCACCACCATGGCGTCCTCGACCGGCGCGCGGGTGATGACCGCGGTCGAAAACGCTGTGCGGAAAGGACTTGCCGCACAAGCGGTCAGCACCGTGCTGACCGGATTGAACTCGGCCGGGACCGGGCTGCGCTCGGCCGCTGACGGCGCCGGCCAACTGCACGACGGCACCACACGGCTCGCAGCCGGAGCCGACACACTGGCCACCGGCATCGATACCCAGCTGGCCCCCGGAATCGCCGCGGCCGCGACCGGAGGAGCACAGCTCGCGGCGGGCGCCAATGAACTGTCCACCGGTCTGACCACCCTGCAGACCGGCACCGGCACCGTCGGTGCCGGTGCACAACGACTCTCCGACGGCATCAGCCGACTGGTCGGACTCATCGACCGCAACGGTGATCTGGCCGCCCGGGCCGAAACTCTCACCCGACAGCTGTCCGGTAACCCGGACGCGCTGAGTCACGACGCGGCGGGCATCCTGAGCAATCTCTCCTCGGTGTTGAACGGACTGCAGGATTTGCAATCCGGTGGACGGGAGCTGGCGCGCCAGCTCAACGACCCGACCGCCGACTATCGCGGCGGCGTCGACAAACTCGCTGCCGGAGGCACTCGCCTGGCCGACGGCACCGACCGGCTCGCCACCGGGCTGGGACAGCTCGACAACGGAATGACCAAGGTCAGCACCGGTATCCAGCAACTGCAGAACGGCACCCACGAACTCGACAACGGCGCCGGCCGACTGGCGACCGGGCTGCGCGACGGCGCAACACGTTTGCCCGACCTGAACGACCCCACCGCACGTGATCGCATGGCCACCTTGCTGGCCACACCCGTCACCGCCGAATCCAAGAACGTCGCCCCCGCCCGCCACCTCGGCCCAGGTGCCGCGCCCGCGCTGCTGGCCATCGGCACCATGCTGCTGACAATACTGGTGTGGATGACCTTCCAAGCCCATCGCGAACACGAGCTGTCCAGGCATACAACCGAATCCGAGTCCCGTAGCAGCCGCCTGCGCCATGCCGCGCGCCGGATGGCGGCGGTCACCGCGGTCAGCATGATCGCCTCCGCTGGGCTCGCCGCTGGTCTGTGGAAGACGCTCTCACCCCAGCCCGCACCGGAAACCCTGTGGATGGTCGCCGCTGTCGTGCTCCTCGCGACCATCATGTCGGCAGCTCTCGTCGGTGCGGCATTCACACTGTTCGGATACGTTGCCGGAACAATGATTTCACTCGCCGCGCTGATGCTGCAGGTCTTCTCTTTCGGTGGCGTCTGGATGATCGAAACCGTCCCCGCACCGTTTCGCTGGCTGCACTACATCGCACCGTTGAGCTATGTGCGCGGCGGCTTGATCGCCGGGTTCAACGGCACCGACGGCTTCTGGTCCGCCGCCGCCGCGATGCTCACCATCGCGACACTGGCGCTCGCAGTCACCGTTCTCGCGCAGCGGAAGGGGATGAGCCGCTACCCACACCGGGTCGCCGGACCTGAAACGGCCTAAAAAAGTAGTTGGTTAACCACATTATTTCTGATAGTCTAACCGCCGTGGACGCACGCCACATCGACCCTCGATCAGCAGCGCTCGGAGCTGTCCCATGACGCACTTGTTCAACGACGAGTTCATCACCGAACACGGACACGCCAGATGACACTTCGGTACCGCAGTACGCCACGGGACCTTGGAAAGGCCTGCCGCAATAGGATTCTGGTGGTCGTGCTGAGTCGGGAAGGGCGACCTCGGCGCAGCCATCACCGACCTACCCGTCGGCTCGCGCATACGCGACAATCGGTCGAATTCCATGCCTGTTCAATCTTGCGTTGCCTCATGAGTCGATAGGTCATGACCAGCGAAGGGTGGTTCCCGACCACAGGCAATGTGCACCTGCGGGTATGGCTTGCCGACATGGCGTTCGACTACACGGCCACGGCGGTGGCGGTCCCCAACTTGATCGAGGATTGGATGCGAAAGCATTGGTACACAATCGAATTGATCCACGACACCACCGATGACTATGTGCAGCTGCCGCACTTGCCGTGTGAACGATTGTTCCTCGGGCCGTGACCGGCAGCTCCGAGGCGCCGTCGAGCGAGGTCGACCGACCAATGTCCCGAGCGATGGCGACACCGGCGTTGTGCCTGCCGCACGTCGGGACAGGGGCCGAACGCGGCATCGGTGCGGCGATGGCGGTCGCGCGCTCGCGGGACGCAGTCCATCCGAGTTGCCGCACCGTCGAAAACGGAGGATGCGATGGCGTTGACCGAGCCACAGGCCAAAGTCCTTGCCGCGCTCGCGATTCTGGGTCCCATGCAATCACTGACTGTACGCGAGCTGTGCGGGCACGCGGGACGCAAGGACTCGGCGACGCGAGCCGCCCTGCGAGGACTCGCGGATTCCGGTCTCGCCCACGGCTCCCGGCCCCCGCCGGCCAGGTGGCGGATCACCGCACGTGGGCGCGCGCTACTGCTGATGCCGAGGTACCGCGAGTACCTGTCGCAGGTTTCGGCGAACAGGCACCGGCGGTGAGACCGACGCCGACCGCGATCGGTCACCTGCGCACGGACAGATTCGGCGTCTCCCGGGAATGGTACGAGATTCAGTCCGCAGTAGGGCAAAACGACTCGGCTACGACTTGGCCGAGACCGTGACGTTCGACGCGATCACTGCCCCCGACGGGCGGCTGCTGAACGTGGTCCAGGCCCTCGATGTCGAGGCGGTGATCGCGGCGAGCCGCACGTCCTTCAACCCCATGTGTCACAACCTAGGAATGACGGTGCTGTTATGACGAATCCGCAAGAGGGCGAGCAAACGACCAGTTGGCGTTCGGTCGTGCGTGTATGGCTCGTGCCGGCTGTAGTGGTTTCGCTGCTCATGGGCCTGCTGGCGACGATGTATCTCTCGTATGTGGTCGATCCGGGGAAGCATCTGCACAGTTTTCCGATCGCGCTGGTGGATCAGGACAGCGGAGATGTGATCGGCGGGAAGCCGACCAATGTGGGTAAGCAGATCAGTGATGCGCTGGTGCAGCAGATTCCTGGTGACAAGATCGACCTGCGGGTGCTCGGCATCAACGAGGCGCAGCTTCAGTTGGATTCGGGCGATGTGTACGGGGCGATCGTCATTCCGAGCGACTTCACCAAGCGGCTCGGAATTTTCGCCACCGCCAGCGTGGTGCCCGGCGAAGTAACCCAGCCGATCATCACGGTGTACACCAATCCGCGGACCGGGTCGTTCTCCGCGCAGGTCGTGCAGACCATCGCGGAGAACGCACTGAATCAAGCCAATCTGACTGTGGGCAAACAGCTCACCGACAACGTGCAGACCCAACTGCAAAGCTCCGGTGGCGGGCAAACGCCGGAGCTGGTCGGCCTCAGCCGATTGATGCTGTCCAAGCCGATCGATGTTGTCGTCAGCCCGTTCCATCCGCTGCCGTCGGGTACGGGCGGTGGATTGACGGCGTTCTTCTACACGGTGATGGTGCTGCTGGCCGGATTCACCGGCGCCATGGTGATCAACGGGATGGTCGATTCGTCGCTCGGTTTCGCACCGACCGAATTCGGTCCCTGGTACGTGCACTATCCGCCGACGCCGATTTCCCGGCTGCGGACATTGCTGCTGAAGTGGGGCGTGATCACCGCCACCGCGCCGGTCGCGGCCGGGATATTCATGGCGGTCGGGCATTGGCTCGATATGCCGATCGAGCGGCCGCTGCTGCTGTTCCTCTACAGCACCTTCGCCATCATCGCGGTCGGCGTCACCGCGCTGTCGATCGTGTCAGCGCTCGGCACCCTTGGTCTGCTGGTCAACCTCGTCCTGTTCATCGTGCTCGGCCTGCCGTCCTCCGGCGGCACCATTCCGGTCGAGGCGCTTCCGAAATCCGTTGCCTGGCTTGCCCAGTTCGAACCGATGCACCAGGTGTACCTCGGCATCAGGGCCATCCTGTACTTCAACGCCGACGGCTCCGCCGGATTTACTCGTGCGATCTGGATGACCCTGCTGGGCATGGTCATCGGCTTGGTCCTGGGCAGTGCTGTGACGCGTTATTACGACTGGAAGGAGTTACACCGCGCACCCGCGCAATCCTGATGACCGCGTAGTCCTGATGATCACTTGGGCAATGCCTGATGTCACGCACCGAGGTGGTGACAACAGGATCCTTCGGCTACTCGAGCCGTTCGAACACCGCCGCGAGTCCCTGACCGCCGCCGATACACATGGTTTCGAGGCCGTACCGGGCTTCGCGGCGCTGCATTTCGCGAAGGAGGGTGGCGAGGATCCGGGCACCGGTGGCGCCGACCGGGTGGCCGAGCGAAATGCCGGAGCCGTTGGGGTTCAGGCGCGGGTCGTCGGGTTCGAGTCCCCACTGTCGCGATACGGCGAGAACCTGGGCGGCGAATGCCTCGTTGAGTTCGATGACATCGATATCGTCGAGGGAGAGCCCGGCCCGGTCGAGGGCCGAAGCGGTGGCGGGGACCGGCCCGATCCCCATGGTGGCGGGGGCGACACCGGCGACCGCCCACGACCGCAGCCGAGCCAGCGGACGCAGGCCGAGCCGATCGGCGGTATCCGGGGTGGTGACGAGACACAGTGCGGCCCCGTCGTTCTGACCGCTGGCGTTCCCGGCGGTCACGGTTGCATCGGGGTCCACATTTGCACGGATCGGGCGCAGCCGCGCCAGTGATTCGGCGGTCGTGTCGGCACGCGGATGTTCATCGGTATCGATCTGGATCGGCTCGGATCGGCGCTGCGGTACGGAGATCGGCACGATCTCGTCGGTGAAGCGGCCCGCGCGCTGCGCGGCCACGGCCCGCTGATGCGACTGGACGGCAAGCGCGTCCTGATCGATGCGGCTGATCGAGTATTCGGCGCGCAGATTCTCCGCGGTCTCGATCATGCCGCCGGGCACCGGGAAGTTCTCGCCACCCGCGGTGACCCGGGCACGGACGAGACGATCGGCGAGTGCGAACCCGTCGCCGGTGACGCCCCAGCGCATGCCGGTGGCATAGAACTCGGTGTCGCTCATGGACTCCACGCCGCCCGCGAGGATGACGTCACCGGCTCCGGTCGAGACCTGCATGCAGGCCTGCAGCACCGCCTGCAAGCCTGATCCGCACCGACGATCGACCTGCAGGCCGGGCACGTCGATGCCGAGTCCGGCGTCGAGAGCGGCGACGCGTCCGATGGCCGGGGCCTCCCCGTTGGGTCCGGCCTGACCGAGGATGACATCGTCGATCACTCTGCCGGCGATTCCGGTGCGGCGCATCAGTTCGGTGATCACGGCCGCGGCCAGCTGCTGGGGCGCAAGGTTTTTGAACACTCCGCCGAATCGGCCGACAGGAGTCCGGAGGGGTTCGCAGATGACCGCATCACGCATGGCAGGATCCTCGAAAATTATTGGGGTTACAGGGCATTGATGCCGGTGAGCGACCGGCCGATGATCAGTTTCTGGATTTGACTCGTGCCCTCGTAGAGGGTCAGCACCCTGGCGTCGCGCAGGTACTTGCCCATCGGGTACTCGTCGATGAAGCCGTAGCCACCGAATACCTGCAGACAGTTGTTGCTGACTCGTACCGCGGTCTCGCTGGCGGAAAGTTTGGCCATCGAAGATGCCAGCCGGACTTCCTCTTTTGGGGCCCCGGAATCAGCCAGCAAGGCCGCTTTCCAGGTGAGCAGGCGCGCGGCCTCGATGTCGAGCGCCGAGTCCGCGAGCAATTCCTGCACCAGTTGCTTAGTGGCGATCGGCTGCCCGAACTGGGTGCGTTCGGTGGAGTACCGGACCGCGGCGTCGAGGGCGGCCTGAGCGAGGCCGACACTGCCGGCGGCGACCGAAATGCGGCCCTTGGTCAACGCGCCGAGCGCGATGGACAGGCCCTGACCGATTGCGCCGAGGCGCGCGGAGTCGGGTATGCGGACAGCGTCCAGGGACAGGGTGGCGGTGGCCTGGCCACGCAGTCCGAGTTTGCCATGGATCGTGGTGGCAGTGAATCCCGTTGTATCCGTGGGTACCAGGAAAGCGGTGATGCCTTTACCGCCGTCCGGCGAGGTGCGCGCGAACACCAGCGCCACCGACGCCCAGGTGCCGTTGGTGATGAAGATCTTCTCTCCCGACAGCACCCACTCGTCACCGTCGCGGGCGGCGCGGGTGCGCAGCGAACCGGGATCGGAACCGCTGTCAGGCTCTGTGAGAGCGAAGCACCCCAGCGCGCGACCGGAGGTCAGCTCGGGCAGCCACCATTGCTTCTGTTCCTCGGTGCCGTACGCAGCGATCGTCTTGCTCACCAAACCCAATGACACCGAGACGATCCCGCGGACCGCCGAATCACCGCGGCCCAGTTCCTCACAGACCAGGATGTAGGACATCAGATCGACCTCGGTGCCGCCGTAGCGTTCGTCGATACCGAGGCCCAGGAATCCGAGCTCTCCGAGCCGGGTGACGATCCCGGGGTCGACCGATTCGGCACGATCCCAGTCGCGAGCGTGCGGGACGACTTCTCTTTCGACGAAATCCGCTGCCAGTTCTTTTATTTCGCGGTGCGTGTCGTCAAGCAGGAGCATGCGATCCTCGATTTCTCATCAGGTCGGTGGGTCGGGTTTCGCGGGCGCGCAAAGAAAGTCCCAGGTCGGCATGGGTGCGCAGCCAACCATTGGCGCGGTAGCGCGGGTCTCCGGTGTAGGCGTGTATCCCGTCGAGAATGCGGGTGATCAATGCGGCGCCGACGGAATCGCCGTAGTCGAGCGGGCCTTGCGGATAGCCGAGTCCCAGCTGTGCGCCGCGGTCGATATCGGCGGGTGTCGCGATGCCGGATTCGGCGATCGCGCAGGCCAGGTTCACCATCGTGGCGAGGATGCGCTGGGCGACTGGAGCAGGTCCGTCGGCGGTCAGGGTCAGAGCCGCCGGGGCGGCGAGTACTGCGAGCGCAGGCGCGGTGGCTACTGGATCGGCGGTGACGGGAACGGCCACCACCAGTCGTTTCCCCGTCACACTGAGCGGATCCACACCGAGGGTCCGGGAAGGGGCGAGCCCCGCACGAACCGCCAGCCGGTAGGCCGGTTCACCAACCGGGAACACCAGCGAAACTGCTGCGGGCGAAGGAGATTCGAGCACCGACGCTCCCGCCGAACGCAGCGTTGCGGCGAATTCCGGATGCTCGTGGACATACACCGGTATGGCTGCCGGATCGGCGACGAACTCGGGTTCGGCTATCGATTCGCGCTCCCCACCGTCGTATCGATAGAAACCCTCGCCGGTCTTGCGGCCGAGTAGCCCAGCGGTGGTACGGGCGGCCGCCAGCGGCGACGGCCGCAGCCGCGGATCGTTGTAGAACCCGGCGAAAACCGTCTCCATCACCGGATGGCTGACATCCAAACCGGTCAGATCGAGGAGTTCGAACGGCCCCATGCGCAGGCCGAGCACATCACGCACGATGCGGTCGATGTCCGCGGGTGCGGCCGCCTGCTCCGACAGCAGGGTCAATGCCTCGGTCGGCAGCGCCCGGCCGACATGATTGACCAGAAACCCGGGAGTATCGCGGACGACGATCCCGGTGTGGCCGATCCGCTCGACCACGGACCGGGCCGTGTCCACCAGCTCGGGCCGGGTCCGTAGTCCCGGCACGATCTCCACCAGTCGCATCAGCGGCACCGGATTGAAGAAATGCAACCCCACCAGCCGCCCCGGGTCGCCCAGCGCCGTCGCCAGCACGCCGATGGACAGCGAACTGGTGTTGGAGGCGAGAATCGCAGTGGGCGTTGCAATTTCGAGCTCGGCCAGAATCGACTGCTTGACCGCCAGGTCCTCGACGACGGCCTCGATGACCAGATCGACGTCGTCCGCGGGCGCCGTCGGAGATACGCCGGGGCACAACCGGGCCAGGATCGCCGCAGCTTCCTCGCCGGTACAGCGGCCCCTGTCGACCGAGCGGCGCACCATGGTGGCGATGAAGTCCAGTGCGGCCGTCACCGCGCGAGGGTCGCTGTCGGTCACCTCGACCTGATAGCCCGCGGTGGCGGCGACCTGCGCGATCCCCCTTCCCATGGCACCGGCGCCGACAATCCGGATCCGTTCGATGGCAGCCATCACTTCCCCTGGTAGTTCGGTGTTCGTTTGTCGAGAAATGCCTGGATGCCCTCGCTTCGATCCGCGGTATCGAACAGCAGCTGAAAAGTGGTGCGCTCCAGCTCGATTGCCGTGCGCAGCGGGGAGTTCTCGGCATGCCGGGCCACTCGGCGAATCGCCTGGACCTGAAGCGGCGGTTGCGCCGCGATCCGGGCGGCCAGCTCGACCGACGTCCCCAGCGCCGTCCCGTCCGGCACGATATCGGCAACGATGCCCAGCTCCTGCGCGGTCGTGGCGTCGATGCGGTCACCGGTCAGCACCAGGTGCAGCGCCCGCGAACGACCGGCACGCTGCACCAGCCGACTCAGCCCGCCCGCGCCGGGAATCAACCCGACCCTGATCTCGGGTTGACCGAATTGCGCTGACGCACCGGCGATCACGACATCGCAGGCCATTGCCAGCTCGCATCCGCCACCGAGCGCGTAACCCTCCACGGCGGCGACGACCGGCGTCTCCAGCGCATCCAGCACAGAGAACATTTGCCCGGTCCGCTGCACCAGATGATCGGCCGGTGCAAGCGTCTTCATCTGCTTCAGATCCGTGCCGGCGACGAAAACCCCACCGGTACCGGTGAGTACGATCGCGCGCACCTCCGGATCCGCGTCGGCGTCCGAAAGCATCTGCATCAGAAGATCTTTCGTGGCCGTGTCGAGCGCATTGCGGGCCTGCGGGCGGGAGATGCGGATCACCCGCACACCCCGCTGATCGCCGGTGAGATCTTCGTGCACAACAGTATTCGGAATCATCCCGGATGCCCTGTCGGATCGGTGATGGTGTGGAGCAGGTCGATGGGGGAGGCGGATCGTGACGTCGGCAGACACGGTCAGGCGATCGGGCTGCGTGGGAGTAGGCGGTCGGAGATGATTTTCTGCTGGATTTGGCTGGTGCCCTCGAAGACGGTTGTGAGTCGGGCGTCGCGCCAGAAGCGTTCGACGCGGCGCTCGGTCGTGTAGCCGTTGCCGCCGTGTAGTTGCATGGCTTGTCCGGTCACGTCGACAGCCATTTCGGTGGCGAGGAGTTTGACCATCGCGGCTTCGCGTTCGCATGCCTGACCGAGGTCGATGAGATGGGCGACTTGCCGGTAGAACGCGCGGGCCTGCTCGACGCGGGCGCTCATCTCGGCGACCATGAATCGCAGTGCTTGGAAGTCGCCGATGGGGCGCTGGAACTGCCGGCGTTCCTGCAGATAGAGCAGGCATTCCTCGGTGGCGGCGCGGGCGAGTCCGACCGCGCGGGCGGCGGTGTGCACGCGGGCGACGTTGAGCCCTTGTTCGATCGCGCGGAAGGTGTTGGCTTCCTTGCCCTTTCCGCCGGCGCGGGGACGGCCCAGGTCGGTGACTCGGTTGGCGGCGGGTACGCGCAGCCCGTCGAACTCGAGGTTCCAGGTGAGGAATCCGTGATAGCCGATCTTGTCGATCGGGGTGCCGGTGAGACCGGTGGGGAAGCCGCCGCGGTCTTTCTCGATGATGAAGGTGGCCAGACCGGCCGAGCGTCGCTGGCCGGGTTCGGGGTCACCCACCCGGCACAGCAGTTGGATGAAGTCGGCGGCTTTGGCGTTGCCGCACCAACGTTTCTCCCCGGTGATGACATAGTCGTCGCCGTCGCGGACGGCGCGTGTGCTGACGCCGGCCAGATCGGATCCCGCGCCGGGCTCGGACAGGGCGGCCGCGCCGATCCATTCCCCGCGGGCGCTGCGTTGCAGTAGTCGGCGGCGCTTGTCGGCGTCGTCGAAACCGGTGCCCATCCCCTGAGCGCGGGCGATGATGCTGGCAACGCTCATCCATCCTCGCGCCAGTTCCTCGGCGATCATGCAGTACTCGAACACACCCAAGCCCATGCCGCCGTACTCCTGCGGCACCATGATCCCGAAATAGCCCTGCTCACCCATCTTGTGGATCAGCGAGCGGGGCATTTCCATCTTGTTCTTGTCGAGCTCGTCGGCAACGGGAATGACCTCTTCGTCGGTGAACCGGCGCGCGTGCGCCTGAATCTCTACGCGCATGCCGGTGTCGAACGGCGGGGTCACGACAGGCACCGGTGGAATCAAGACATCAGTCACCGACATGGGATAGCTCCTTCATTTATGCCGCAATGTGGGATGGCATTCCATATTTGCTAGGCGACTATCACCCCATGACTGTGGTCACGTCAAGTGCTTGCGCCTAATCGCGAAGGTTCGCACCGATAGCGGCCGCTGCTTTGCGCACCAGGTCACCCCAAAGCGGGACCTGCCGGTGGTCGAACCGGATATCGGGCATCGAGATCGCGACTGCGGCCACGGGCTTGCGGCCCGGCCCGAGCACCGCGGCGCCGACAGCGCAGACGTTGGCGCGATTCTCGCCGATATTGACCGCGTACCCGAGCTCGCGAATCTCGCGGATATTGGCTCGCAGTCGATCCGGGTCGGTGATGGTGTTCTCGGTGATCCGCGGCAAGCCGTGAGCGATCACCCACTCGACATCCTCGTCGGTCATCGCCGCCAGCAGGCTGCGCCCGATAGAGGTGACATGCAGCGGGGATGCGGTGCCGAGGCGGTTATAGGTGCGCACCGGCTGATCGCTGTCGAACCGATCGATGAGCACGGTGCGTTTGCGTCCGTCTAGGACCGACAGGTGAATCGTCTCGTGTGTGGCCTCGGCCAGTGCTCGCACCGGCTCGGCGGCCGCCTCTCGGATGCCGATCTCTCCCATCGCCCGGCGGCCCACGATCAACGCCTGACCGGTCAGCACCCAACGGTTGAGATCCTCCTCCGTGCCTCGCAACCAGCCGGCCTCGGCCAGCGTCACCAAGATCCGCTGCACGGTGGACGTGGGCAGATCCAGCATGCGCGACAGCGCGGCGACGCCGATGGGCTGATGCTCCGATACCGCTTCGAGTACTCGCAGGCTCCGCAGGACACTCTGCATCACCAGCTCCTTTCACAGCCCCGCCGGGAGCCCGGAGGGCAAGTCGTTGACAGATGGGGCACCCGGGGGCAATACTCACTCCACTAATTCGGGATGCCATGCCACATTATGGCATAGATTTCGAAGTGCATCCTCTGGAGGTGCCGAACCATGCCCCAATCGAGTGTTGATTCCCCGCCGACCGCGGCGTTCGCGGCCACAGTCAGCCGCCTGCGATACGACGATCTCCCCGAGTCGGTGATCGAGCTGGCCAAGCAGTGTCTGCTGGATGTGCTCGGGACGAGTATCGCCGGTTCGCGGGAGCCGGCGGCCGTCACGGTGTCCGACTACGTGACCTGTGAGGTGTCCTCGGGTCCGTGCACGGTGTTCGGCACCGGCACGACTCTGCCTGCGTCGAGTGCGGCGCTGGTCAATGGAACGGCCGGGCACGCATTGGATTTCGACGACGTGATCAGCGGAGTAGGCCATCCCTCGGTGGCGGTAGCCCCGGCGGCGATGGCAGTGGCCGAACGACTCGGTGCGTCGGGGCGGGCGCTGCTGACCGCGTTCGTCGCCGGTGTCGAGACACAGGCTCGGCTCGCGCGAGTCGTCGGCGCCACACACTATGCGCTGGGCTTCCACACCACCGCGACGCTGGGATCCTTCGGTGCGGCGGCTGCGGTCTCGCATCTGCTCGGCCTGGGCCCGGAACACATGAATGCCGCTCTGGCGATCGCGGGTACGCAGGCCGCCGGGCTCAAGGCATCGTTCGGGACCATGTGCAAACCCCTGCACGCTGGGCGGGCCGCGGCCAACGGAGTGGTCGCCGCCGAGCTCGCCGCTCGAGGTTTCACCGGCGCCGACGACATCCTCGCCGACAAGCAGGGCTTCGCCGCCGCCGAATCCGATGCCTTTCACGGCGAACTGCTCGACCAGCCGCTCGGCTCGCCGTGGCGATTGCAGGACGTCCGCTTCAAGCTGCATGCCGCGTGTTTCCTCACCCATGCCTCGATCGACTCGCTCATCACCCTCGGCTCCGACCACGGCATCGCCGCCGCCGACGTCGATCACGTGGAAATCGTTGTGCCGCATGGTCATCTGAATGTCTGCGGTATCCCCGAGCCCCGAACGGGATTGGAAGCCAAGTTCAGCCTGCGCCTCACGGCCGCGCTCGCGTTGCTGCACCACCGCGCGACACCGGACCTGTTCACCGACGACGTCGTCACCAGTGCGCCGGTGGCAGCGCTGCGCGACAAGGTGACAGTAACGGCCGATCGCAGCATGGAAGGCCCAGCCGCCGATGTGCATCTGAGGCTGGCCGACGGCCGGCGATTCGACACGCAACGCGATATGCGGGAGCCGCAATGGTGCCACCACCCCGCCGAGCAGACCGGGTCATTGCTGGCCAAGTTCCACACTCTGGCCGATCCGGTTCTCGGCGCGCGACGCGCACAACATCTGGCCTCCGTCGTGGAATCCCTCGACGACCTGTCCGATGCGCGAACGCTGTGTCGCGCAACCCACCGCTGACCGAAAGGAAAACGCCGTCCGTGTCCGACGATTTCGACACCATCAAGCACCGTGCCCGACTGCTGGCCAAAGGTCGCTGTTTCGAGGACTTCCACCCCGAGCAGCGGTTCGACCACCACTGGGGACGCACCCTCACCGAGTCCGACAGCATCAGGTTCTCCACCCTGACTCTGAGCTACAACCCGGTCTACTTCAATGCCGACACCGCCCACCAGCAGGGACACCGACGTCTCGTCGCGCACCCGAATCTGGTCTTCCTCACCGTCTTCGGGCTCAGCGTCGAGGACCTCAGCGAGAACGGTGGACCGTTTCTCGGTGTCGAGGAGCTGACCTTTCACCGCCCGGTTCTGGTCGGCGAGACGATACGGGCCCGCAGCCGGGTCCGTGAAACCCGAACCTCACGCAGCCGGCCCGGCATGGGTGTCGTCAGCTGGCACACCGAAGGACTCATTGGAGACGAGGTCGTCGTCGACTTCATCCGGACCAACTTCGTCCGCTGCGCCGGCGCAGCGAGCGTCCTCTGAAGGGACTCCCGCATGTATTACGAAGAATTCACTGTCGGCGACGTCTACCGCCACGCGCGCGGCAAAACAGTCACCGAAATGGACGGGGTACTCATCACGAACATGGTGATGAACACCGCCCAAGCCCATTTCAACGCCGACGCCCGCCGCGACAGCGCCTTCCCACACATCCTCGTTTTCGGCGGCGTCACCATCTCCATGGTGCTGGGACTGACGACCCAGGACACCGGCGAGCACGCGGTCGCCGAACTCGGGCTGGACAAGATCCGCCTGAAAGCGCCGGTCACCCACGGCGACACCCTCTACGCCTACACCCAGGTTCTGTCGAAGGACGACGGTGACCGTGCCGACGCAGGCGTGGTGAGGTTCAAACACTGGGGCGTGAATCAGGACGAGACAGTGGTATTCGAAGGCGAACGCCGCATCCTGATCCAGCGCGCGGAGGCAGCGCGATGACCGGCCCCCTGTCGGGTCTGGTCGTAGTCGACCTCACCCGCGCATTGGCCGGTCCGTATTGCACCATGCTGCTGGCCGACCTCGGTGCGGATGTCATCAAGGTCGAAGCACCGGCCGGGGACTCTGCCCGCCACCACGGCCCATTCCCCGATGACGACACCGAGCATCACTACGGCGGCTACTTCCAGAGCGTCAACCGCAACAAACGCAGTGTCGTCGTGGACTTCCGCAGCCCCCAGGGCATTGCCGCCGTTCGAAGGCTGGCCCGCGACGCGGACGTACTCGTCGAGAACTTTCGCGCCGGGGTCATGGACCGGATGGGCCTGTCCTATGAAAGTCTCGCCGAGGACAACCCCCGGCTCGTATACGGGGCGCTGCGCGGTTTCGGTGATCCGCGTACGAGCGCCGGTCCCAGCCCGTACGCCGAACGCCCTGCCTTCGACGTCGTCGCGCAGGCGATGGGCGGGATCATGGGCATCACCGGCCCACCGGGCACACCGACCAAGGTTGGTCCTGGGATAGGGGACATCTTCCCCGCGACCCTCATGGCTGTCGGCATCCTCGCCGCGGTCACCGAATGCCAGCGCACCGGACGAGGACGATTCGTCGACGTCGCGATGTACGACGCGATCGTCTCCCTGTGCGAACGAACCGTCTATCAGTACTCCTACAGCGGTGTGGTCGCCACCGGCGAAGGCAACGACCATCCACTGCTGTGTCCCTTCGGCCTCTACCGTGCCGCCGACGGATGGGTCACCATCGCCGCCCCGCGGGAACGCCAGTGGCAAGCACTCTGTACTGCTGTCGGCAAACCCCACCTGGCCGACGATCCGCTGTTCGCCTCCAACAACGCTCGCGTCGTCGTTCGCGACGAAGTCCGCGTTCTGATCGAAAGCTGGACGAGTGCGCGCACGATGTCCGAGATCGTCCAGGCACTTGCCGACGATGTGCCCTGCGGTCCGGTCAACTCCGCGGCAGGTATCTATGCCGACCCACACGTCCACCTCCGCAACATGCTGATCGAGCTGGAGCACCCCGGTAGCACGCGAACCGTGACCGTCGCCGGACAACCCATCAAATTCGGCGGCGCGCCGACACCTCGGGCCCGCCGCGCACCCCTGCTCGGCGAACACACCGCCGAACTACTCGACCTGCACGAAGCAACCCACTGAAAGGAAACACCACCCATGCGACTGCGACGCAGCGAACTGTCCACCCCCGGCAGCAGCGAGAAGATGCTCGCCAAGGCCGCGGCCAGCGACGCCGACCTGGTCTTCTGCGATCTGGAGGACTCCGTCGCCCCGGCCGAGAAGGTGAGTGCACGGCAGAAGATCGTGCACGCTCTGATCAACCACTCGTGGCGGCCCGCCACCCGCGCCGTGCGGATCAACGACCTGGAAACGCACTACGCCTACCGCGACATCATCGACGTCGTCACCGGTGCCCGCGACGCGGTCGACATCGTCATCGTGCCCAAGATCAAATCCGCCCGCGACGTCTGGTGGGTCGACAAACTGCTCACCCAGTTGGAAACCGACCTCGGTCTGACCAAACGGATCGGCATCGAAGTACTGATCGAAGAGGTCGAGGCGATGATCGCGGTCGAAGAGATCGCGCAGTCCTCGCCCCGCCTCGAAGCTCTCATCTTCGGACCCGGCGATTACTCGGCCTCACAAGGCGTTCGAGTAAAAGACCTCGGCGACTCCGACGGCAGCTACCCCGGTGATCTCTGGCACTACGCCCGCAACAAGATCGCCATCGCCGCACGCGCCGCCAAAATAGACGCCATCGACGGCCCCTTCGCAGCCTTCGGCGACCCCGACGGCTATCGTCGCCAAGCCAAGCTGGCCCACACCGTCGGATTCAGCGGCAAATGGGCCATCCACCCCAGCCAGATCACGCTCGCAAACGCGGAATTCGCGCCCAGCCCCCAAGAGGTCGCCGAGGCCCGCAAGCTCGTCGAAGCCTTCGACGACGCCCAAGCGCGAGGACTCGGCGCGGTCGCCGTCGACGGCACCATGGTCGACATCGCCTCCGTGCGGATTCTGCGCGTCATCCTCGACCGAGCCACAGCCCTCGGTATTTAAACCCGTTCCTTTGGCACAACGACGTGTGAGACACTCATGACACAATCAGGTACCGGCCCGCAACTGCTGGCCAGATTCAGCCGCATCCCCGTAACAACCCGCTCCCACCGGCGATGGGCGATCCTCCTGGCCGGCGTGTTCGTCTTCGAACTCGCCGACCTCCACACATTCGCCCTCGTCGCGCCGGAACTGCGCAAACAGTGGCACCTGAGCGTGGCCAGCATCGGGCTGATCACCTCGCTCGGCTTCGTCGGAATGTTCCTCGGCTCCGCCATCGGCGGCAGGCTCTCCGACGCCTACGGCCGAAAGAAACCACTCATCTGGTCCTCGATCTGGTTCTCGATATTCTCGGCACTCTCGGCACTGGCAACAGATCTCGCGACACTGGGTGTACTCCGCATCCTCACCGGCGTCGGCTTGACCTCGATGACCGCGATCGCGCTTTCCTACGTCTCCGAGATGTACCCACGAGACCTGCGCGGCCGGTACCTGGCCCTGATCTTCGGCGTCGGGCTTTCCGGCATACCCCTCATATCCTGGTTCGCCCGCGCCGTCGTCCCCGCAGGCACCGATGGCTGGCGCTGGGTGTTCCTCGTCGGTGGGCTGGGCATCGTCGTCGCCGCGCTGATGATCAAATACCTGCCCGAGTCGATCCGTTGGCAGATCGCGAACGGCACCGGCGAACAAGCCGAATCGCTTGTCGCCCAATTGGAACGCGAGGCCGTGGCCAAACTCGGAACGGATCTCCCCGAGCCCGAGATCGCTACCGAGACACCAGCGGCTCGAGGAGGGCTGCGCGAACTGTTCGGTCCGCAGTACCGGCGGCGGACCATCGTGTTCTTCATCGCCAGCATCTTCGCCGTGGTCGGGTTCTACGGTTACACCAGCTTCGTACCCACGCTGCTGGTCGAGCACGGCTTCGACGTCGTGCACAGCCTCACCTACACCTCGATCGTGCAACTCGGTGCAATCCCCGGCGCGTTCCTGGCCTTTACCTTCACCGACCGCTGGGAACGCAAATACAGCCTCGGCATCAGTTACCTGAGTATCACCGCACTCGTACTCGTCTACGGATACGCAGACGAGGCCGGTGTCATCGTCGTTACCGGCTTCCTCATTGCCATGCTGCTGCAAACCTCGACCGTGCTCGCCTTCACCTACGGCCCCGAAATCTTCCCCACCGAACTCCGCGGGCTCGGCGGCGGGCTCGGCAACGGCCTCGGCCGCCTCGCCACCGCCGGCGGCAGCAACCTACTGCCCGTCATCTTCACCACCTTCGGCTACACTGCGGTGTTCATCTATGTCGGTGTCGTCCTGGCCATCACCGCCATCGCTTACCTCGGCTGGGGCGAACGCACGACCGGCCGCGCACTGGAAACAGTCACCGTCGGCCCCCGGAACCCAGCAGCACCAACGCCACAAGAACGAGAAAATGCCACCTGAACAGGCAAAATATCTGGACTGACCAGGCAAGCGGGCGTGCTGGAGAGGCGGCGTTCGGTACCGCGCCTCAGTAGGCAGTACCGGTCAATCCCGACGAACAGCCACGATGACCGCCTGAGGCCGCCGCCGATACAGGACGTTCGGACGAATAGCCGATTGCACACCGGCTCAGCCAACTCCGAGCATCCAGTGCCGAAGCCGTAGGCCCGGTCGTGCGTTCTGTCCGCCTGATGGCATAACGCGCCTACACATTTACAGAACGCACTCGCTGAAGTTGAAAAGCCGACATCATCATGAGATCGAATCAATTGTCATGTTCTGCGCCGCGCGGTCATCGGCCGATATGGACTCGCTGGGCGAATCGGCAAAACAAGTACATGCATTTCCGCCGCGGTGTCATCCGCGGCATGCGATGGAGGCATTTTCGACAGACACCGAATTTCGCCTCGTGTCACTTCGCGGGGCATCATGATGAATCCTGCTGTGTTCAGGAGACCGTTCGCAGGGAATTTTCGCAACGAGGGGGCATTCAACTGGCCTCGGCGCCCTAACTTTCCGCGCGGATGGGGTCTGTGTTTCTCATGCCACGATGGCCTGCTGTATCCGGTGCCGGTGCTGCAATTCAACCGGCAGTTCGGATGGCGTGAATCGGAGCGGGTATTTCCCGCCGTAAAAGCGGTTATCGGAGGGTATTTCCCTCCCTGATCCGTGACATAAATATCCACCTCGGATGAGAGCCCGTTGTAGACAGTCGCAGATATGAGCCACTCGGTGGTGATCCGCGAGTTCGAAATCGGGCTTTTCTCTGAGGAATGAAAAGGAGAACAAAAATGATGGGGAAAAAGGTATCGGTCGTGGTCGTGCTGACCGCTGCGCTTACGGTGTCCGCGGGAGCGGCGACCGCTGCTCCCGCACCGGTAATCGAAGACGGTGCCGTGCACTACACCGCGGAAAGGACCGCTACATCGACGATCGTGCACACCGACGCAGGCTCGCTGGTTGATGATCACGGTGTGTTCGAGATCAAGGCGGCGGACGGCACCGTGCTCGCAGGCACCCATTTGGCCTTCCGGGTCGATGACTTCGAATTCCCGATCACTGCTGATATCCATGATCGCACCGCGACCCTGACTCCTCGATTCGATCTGACGGACGCGACCTATAAGCCGGTTGCGCTGCCTTACGAAGACACTGCACCGTGGAAAACTCCGTATGACCGCGAGCAAGCGGCTTGGAGCCGACTGACCAGTACCATCACTGCGGGGGCCACCATCGGCACGCTTGTTGGCGGTATCACCGGCGGTGCAGTCGGATGTGTACTCGGCGGTATCGCGGGCGCAACCGTCGCCGCGGCGACGATCGTCGGCATGTTCGGCCCGTTCATCCCGGCGGCAGCGATTGGATGCCTGGGCGGGATCGTCGCCGTGGGCGCCCTGGGAACTCTGGCAGGGCAACTTCTGGTGACGGCACCCGTTGCGATCATGGCGGCCATCCAGTATTTCACCACCATCAACCAGCCTTTCGTCCCACCGGCGCCGGCGAAATAGAAACGCACCGCGTCGCGGGTGCGGTGGAACATGGGCCGGGCGGCCAGATCGGTCTCGGACATGGCAGCCGTTCGGTCCTGCCAGGCGGCGGGCCCGGACCAGGGCGACTTCATCGATGGCTTTTGTGTGGACATCGATGATCTGCCCGTCGGTGAATACCTCTCCGTGCCAATGTAAGTGGGATTTCAGCCCTGCCGCAGCCTGTGGATCGACGCGGCGTTCGTTGGAGTAGCCGACCTTGCGCAGGCCGTCCCTCGGCGATCTAGCAAACATGCGGCAGGTACCTGATCGCCGTCGAGATTCGCGAACAAGGCGCCCGTCCCGCGAACCGCTGTCCGTATCGACTCCGCGAGAAGCGACTCGAGCCGGCCAATTATGACCGACCTCGGCAGTGGTGCCGAGGTCGGTTTGGCGGTCAAGGATTGTCTTGTCTGGCTTCGTCTACGATCCAGGCTGCGATCTGCGCCCGTGAGGTGAATCCGAGTTTGGTGAGGATGTGTTCGATGTGACCTTCGGCGGTGCGTCGTGAGATCACCAATTTTGCGGCGATCTGCTTGTTGGTGAGGCCTTGTGCGACGAGGTTTGCGATCTCCCGTTCGCGCTTGGTCAATTTCGATTCCGCAGTGAACCGCTGCGAGGCGTTCGGCTGCTGCCCGAGAGCGTATGCCACGGCTGCGTCCATCCCCATCGACTGGCCGTGACGGAACGCCGCGTCGAATCCTCGCTTGCCGAGGATTCGACGTGTCTCACGGTCCCATTGGTCGTGATAATGCGACAGATTCGGGAAAATAGTGCTGACACCACCAGCCCTCGGCCACAACTTTTTCGCGGCGCCCATCAGTATCGCCGATCGCTCGCCATCGCTATCGGCGACGACCCAAGCTAGTGCCTCGAGGCCGAACGCCGCGAGGACAGAGCTGCGGGTCGGCGAGCTGACTCGTATGGCTTCCTTCAGCAGCTCTTGCGCTCGGTCTGGCTCTCCCTGTTGCCATGCAGCAATGCCGATTCCCCACAGCGCGTTTGCCCGATACAGCGTTTCGCCGCACGCTTCGGTGATGGAAAGTACTCGCTCGTATTGCTCTATCGCCCGCGCCGTATCGCCTTGAAGTGTGTACGCCATAGCGAGCGAGAGCGACGAAACCAAGTACAGATACTGTCGGCGATTCGAACCGAGCGCTTCGATGACGGCCTCGAAGAACGAGGCTGCGCGAGCGGGTTCATCTCGGCGTAGCGCCATGGCGCCATCGGCATAGTCGACCAGGGCCTGGGCGATTGGGCTGGAATCCTGCTCGGCGTATGTGTGCGACTGCGCGGTGAGGGCGGACGCGCGGTCGAGGTTCCCCTGTACTGCCGCCATGACGGTGGCGGCGTGAAGCGCTCCGGCCCTGTGCTGGATCGAGCTCGTTCCGGGGTGGGCGAGTGCGCGCTTCAGCCAGCGTCGGCCTTCGCTGTACACACCGCGAAAACTCCAGAACGGGAAGAGCGCGGTGGCGGTGCGCAGCCCGGCCTCGGTGGCTTCGGGGTCGTCTTCGGCGAGGCAGAACTCGAGCATGGCGCGGAAGTTCTGTTGTTCACGGTCGAGGCGGGCGAGCCAGTCGAGTTGGCGGTCGCTGATCCATTCCGCCTCCGCGGCCAGGGCCAATCGCTCGTACCAGTCGCGGTGTCGGCGCCGCAGATCCTGGTATTCGTCGGTCTCTTGCAGCTTTTCGCGGCCGTAGTCGCGCATGGTCTCGAGCATCCGGAAGCGCACGACGCCGTCGGATTCCTCGCGGATCACTATCGATTTGTCGACCAGGGAGGATAGGACATCGAGTAGCGTCGCGGGTGCGAGATCCCCACCGCATACCTGCTCGGCGGCGTCGAGTTCGAAGCCACCCGCGAATACCGATAGCCGCGCCCAGATACGTTGCTCGTCCGGTGTGCACAGCTGGTAGCTCCAATCGATGCACCAGCGCAGGGTTTGTTGACGTTCCGGTGCGGTGCGGCTACTGCGGGTGAGCAGGGCGTATCGGTCGGTGAGTCGCCGCAGGATCTGCGCGGGTGACATGGCGCGCATCCGCGCGGCGGCGAGTTCGATGGCCAGCGGTAACCCGTCGAGGCGGGAGCAGATCCGGGCCACGGTGGCCTTGTTGTCCTCGGTGAGTTCGAAGCCTGGCACTACGGCCGCTGCGCGGTCGGCGAACAAGGTCACGGCGTCGTATTTGGGCAGGCCGCGAAAGGTTGGTTCGTGGTCGGGATCCGGGACGGTCAGCGGTAAGACCCGCAGCACCGCTTCTCCGGCGATATCCAGTGGCTCGCGGGTGGTGACGAGTATCCGCAGATTCGGACATGCCAGCAGCAATGTCTCGACCAGCTCGGCCAACGCTTCCACCACCTGCTCGCAGTTGTCCAAAACGAGCAAGATTTCTCGCGAAGAGAGGTACTGGAGCACTACCGAATGGACCGGCTGGTGCGAATCGTCTCTCAGGCCCAAGGTGGCTGCCACGACTTCGACCAGCACCGTCTGATCGCGGACGTCGGCCAGCTCGATCACCCGGACCCCTTCGGCGAAGTCACGACGCGCGTTCGCCGCCGATCGCATGGCGAGCCGGGTCTTGCCGACGCCCCCGATGCCGGTCAAGGTCACCAGTCGATGGGTGGACAGCAGATTCTTCACTTCGGCGGTCTCGGTGCGGCGGTCGATGAAACTGGTCAGCTCGAGTGGCAAATTGCTGTCGCACGTCGGTACCGTGTCTCGCCTCTGCTGCGCGTGATCTCGCGGCTCACGGTTAGGTTCGAGGTGCAGCGCCATCTCGTCGATCGCGTACCCGTGGCGCCGTTGCATTCGCTGCAGAGTTTCCCCGAACACCGCCGCCGAGGGCCGCTCGCGCGGATCCCGGCTCATTGCCGTAGCCACGGCCGCCGATAGGTCTTCGGGAATGCCGCTCCCGTGCAGGTCCGGGGTCGGCTCGGTGGTGATTCGCAGGAACTGGGACACGACGTTCTCTCCGCTGCGCCGTTCGAACGCCGCATGCCCGGTGAGCGCACAGAACAGGGTGGCGCCTAGCCCGTAGACGTCTGCGGCCGGGCCCGGTGCCTCGCCTTCCAACACCTCCGGGGCGGTGAACGCCGGTGATCCGGTCAACTTGCCGGTGGCTGTTTGGAATCCGCCGGCGATGCGTGCGATACCGAAATCTGTGAGTGCTGGCTCGCCGTATTCGGTGAGCAGGATGTTTCCCGGCTTCACATCGCGGTGCACGATCCCGAGCTGGTGTGCGCTGTCCAGCGCGCCTGCGACTTTCACCCCGATCCGCAACGCCTCTTCCGTTCGCAGGGGACCCTGTCGGCGGATCCACGCATCCAGTGAATCCAACGGGTGATAGGGCATGACCAGGTAGGGACGGCCGCTCGGGGTGACACCGGTTTGGAGCACTGTGACGATATTCGGATGTCCGGTCAGCCGGCCCATCGCCCGCTCCTCGCGGAAGAACCGCGCCCGGCTTTCCTCGTCCAACTCCGCGGTCAGCACTTTCACCGCGACCGTACGGTCCAACGCAACTTGCCTGCAGCGATAGACGACACCGAATCCACCGTGGCCGATTTCTTCCGCGTCCTCGAAACCTGCCGCACTCAATTCCGCCGCGACCGGAGTAATGACGTCACGGCGGGTCCGGAACAAATCATCGTTGGTCATCAGCTGTGTGCAATCCACTCAGCACATACCCGGACACCAGGTAACAGGCGCGCTCAGCATTCAACAACGCTCAGCGTATCTCAGACCGGTCGACCTGCGGCCGTTCCGAGTTTCGGGCCATCGGCGTTACATGAGGTGCGAAGTACGGTGAGATCCACCTGCCACTGACATCGGGGCCGTCTCGACATCGGTGGGTGGCCTGGTCATCCGGAGGCTCGGCACGAAACGCGGTGCGACGGCAGAACTCCGGTATCGCGTTCGGACCGCGGGCCGGTCTCAACACCGTGCCCGGTACGTGCCGTGATCCGAGGGCTGGGCCCGACGGCGCAACTGTGCCGCGGCTTTGCCGGAGAGTATGCGTGGGATATCGGGGAGGACGCCGAACGGGGACATTCGTCGTGGGAGGCGCACCGATGATCGGTTGTTGATGATGGCTGAGACGACCTTGGCGGCGATTTCGTCCTTGGTAAGGATTCGCGCGATCCGGAATCTGCCCGCGCGCGTCACCATTTCGGCGTACAGCGGGTCTTTCTGTGCGTTGTCGAACAGGCCGGTGTCATGAATTTCGCCCAGCTCGACCTTGGTGAACCCGATCGGTGTGTGCGCGTATTCGAACGCCAAGTTCGCCGTGTGATGAATGGTGAATGCCCTGGTCGCCGCGTAGGTAGCTAGGTGGGGTGCGGCGACGACGCCGGCGTAGGAGGCGATGTTGACGACGTGCCCGGCCCCGCGCGCCAACATGCGGGGGACCGCCTGGCGTTGCAGTTCGGCGGGAGCCGATACGTTCAGGGCGAGGATGAACGCCAGCTGGTCGGCAGTCAGTTCGTCGAACGGCCCGATCATGTCGGTACCGGCGTTGTTGACCAGGATGTCGACGGCCCGGACGGCTTCGATCCGGTCGAGCAGGCCGCGCACCTGCGCCGGATTGGTGAGGTCGGTGGGATAGGCGGTGGCGGCGAGCTGATGAGCAACTTCGTGTAGCTCCGGTGATTCGCGGGCGACGAGCGCCACGGTGGCTCCGGCGTCCTGAAGCGCTCGTGCCAACGCGGTGCCCAAACCACGGCTCGCACCGGTGACCACCGCGTGTGCGCCTTCGATTTTCATTCCGGCGTGCCTTTCCTGCCTGGCGGATACGTGAGGTGAACGGCCGGGCAACGATGCCGCGTGGTCCGATGAGCCGTGTACGTAGCGTCACCGGACCCTTCCGGCGGAATTCCCAACCCCCTGTGCCGAGCACCGTCCTGCTGACCGCCTGGCAGATAGCCGTTCGCGTGGCGGCGATGGACTGTAGAGGCATTTACTGTAATGGATTCGGTATGGCCGAATCAACCGTTGACACGGTGTAAGTGGTTGCCTAGGCTCGCGGCAGTGATTCTCGCCACAGAGAAACCAACTTCGCACGAGGGCCGTGCCTGCCGAGGCCAGCCGGGCGGGGGAGTAGGCGGACCGAATCACTTCCCGTTATTCGCGGTTGCCGAGCGCGACCGCGCACCCAGGAAGCGGAACACTGTGACGACTAGGACGACCAGCGATATTCCCGCCACCCCCGCCGACGTGACGCCTGAGTGGCTGTCGGCCACACTCGGCAAGAACGGCACCGAAGTAGTTGTCAGCACAGTGGGTCTCGTGCCGGTCGGCACCGGCCAGACAGGTTCGACCTACCGCGCGACAGTCACCTACTCCGCGAATCCGTCAAGTCTGCCAACGACTTTCGTGATCAAGCTGCCATCGCAGGATCCCGAGGTGCGGGGCAAGGTGGGTATCGCCTATCGCAGCGAACACGGCTTCTACTCCGAACTCGCCGAGTCGGCCCGCGTGCCGATCCCGAAGGTCTACCACTGCGATACGGCGGGCGAGGGCTACGACTTCGTTCTGGTGATGGAAGATCTCGCGCCGGCTGTGCAGGGCGACGAGGTGGCCGGGTGTTCGGTGCGCGCGGCGGAATTGGCCGCCGAGGCGATCGCGGGCCTGCACGCACAGTTCTGGTGCGATCCGGCCATCGCTGTATTTCCGCATGTGGTGATCCCGAAGGCCACTCCGGAGGTGGCGAAGGGCGTGGGCGACGGCATCCGGATGGCCACCGATATCGCGTTGCGTGAATTCGGGTCGCGTTTGAGCGAACAGGATTGCCGGACGTTGGATGAGGCCGCGCGATTGACGCCCGCGTGGCTGCAGCTCGCGCCGGAGCGATTCAGTGTGCTGCACGGTGACTTTCGGCTCAACAATGTGCTGTTCGCGCCCGACGAGAGTTGGATCTCGGTGGTGGACTGGCAGAGCACCACGATCGGGCTGCCCGCTCGCGACCTGTCCTATTTCATCGTCAGTGGCCTGATGCCGGATGTGCGTGTCCAGGCCGAGCGCGATCTCGTGGGTGTGTACCACCGTGCGCTGCTCGCCCAGGGCGTGCAGGGCTACGACCTCGAAACCTGTTGGCGCGACTACCGGCTCGGTGTCATGCAGCTGAACCTCATCGCCACACTGGGCTACGCGTTCACCTCGACGCCGACCCATCGTTCCGAAGACATGATGCACACCCTGTTCACCCGCTCGTGCCGGGCTATCAGGGACTTGCGCACCCTCGAGCTGATCCGTGAATTGTCGGTCTGAACCCAGGAGTGTAGGAATGTCGACCAACGACCGCATCCTCGACGAACTCGGCTACTACCTGCTTCCCGGCGCAGGCGGCAAAGGCCCGGCCGGGGTGATGGACGAGGCCCGCCGCGGCGAGGAACTGGGCTTGGGCACTGCGTTCATCTCCGAACGCTGGAACCTCAAGGAGGCCAACACGATCAGCGCGGCGGCCTGCGCGGTGACGACCCGCCTGCGGGTCGCGACCGCGGCGACCAACCACAACACGCGTCATCCGCTGATCACCGCGTCGTGGGCGACCACTCTGCATCGGCTCTCCGGCGGCCGATTCACCCTCGGTATCGGGCGAGGCGTTCCCGGGCTCTACGACATGTTCGGGATCCCGAGTATCACCACCGCGCAGATGGAGGATTTCGCGCAGGTGATGCGCACGCTCTGGCACGGCGGGGTCGTCGTTGGTCACGACGGACCGCTCGGGAAATATCAAACCCTGTACCTGGATGGGGAGTTCGACGAGGACATCCCGTTGGCGATTGTCGCGTTCGGCCCCAACACCCTTCGGCTCGGCGGTCGTCTGTTCGACCACGTGATCCTGCATACGTATTTCTCCCCCGAAACGCTGCAACGCTGCGTGAAGACGGTGAAAGACGCTGCCATGGAAGCCGGTCGCGATCCCGACGACGTCAAGGTGTGGTCCTGCCTGGCGACGGTGGGGGACCACCTGCCGCAGGAGCGTCGGCGCAACAAGCTGATCGGCCGCCTGGCTACCTACCTGCAGGGTTATGGCGACCTTATGGTCAAGACCAATGAGTGGGATCCGGCTGTGCTGCAACGCTTCCGCGACGATCCGGTCGTGCAATCGCTCCCGGGCGCCATCGACCGCATCGCGACCGACGAGCAGTTGCGACACATCGAGGAACTGATCCCCGAGGAATGGACCAGACACGCTGCCACCGGATCACCCGAACAGTGCGCGGCCCGCGTTCGCGAGGAACTCGCCTACGGCGCGGACAAGGTCATCTTGCACGGCGCGCTTCCCGACGAACTCGAACCCATCCTCACCGCCTACCGTGCGCACGAACTCGCCCGAGTCGCTACCTGACAGCGCCCGGCCCGGATCAGGAATGCCGATGAAACGCGAACAGGTGACGCTCTGTCGCATCTGCGCGCCTTTCTGCGGGTCCGCCACCCATTGCGACGGCCGCCCGACGGCACTTTCACACTGGTGAGCTGGGACGAAGCGGTGCCCGACATCGCTGCGCCGCATCCGGGCCGAGCACGGTGGCGCAGCGATCGCGATGTACCTGGGAAACCCGGCGGCGCTGAACTTTTCGGCCACCGCGTGGTCGGGCATGTTCCCCAAGGGCCAAGGCCGTGTTCTGTAATTCATCTGAGCCATAGGATGATGGCGGCGATGGTGAGTTCCGCGTGGTAATAGGCGGCGCGTATGGCGTAGCGAGTGGCCAGTTCGCGGAATTGCTCGAGATTCGCGGGGCGACGATCGCCACCTTCGCGCCAGCCTCGTGCAGCGCTCGCGTCAGCGCGGCTCCCAATCTACGACTCTCGCTGGTGAGCACTGTGTGTGCGCCTTCGATTTCATGAGACACCCCCGCGCCATACGGTCTACTGCAGTGCATGCGGTGTGTATGCACATACGTGGTGGAGATGTATCTACTTCGGCCGCAAGGCTTTTCGCCACACTTCGATGAGGGTCGAGTAGGCCTCGCGGGCCCGTTGGTCGACGCCGGTGGTCCATTCGGTCTCGATCAGCAGCCGCTGGCGGGTGCCGACAAGCGAGGTAACGAGCGCCAGGTAGGTGGTGTCGGTCGAGAAGTCGGCGTTGATGGATCCGTCGGCTTGACCGGCGTGGAACAACTGGAGGTATGGGTCGCCTGCCGCGCCGGAGATCTGGCGCTGTTCGGACTTCTCGGTCTCGGCCAGGCCGAACCGTTCGAAGGTGAAGTCGAAAAAGGTGAAGAAGCGGACCACCTCCGGGTGTGCGCACGTGTACTCGAAAGTCGACTCGAAGCGTTCCAGGAGGCGGTCGCGAGCATTCTCGTTACGCGATTCGCGCTCGGTGACGAACCGCTCGATCTGCTCGAGCAGGGTGCGTTCGGTGTGCAGAATCGCGGCCGCGGCGGTCGGGAAGTACTTATAGAACGTCGGTCGGCTCATGCCCGCGCGCTCGGCCAGATCCGCGACCGACAGTTGGGTGCTGCCGTCGGCGACGAGCGCGAGGACCGCGTCGGTAACTGCGGTCCGCTGCTGCTCCCGAAGCTCCACCCAGCGCGGCAGGTCTATTCGCGTCATGCGAAGACAAAGTACCGCACCGCACGTCCTTGCCGGGAAACTTCTCCGCGCCGAAGCGCTGAGAGAACTGCCGCAGCGTGCGGTAGAACGGCGCCTCTGCGGAACCGGCCGCGACCGTGGGCTTCCAGACTGGGTCGCGCGCTGGCCGTCGAATTCGAATTGGATGACGAACATCCGTAGCGGATGCTGGATTGGGCGATCGGGCGATCGGGCCGTCGTGCAGCCGGGCCGTCGCGGCCGAGCCGGGGGAGACGTCCTCGCAGATCCCGCAGCAGCGCAAGCGGTATCCGCAGCGGGCGTCGAAGCTGGATCCGTTCAAGCCGTTCATCGATGGGTCGACTTCGGTGAGGTCACCGTCCGTTTGCTTGGTAAGGAAACGGTAGTCTACCTGTTCTCGTTGTGGATGTCGTTCTCGGGCCGGTCGGTGCAGCGGGTGTTCGCCTCGGGTTGGTCAGGAAGCGTTCCTGGAAGGGCACGTGCACTGCCGGTGAACCCACGACGAGAATGACTGGTGAACTGCGCGAAGCAGCGCAGCCAGTACTTCGTCATCTCCGAATGCGGGAACTTCTCGACGCTATCGACCTCGAATCCCGTTGTGCCGATCTGGATTCCATACAGATAGCGCGGCCGCGGGATGCGCTTGTCGTCCAAGACGCTGTAGCTGTGCAGGAATCGGGCCTGCACCGCGTTCGCGGTATCGCCCGCCGTCGAGCGGCGCAACCCGTGTCCTGGATCAGCTGCCGGTACAGGCTGTAGCCGACGGGAGTGTCGGGCGGAAACGCTGTCGGCGCGGCGCTTTCGCCCAGTTCAAGTCGAAGGCCTCCGGATTCGACAATGCGCTCGGCGACGCCAGTGAGATCCTGTTCGGCGAGCGCGGATTGTTCGACGATTCCGATTCCGAGATCGGAGCCGCGCTGGCCACTTCGACCTACCAGGTACCCGACGTACTGCTCGAAATCGCAGCGCATCCACCGAAAGCGGGATTCATCGACCGCTCGCGGGTGTCGATCACCTTTGCCGAGGCACACAGGTACGGTCTGTGGTTCTCCCAGCAGTCCGACGAGATCGATTCCTACCGTGAGGGATACGCGCCCAAACTGGACCGACACGCAGCGTTTCTCGGTGAGATGTACCGGGACATCGAACGCACCCACACCCGCGACGACACGGTCGCTTATACCGCCCACGACGACAGCGTCGTGTTCTGGTGGAGCGCATCGGGTTTCCTCAACAAACAGGTGGTGACGGGGACCTTGGAGCGGGTCGACAAGTTCGGCCTGCACGACTGCGAGGTGTTCAAGAAGCTCGCCACACTGGTCGGCACCACACTGCCGAAGGTCAAAGGGGCCGGGCTGCTCGGCGTGCTCGGCGGCATTGTCGGCGGCTTCTATAGGGCCGTCGCCGGTGCGGTGCTCGGCGCCGTTCTCGACATCTCGGATGCGGAGGACATCGCCGACGATCTGTCCATCTTCGTCGAGGGCTCGACGCGCACCCGCGCCAATATCCTCACCTATCGCAATCCCGACATCATGCTGGCGAGCATCCAGAACTTTCGAGTCGGGCAGATGAACATCCAATCGAATGTCAACCAGGCGACGGTGAACGGCGCGCTCAACGTCTTCACCACAGCCGGGCTGGTGAACCTGGATGTCTCGCCCGTGCTCGCGGGGCTGACGGGCGCCTTCCTCGGCAACGCGCTCGCGGGTCCCCCGGCGCGGTGATCGGTGGTATCGCCGCGATCGTCGGGAACGAACAGGCGATCACCGGGACCAGCCCGTTCGGTAGTGGCGCGGACGGGTTGGATTGGTGGACAGGGTATTTCGCACTGCCCATGGTCGCGCAATACGGCCCGGCCACGATCATCGCCTACGACTTCCATGCCGTGCAGAACGATCTCGCCGACTGCGGATCACATGTCTTCTTCCCCAAGAGCGGCTTCGACCGCACCGATGAGTTGCGCAGCTCGGCCTACGACGACGCCAACTCCGCACTGTTCGAAAACTTCGACGTATTCCATTACGGACCGAAGGGTTTCTGGGTGTTCGGCAAATACACGCACCCGGATCCCGGTGTGCCGGTTGCCGATCGGGGCGAGGCATATATCGGTGTGTTCTCCAATCAGCACCCGACCTGGCTGAGCCTGCAGGAGGACGAGGTCGACGTCTACAACAAGGCGGTGGCGAAGGAGGGCAAGGACAAGATCGGCGCGCTCGTGCTCCAGATCGCGCAAGAGAAGGACGCGACCAAGCGGACCGAACTGGCCAAGGCGCTGGCGGATCTGCAGCAGCTCTGGCCGGATCCGTTGCCGCAGGACTACTTCGCCGATCGCGATTGGCACCACGACGGCAAGAACATCTGGATCATCCAGGTGGGTAACAAGGCCGAATACGGTGACTACGAGACGTTCAAACAGCGGGTCGGCAGCGCGCGCGTGCATTTGGACGACTCCGGTGACATGGAATGCAACGGGTGATCGGCGCGGGTTATGGCCGCAACTCGAATCTGCCCGGTCAGATCGCGCATCAATACACCGATGGCCGGGGCTTCGGTGGTGGCTTGCCCGAGGGCTGCTCACCGTTGGGTGCTTGCGACATGAATGCCGCCAATGGCATGTCGCCGCAGGATTTCGCCGCGGTGTGTGGCGGGGGATTAGAGGAGGAATTCATGTCCGCATTGACCGAGATCGAGCAGCGCGAACTGCTGGAGAAGACCCGGGAGATCTGGATCCAGCTGCGTGGACCGGAGGGTAAAGGCTGGCCGCAGTTGGGGCGGGACGCGCATGGCGCGAACCGCACCCCGGTCGATGCCCTCGCGGCGGTCGAGGACGCGCTGGAGCGCCCGCGGAAGTAGTCACCATCCCCAGTGAAGACGAGACCAACTGTGTCCCAGCCGGTGCAGTAATCCTGGACCCGGAGCCCGATCATCGACTCGACACGGGCTCCGGGTCCGCCGCAGTGCCCTCACTGTCCCTGCGCAACGCTGGTGGCGCGGTTCACGGGATGGGGGAGAAGTTCTAGCACGCCGAGGATGCCCACCACGTGCCTGCCGATCCGAGTCGGCGGCAGCGGACGGAACGGGTCACCGACCCGCTCGATGCCAGTTCACGCCAATCTCCTCAGTGCGATGGTGGGAAACGTTTTCGGCGTGAGGAATAGAGGGTTTATACCGACACCCGCGTCGGTGGAGCAGGTGATCCGTGATGGTGGGTTGGAGCAGTTGAAGGTGTGGGCCGCGCGGGTGCTCACTGCGAGCAGTCTTGATGATGTCCTGGCTCGAGCGGGGGCGCGGGTCGAGGACGCCAGCGCGGAACCGAACAACTCGGTCCCGAAACCAAGGAGGTCATCGTGACTACCGCCGACAAGTTGCGCGCAGAAGGTTTTGCAAAAGGCTACGCGCGCAGTAAAGCGCGCGGGCGGGCGGAGGCGTTGATCGAGCAGTTGACGTTGAAGTTCGGTCGGCTGCCTGCCTCGGTGGAGCAGGCGATCCGTGGTGCCAAGTTGGAGCAGCTGAAGGCGTTGACGACGCGGGTGCTCACGGAAAGCAGCCTGGACGAAGTCCTGGCCCTGAGTGGGATTTCCGCTCCTGCCGTGCTGTCGACGCTGGATTCCGTTACCGACCGCGCTGGGCGTTCTTGACGAGTGCGCCGCCGATGATCAGCCGCTGAATCTCACTGGTGCCCTCGTAGAGTCGCAGCAGCCGGACATCGCGGTAGATGCGTTCGACGGCCACATCACGCATGTAGCCGGTGCCGCCGTGTACCTGTACCGCCAAATCGGCTACCTTGCCTGCCATTTCGGTGCAGTACAGTTTTGCGACCGATGGCGCGATGCGCCGGTCCTCGCCTGCCACCCAACTGCGCGCCGCATCGCGGACCAGCGCCCGGCCCGCCATGACCCCGGTCTGCATGTCAGCGATCATGGCCTGCACTAACTGGAACTGACCGATCGCAGTGCCACCCTGAGTGGCGGTCGCGGCGTAGGCCACTGATTCGTCAAGGGCGCGTTGTGCGGCACCGACCGCGAGTGCGGCGATATGGATCCGGCCGCGGGCCAGTGAGGTCATCGCCGCGCGGTAGCCGATATCCTCGCTGCCGCCGACCAGCGCCTCAGGACCCACGCGCACATCCTGGAATCGCACCTCCGCGGTCCACGCGCCCTCCTGTCCCATCTTGCGGTCCTTGGGTCCGACCTCGACGCCGGGGGAGTCGGCGGGTACGAGGAATACCGCGATTCCGGCGCCGTTTTCGTCGGCCGGGCGGGTGCGTGCGAAGGCGACGAACAGATCCGCCACGGGAGCGTTGGTGATGAATCGCTTCTCGCCGTTGATGATCCAATCCACACCGGAGCGGACCGCTGTACTTTGCAACGATGCCGGATTAGAACCCGCCCCGGATTCGGTGAGTGCGAACGAGGCCACTACCTCGCCGGAGGCGATGCGCTCGAGCCACCGTGACTTCTGGTCCTCGGTGCCGAATCCGACCAGTACCTGGCCCGCGATCCCGTTATTGGTGCCGAACATCGACCGCAAGGCGAGTGTGGTGTAGCCGAATTCCATTGCCAATTCGACGTCCTGTGCGAGATCGAGGCCGAGTCCGCCCCATTCCTGGGGGATGGCGTAGCCGAACAGCCCCATGGTTTTGGCCTGTTCGACGATGTTGTCGGGCATCCGGTTCTCTTCGGCGATCTCGCGCTCCCGCTCGACGACGACGGTTCGGACGAACTTCCTGGTGTGAGCCAGGATTTCGCGGAAATCCTCCGGTGCGACCGCACTGCCGCCGGTGGATGAACTTGTCATGACATGGCCTCCTGGTTGACCGCCCGGCAAGTGTATATAAACATTACTGTAATACCAGCGGTATGGAATACGGTAACGCTCGGATCGAGCCCTGCGAACCGGTACCAGACCTCCGTTCTCGATGTATTGGTGCTGTGATGAATGCTTATGACGTCAGTCTGTTGCTACTGCGAGCATGCCTCGGCCTGACCATGGCCGCACACGGATACGGCAAGATCTTTTCCGGCGGACGCCTCGCCGGAACGGCCGCCTGGTTCGACGGCATCGGGATGAAACCCGGGGCGCTGCACGCGCGCCTGGCGGCGGGCTGCGAGGTCGGCTTCGGTATCGCACTCGCGCTCGGCGTGCTCACCCCGGTCGCCGCGGCCGGATTCGTCGCGCTCATGTTGGTGGCGGCGTGGACCGTCCATCGGTCCAATGGATTCTTCATCGTGGGCAATGGCTGGGAGTACAACATGGTGCTCGCGGTGGCGGCGATCGCCGTAGCGACGGTCGGCCCCGGGCGGATCAGCATCGATCGGCTGCTCTTCGATGCCGATCAACCCGATGGCTGGGTGGGTTTCGCGATCGCGGCCGGTCTCGGAGCGGCATCCGGCATCGGGCAACTTACGATCTTCTACCGGCCGCAGGCCACGACGGTTTCCTGATGACGAAACAGACGCACGACGAAAACACGGGCGGCACTGCCGAATTCGCGAACCAATTAGCGGCTCGACTCGCGGAGTACGGCGACTGCCCGTGCATCGAGTTCGAGCAGCGATGGTATACGGGCGAGGAGATCGTCGACCACATCCGTGCCATCGAACTCGCGCTGGCCGATGTCTCGACATCCGAGCGGGTCGCCATCATTGTTCGCAACCGCGTACCGCATGCGGCGGCGGTGCTCGGATGCATCGCCGAGTCGCGCCCGATCGCGATGATCAATTCCTATCAGTCCGCCGAGTCCATGGCCCGCGATATCGAGCAATTGCGGCCGAGCGCCGTGATCGCCGACCACCAGGATTGGACCGCACTGGTGCTCGCGGCGTGCGAACGAGTCGGTAGTGCCGGAGTTTCGCTTTCATTGGATCCGCCGCGGATCGAGACGGTGCTACTGCGCACTCGCAGTGCGGATCCGGTGGCAGAGGTACCCGGCTTGCATATCTTGACCAGCGGAACGACGGGACCGCCCAAACGGGTGCCGATCCCGCTGTCCGCACTCGAACATACGGTCCGGACCATGACCGGCGGTGAAACCGCCGCACGCGACGATCCGCCGGAACTGGTGTACTGGCCATTCGGCAGTGTCGGCATCTGCCAGTTGCTTGCCGGTCCGTTTCTCGGCAAGCGCATGGTGCTGCTGGAGAAGTTCAGCGTCGAAGAGTGGGTTCGCGCGGTCAAGACCTACCGGATCAGGCGCGCTGGCGTGCAGCCGACCATTCTGCGATTGATTCTGCAGGCCGATGTCCCACGCGAAGACCTGGCCTCGCTGGAATATCTGCCCGGTGGTTCCGGGCCGCTGGAACCGGAACTGCGCGCGGAATTCGAGCAGCGCTACGGTATTCCGCTGCTATGGGCATACGGCGCGACCGAATTCGCGGGCTCGGTCTGCGCGTGGACACCCGAGTTGCATCAGCGATTCGGTGCCACCAAGCAGGGCAGTGTCGGCAGGCCGCTGCCGGGTGTGCGGGTCCGCGTGATCGACACGGTGACCGGATCCGAAGCGGCAGTCGGAGCGCAGGGCTTTCTGGAAGCCGAAGTGGCTGTGCTGGGCCCGGATTGGGTGCGCACGACCGATCTCGCTTCGGTGGATGCCGACGGTTTCGTCACGGTGCACGGCCGGGGTGACGGCGCGATCAATCGCGGTGGATTCAAGATCCTGCCCGAGACCGTACGCAAGGTGCTGCTCGGGCATCCCGCGGTCCGCGACGCCTGCGTGGTCGGTGTGCCCGATGCGCGGCTCGGTCAGGTGCCCTTCGCCGCGGTGGAGGTGCGACGCGGCGCGCCTGTCCCGATTGAGTCCGACCTGAAAGAACTGGTCCGGCAAGCTCTCCCGAGCCACCATGTGCCCGTCGCTATCGAGGTCGTCGAACAATTGCCGCGCAATGCGGCATTGAAAGCGAAGCTGGACGAGGTGGCGGCCATGTACGGCCGCGAATGACTGCGCGGGCGAGTTCGCCCGCGGCACTGGCTCGCATCGCGGCGGACTTGACCGTGCTCGGCTACGGCTCTGGCCGATGAGTCCGGCCGCGCTCGGCTACGGTTCCGGCCGGTGAATGCGGCCGCGCTCGGCTACAGCTCTGACGTACCGGTGTTGAAATTTACCGTGGCGAAGTTGACGGTCGCGAGTGCGGCCAACTCATCACCCGGGACGCCCCGCACTTCGACCTGAACGACGATGGACCGCTTACCCGCGTGCACGATTTTGGTCACGGCGCGCGCTGCACCGTCTGTGATGGGACGGAAATAGCGCACACTCAGATCCGAGGTGACCACGCCGCCGCTGTTCGGCCGCGTCGCCAATGCTGCCGTGCCCGCGGCGATATCGGCCAGTGTCGCGATGAGCCGGCCCTGTAGTGCGCCCGAGGTGTTGACCACGTGTGGAGCGACCGGTAGTTCCCAAATGGGCGAGGCGTCCGTGCCGCCGTTCCGGCGGAATCCGATGTGGTCGAGGAGCCCACTGATCGCTTGCATCGCTGTCATGTCTTCGCTCACCTTGTCGTCGAACGCGCGGTATTTCAGTTGCTGCCGAGGCGCGACAGCAGGTCGCGCAGTGCCGTGATATCGACCTTGCCCGTCGATCCGCGCGGGATGCCCTCATCGGATTCCAGCAGCAACCAGATCGTCGGCACCTTGAAGGCGCTGAGGCGTTGCCGGGCGTCGATGCGGAGTTGATCGACGGCGATATCGCCCACCACGGCCGCGGCCACCTGATCGCCTTGTCCCTGAACGACATTGGTGACGAAGGCGTTCTCGACACCGCCGATACCGCGCAGGGCTTGCTCCACTTCGCTGGGATAGACGGTGGCGCCGCTGACCTTGAACATATCGTCGGAGCGGCCGTGATAGAACAGGAATCCGTCTTCGTCGAGATGGCCGAGATCTCCGGTGGGGTAGAACCCGTCGACGGTCAGCAGGTCTTCGCGACCGCGTCGGCATATGCCGCGCAGCGTATGCGGTCCGCGGAGTTGGATCTCACCGACTATGCCCGCGGGTGCCGGGCGGCCGTCCGCCGGATCGACGATGCGCACCTGCATACCGGCGAACGGTCGCCCGCAGCTGCCCGCCGCGGTGCCGGGCATATCGGTGTCGGCGCGGTACCCGCAGTAGGGGCCGAAGGATTCGGTCATGCCGAACAGGTTGGCGCGTGCACCGCGTCGCGAGCGCTGCTCGGGCGGCAAAAGTGCCTCGAGGCTGCCCGGCCGCAGCGCCGAGAGGTCGGCGCCGATCGTATCCGCTTGGCGCGCAAGTGCTTCGGCCTGATCGGGCCAACCGCGAAAGAGGGTGACCCGCTCGCGTTCGAGCAGTCGCAAGGTGGTTTCCGGTCGCGGAATCGCCTCGGTTATCAAGGTGGCTCCCGCCAGCACCGCGGACAGAATGCCACCACCGAAGCCACCCACCCAGAAGAAGGGCATCGGCAGGTAGAGCCTGGTGCCGCGGTGGATGCATCGACTGGCGAGTCCGGAGCGCACGGCCCCGAATGCATTGCCGTGCGAGTGGATTACGCCCTTGGGCAGACTCCGGCTACCGGAGGTGAACATGATCGTGAGCGGATCGGCGGCGGTGACGGTGCGCGCCAGAGCGACGGCGACTTCGGTGGCCGTCGCGGTGACAGGCAGCCCAATCGCCTGATCGACCGTCCATACCCGCCGTAGCGCGGGTAGCGCCGGGTTTTGGATCGGAGCGTCGTCGGGTAGGCCCAGCTCGGATCGCAGGCCTGCGATGTAGCGGTGCCCACGGAACTCCTCGACCGTGATCACGAATTCCACTGCGGCGACGCGTAATTGCACAACCAGTTCCGGCGTCTTCAGCAAGGTGCTGAGTGGGACCAGCACCGCACCGATACGCGTGAGCGCGACCGCGAACTGCACCCAGCGGACGCTATTGGGCATGATCAGCCCAACCCGGGCGCCTTTGGCGACACCAGCCTCGACGAATGCCGCGGCCAGCTCGCGTGTCGTCGCGTCCAGTTCGGCGTAGGTCAGCCGCGTGGCCGTATCGATGACCGCCGCGTCGGCTCCATTCTGGTCGGCGCGCAGTCGTATCAAGGTATCTACGGTGCGTGCGCTCGCCGCGACATCCTCAGGCATCGAACATCTTTCGGAGTCGTCGGACATCGACCTTGCCGCTGGAGAGCATCGGTATGTCCGCGGCGCGCGCGAATACGAACCGTTGGGGAATCTTGTACGCCGACAGTTCCGATCGCAGTTTTTCCCGCACGTCGTCGATGGCGCCGCCGTTCGGTGTCACGATCACCGCCGCGACCGTCTGACCTCGATCCGGATCGGGAATGCCGAACACATGCGCGGTGGCTGCGGTGATCTTGGTGATGGCCTTCTCCACCTCGCCGGGGGAGACGTTCGCGCCCGCGGTCTTGATCATCGAAGCGTGTCTGCCGATGAAGTAGACGAAGCCGTCGGCGTCGACGCGCACCAGGTCACCGGTGTGGAACCAGCCGTCGGCGTCGAAACTCTCCTCCCGGCTGCGCTTGTAGTAGCCCTGCATGACATAGGGCCCACGGATACACAGCTCGCCGATCTCACCGGTCTCGACGTCGGCACGGGTGTCCGGGTCGACGACCCTGATGTCGAATCCGGGAGCGGGCTTGCCGAATGATCCGCGACGCTGCTCCGGCTGATCGGATTCGTCACCGCTGAGCAGCACGACACCACCCGCCTCGGTCATGCCGAGCATATTGTGGCGCAGCTCGGGATCGCGCGGGCGCACTTCTTCGGCCATGATCGGGTACAGGTTGCCTCGGCGCATGCTGGACAGATCGCGGTCGGTGTAGCTGGGATGCCGGGCGAGGTGGGCGGTGGCCGCCGCGAAACCGTTTGTCATCGTGGGCTTTTCGGCTTCGAGCAGATCGAGGGTCGCACCGGCGTCGGTGGCGTTCGAGCACACCAGCGTCGATCCGGCGACCAGGGTCGCCAGCAGCCCGAAGGCGAATCCGCCGATCCAGAAGAACGGGGAGTTGCAGAACAGGATGTCCGCCTCGGTGAGGCCGCGGATCTCGTTCAAGTTCTGCTGGTGGTCGAGCAGTGCGGCGTGCGTGTGCACGACTCCCTTGGGCGCGCTGGTGGATCCGGAGGTGTAGATGATGGCCAGCGGGTCCGAGCCGTCGACATCGTTTTCCATCGCGGTCAGCAGCGCTTGGTCGACGGACTCGGCGAGGTGGGCGAGACCCTCGATGCTGCGGACGCGGTACAGGTCCGTGCGGTAGCTGATCGCGACGTGGCGCAGCTGCGGGACCATACTGCAGAACAACCTGCCCCCGGAGCCGAATTTCGAGCTGGTGAGCTCCTCGGTCAGCTGTCGGACGTAATCGTGGGCGCGAAAGCTGTCGGCGGCCAGCAGAATTCGGATATCACCGTCGACCAACTGCTCGCGCATTTCCCTGGCGGTGGCGAAGGTCGAGAACGGGACGATCACGGCGCCGATCCGCGCGGCCGCCAGCGCGCCGACGACGAAGTCGGCGCTGTTGGGATACAGCAACCCGATATGTGTACCTTTACCGGCCCCGAGCCCGATCAATCCGCGGGCGAGCCGGGCCGAGCGGCGCTGCGCTTCGCCATAGCTGAGGCGTTCGTCGTCGCAGATCAACAGCGGATGATCGGGGCGGGTTCGGGCATGCCGGTGCAGCAGCCGCGCCACGGTGGGGGACTCAGCGGCCATTGTCGCCTCGCGCGGCAGCCGCGGGTTCGGTGAAGTGCCGTCGCACCGCGCTCAGATCCGCCTTTCCGGACGGTGTTCGCGGAATGGCGTCGACGATGACGATCCGAGTGGGAATCTCATAGGCCGCCAAACGAGTTCGGAGGAACACGACCAGCTGGTCGGTTTCGGCGGTCGCGCCGTCGCGCAGTTCCACCATGGCCACCGGTGTCTCCCCGAGACGCTGGTCGGGCCGGGCCACCACCGCCGCCCCCCGCACAGCGGGATGGCTTTCCAGGGCGCTGCGCACATCGTCGGGCATGATCTTGAACCCGCCCCGGATGATCGCCTGATCGGCCCGCCCCAGGATCCACAGAAATCCGTCGGCATCGAGGCGAGCGATATCGGTGGTGCGGATCCAGTCCGCCGACGGTCCCAGCTGGCCGGGGACAACCTCGAGCAGACCGGGCTGGTCGGCCCCGAGGACCGTACCGTCCTCGTCGACGACCCGCAGCTGAGCGCCGCCGCTCGCGCGACCAACACTGCCGCGCTTGGCATTCCAGTATTGCCGGTGATCGGCGAGCGTCCAGCCCGCGACGCCGCCACCGAATTCCGTTGCGGCATAAGACGTCAATACCGGGATCCCGAACTTCTCGTAGAAGGCGTCGGCATCGGCGGCCGATAGCGGTGCCGTGCCGGAGGTGACGACGCGGATGCCCGCCAGATCGTCCTTGCCCAGATCCGAATGCAACACCGTGCGCAATGCGGCGGGCACCAGCGATACTGCGGCCGGGCGATGCGCACGCACCGCCTCGGCCCAGCTGCCGAGTTCGAACCGCGGCAACAGCACGAACGGCCGGGCCTCGGTGACGCACTGCAGTATTCGGAATATGCCGCCGATGTGGACCAGCGGCGCATTGACGATCGCGACACCACGGCGTGGTTCGCTGGGCGGCGTCGCACGACTCGGGTCGGGGCCCAGTACACTGCGCGCGAGCATGTCGTAGGTGATATCGACGCGCTTCGGGGGCCCGGTCGTCCCGCTGGTCAGCATGTGCACCGCCACCCCCGGCTCGGCCGCACCGAAATCGTGCGGCTGCCCGGTCGAGTGCGGCTCCACATCCAATTCCGATATCGACACCGTCGCCGTGCCCGATTCGGGCGTGACCAGCGCCGCGAGATCGCTGGCGCGACCGATGACCAGCGGTAGCCGTAGTGCGGCGATATCGGCTCGGATCCGGTCGTCACCGCGTCCCGGATTGATCACCACGACACTGCCGCCACCGAGCAGGACGCCGAGAAACGCGGCGACATGCTCGGGCCGATTGCGCAGCAGGATGCCGACCTTTCGCGGCTCGGTCCCGGGCTCGGTGGTGTGTGAGCGGATCCGGCGTGCCATATCGCCGAGCAGTCGCCACGAGAACCACCGATCGTCGTATTCGATCGCGGGCGCGTCCGGTCGCAGGTCGAGCACATCGGCGATGCGTCGGATCAGTGGATGGTCCGCGCCGGGGTAGTCGTTCATCACCGGATCCTCGGCTCGGTCGAAACACGGTGTGGCGCAGAATCATCGGCGAGTTGGGCGGTACCGATAGGATTGCCCAGGCGGGTGTAGATGAGGCCGTGGTCCAGCGCGGCTCGATAGGGCTTGTCGAGTGATTCCCAGATCGCCTTGACCGTGCCCTGCGTGGCCGCGGGCGGTTTGGCGGCGACGGTGGCCGCGATCTCGTGCGCGCGGGCCCAGAGTCGATCGCGCTCGACCACTTCGGTCACCAACCCGATGCGCAACGCGGTGTCCGCGCCGACGCGTTCGTCATTGCCCATCAGCGCCATCCGCAAGGTATCGCCGAGACCGACGCGTCGCATGAGCCCGACGGGTTCCAATGCGGAGACCAGCCCCGCCGAGACGTGCGAGTCGAAGAAGGTGGCCTCGGTCGAACAGATCACGATGTCGGCCTCGTTGACGAAATAGAACGCGCCCGCGGTGCAGAGACCGTGCACGGCGCAGACCACCGGCTTCCACATCTTCTGCCACTTCGGGCTGAGTGCCTCACCGGGATCCTCGTGATGCCACACGCTGGCGGGCTGCCCGTAGGGCTTCTTGATATCCAAACCGGCACTGAATGCCCGATCGCCGGCCGCGCGCACCACGACGGCATGGACCGCATCGTCCAATTTGACGATATGCCAGGCACGTTCGATTTCCTCGCACATGGTGCGATCGAAGGCGTTGAGGCGGTCGGGCCGGTTCAAGGTGATGGTGGCGACCCGGTCGACCGGATCCACTTCGAGCAGAATGGTTTCGAAACTCATCGGCACTGCCAATCCGGGGTCCGCTTCTCGATGAAAGCCTTGGGTCCCTCGAGCGCGTCCTCGGTGCGGGTGACGCGCTCGCGGAACGATTCGGCCAGCATCTCCGCTTCGTGCAGCGGCACGTCCAGGCCCTTGACGATGGCCAGGCGGGTGCCCCGAACCGCAAGCGGCGCATTGGAATTGACGATGTCGGCGATTTCGTGTGCGCGCTCGAGGAGTCGCTCGTGCTCGACCACCTCGGTGATCATCCCCAAGTCGTAGGCGCGTTGCGCGCTCATCCGTTCGTGCTTACCCGTCAGCGCCATGCGCAGCGCGACCGAACGCGGCAGCACCCTGGCCAGGCGCACCACCTCGCGGCCCGCGACGAGACCGATGCTGACGTGCGGATCGAAGAAGCTCGCGCGCTCCGAGGCGATGACGATATCCCCGGTGGTGACCCAGTCGAGCCCCGCGCCGCAGCACAATCCATTGATCGCGGCCAGGATCGGTTTGGTCATGGCGCGAAACGGCGGTGTGCCCTCCTGCGGTGCTTCCCATTGCTCATAGGTGGACAGATACGGCCGCTCGTCGATCACCTTGCCGTCGCCGGGGATCGCCTTCACGTCCGCGCCGGTGCAGAAGGCCCGCCCGACGCCGGTGACGATGATCGACCAGACCTTGTCGTCGTGCTCCGCCTCGTCGTATGCGGCCCGCAACTCGGTGATCATATGCGGGCTGAGCGCGTTGAGGGCGTCCGGCCGGTTCAGTGTGACGGTGGCCGTATGCCCGTCGACGTCGTATCCGATGGTGTCGAACGGCATGGTATTCCTTCCTCGGCACGGCTGCTGACGCACGCTACTGATGTATATACAGTAGACAGTACCGTTAGCCTTCTGCAAAGGTAGCGGATACGCATCGACGACGAAAAGAGGTCCGATGGCCGAGCATGGGCAAACACCCCCGGACGGCGCTACGGCCGCGACCGGATCGGCGATTCGTTTCGGCGAGCAACCGCTGCCGCAGACCATGGCCGCGGCCGCCGCCATCCGCAGGCTCAGCGGGTTACTGCTGTCGTTGGAACATCCCCATCCGACCGTCGACGCCATGCTCGGGCAATTCGGCGAATGGGAGCGCGAACTGGTCCTGGCGATCCCGCCGGATCCGGCGCCGCGGGTCGGCGCCACCCAAAGTGCTTCGCAGCGCGTCTATCTGGACCATGCCTCGGATATCGGCGCATACAATCCGTGTTTCCCGGAATACCGATTCGACCATCTCGACATCGGGGCGGCCGTTGGCCGGGTGACCTTTCCGCTGGTGCACGAGGGGCCGCCCGGGCTCGTGCACGGCGGGTTCCTCGCGGTCTTCTTCGATGCCGTCGTCCAGCACCAGAGCTGTGCGGTCGGCCTGACCGGCAAGACTCGCTCGTTGCATGTCACCTATCGTCGTCCGACGCCGATTCTGGTCGAGCTGCGATTCGAGATCGTCCGGTCGGTGGGGGAGACCGGCATCGAATCGGCGGCGCGGCTGATTCTGGAAGACGAGGTGCTGTGCACGGCGGTCGTCCAGACGGTCGCGTTGCCACCCGAGCGGCTGACCGGCGCGCGATACGGAAAGCGATCCCCGAAAGAGAAGGAAGAGACACGCAGATGACCAGTTCGAGCGCCGCCGACGGCCGCGTGCTCTACGACGTGGACCCGGACAACAGGGTCGCCACCGTCACGCTGAACAATCCGAGTCGGCGCAACTCCTACGATGCGGCCATGCGTGACGGTCTGGCTCGGTATCTGGACCAGATCGCCGAGGACGACGACATCACCGTCGTGCTGCTGCGGGGGGCGGGCGGTGTGTTCAGCACCGGCGCCGATATGAACAATGCCTATGGCTGGTACGGCGAGGGGGCCGGAAACGGCAAGCGGCCCACCAAGAGTCGGCCCAGCCAACGGCGGCGGCTGACGGTAGACCGCAAATCGTTCGACTTCTACCACAATTTCCTCGGCTTTCCGAAGGTCACTGTCGGCGAAATCAGTGGCTACGCACTGGGTGGCGGTTTCGAAATGGCGCTGATGACCGATATTTCGGTGATCGCGCGGGATACGAAAGTCGGTATGCCCGCGACCCGCTTCCTCGGTCCCGCGCTCGGCAGCCTGCATATGTTCTTCCACCGGCTCGGTCCGGTGCTCGCGCGTCGGTTGCTGTTGACCGGCGACATCATCGAGGCGGGCGGTATCGAACATCTCGGTGTCTTCACCGAAACGTGCGAGCCGGACGCGGTCACCGCGCGGGCGCGGTATTGGGCCGAGAAGGCCGCGAAGATGCCCGCCGACGGCGTCGTCATCGCCAAAGAGGCGTTCCGGCTCGTCGAACAGAGTCAGGCATATCAAGGCGAAGAAGTGGCCAGCTATCTCTTCCACGCATTCGGCACCAATCTGCAATTCGCCCCCGGCGAGTTCAACTTCGTCAAGACGCGCGCCGAGCACGGGACCAAGGAGGCATTCCGGTTGCGGGACGAACACTTCCATGTCAAGGAACCCGACGTGCCGTAGCGAGTCAGCTCACCGACGGCCCGGCGCGTTCGTTTCTCGCGGTGCCTCGATCAGCCGACTCGCGTCATCGAGAATGCGTTTCAGACCCGTATTCGAAGTTCCGCTCATCGGGTGCGCCCGATTTTCCGGCCCTTGGCCATCGCCTCGGCGAGCAGCGGAGTCGTTGTCACATCGGCGAGGTGGAGACCTTGCTATCGACCCTGGAAATCCGGCGGGCGACGCTGTTGGAAGGCGGTCAGGCCCTCCTTGAAATCCTTGGTGCGGCAGGCGAGTTCGAGCGCGAAGAGTTCGTGGTCGAGTGCTTCGGGCAGGCTGGTGTGCTGGTTGTGATGGATGGCCTGTTTGGTGAGTCCGAAGGCGATGGTCGCCGCCGCGTTCAGGCGGGTGAGTAACGCGTCGGTGTGCTGTTGGAGTTCGGCGGGATCAGTGGCCTGATGGATCAGGCCCCAGTCGGCCGCGTCGGCGGCCCCGACCTTCTCGCCGAGCAGCAGTAATCGTTTGGCTCGGGTGAGGCCGACGAGGCGGGGCAAAAGCCAGGTGGATCCGGTGTCCGGGCTGAATCCACGGGCCAGGAAGGGCTCCCAGAACACGGCATCGGCGGCGGCGATGGTGAAGTCGGCCGCGAGCGCGAGGTTGCATCCCATACCCGCCGCCCAGCCGCGGACAGTGCAGACCACGGGCAGCTGAATGGTGTGGACGAGTTCGATGACGCGGTGCGCGGTATGCGGTATGCGGCGGACGAGGTCACCGGTCCGGGCGCGGTTGCCATTGCTGTTGGTGGCGACCCAGTCCACGCCGGAGCAGAAGTCGTCGCCCGCGCCCTGGATGTGGATGACGCGCAGGGTGTCGTCGGTGGCGGCGGCGGTGAGCACGCCGACCAGATCATCGATCATGGTGGAGCTGAGTGCATTACGCCGGGCAGGGCGGTCCAGGGTCAGGCGCAGCAGGGCGCCGTCGCGGTGGCTGTGTACCGTGCCGTCGGTTGGGTCGTCATCGCTCACTGTGGTACCCGCGCCTTCTCCAGCCGCTTACGGTCCGCGACCTACTGTTACAGCTACAGTATCTGATACTGTCAGAGTCGGTGCGCTACGGGATGACCTGACCGATGCCGAGCAGATTGCCCTCGCTGTCACGGAACCACGCGCCTCGCTCGGCACGTCCCTTGCTCGGATAGTTGCCCTCGATGTCCATGATCCCGTTCACGGCGCCGTCGTATTCCTCGAACACCACGCCACGGGCACGCAGGCCCGCGACGGTTGCCTCGATGTCATCGACGTAGAAACCCATCTGGGTGAACGAGCCGTCGGACGCACCGGCAGAGGCGAACAGGCAGAAGACACCCGTGGCGCCTTCATAGCGCAAGCCGCCCTCGCGTTCCTCGACCGGTTCGAGGCCGAGTTTTTCGGCGTACCAGCGGCGGGCTCGGGCCAAGTCCTGGGTGGGTATGCGGGCTTCGATGTGTGCGCTGCTGAGCATCCTCGTCATGGTAGCCAGCCGCGTGCACGGTTTCTGCCAGATCGCCGTTGCCTCGGATTCTCCTGTCGGCGAGCGACGGTGCTGGAAGACTCATGGGTCGAAACGGTCACCGTGACTGAGGGAGTGTGCGACGTGGAGGTCGTGTACAACATCGTCGTCGTCGCCCATCTGCTGGGTATGGCTGCGGTTGTCGGCGGGTATGTCGCCGGACAGCCGGGCGTATCCGAGCTTATGGTGTGGGGTGCGCGGGCACAGCTCGTCACCGGTCTGATCCTGGTGGGGATGGCGGATTCGATCGATTCGCTCGGCAAGGATCCGAATATGGCGAAGATCGGTACCAAGCTGGTCATCTCCGTGCTGGTTGCCGCGTTCGCCGAGATCGGTCGTGCGGATGCCAAGAAGGGGAAGCCGATGCCGTGGCTGACGCACGCGTCCGGTGGTTTGGCGATCGTCAACGTATTCATCGCGGTGCTGTGGACCTGATCTGCGCGCGCGCACGGCCTTCGACAGCGCGTCATCCGCGTCGTACCTTCGTTACAGGACGGAAGTAACGGAGGGCATCGGATGCGGGTCGATATCGAATTCACCAGCGGCGCAGTGACATTGCGGGGCTGGCTCTTCAGGCCGGAAGCGGCGTCGGGCCCCGTCCCGCTGGTGGTGATGACACACGGCTTCGCGGGCGTCAAGGAATGGGTTGCCCCGTTCGCCCAAGTGTTCAGCAAAGCGGGCCTGGCTTGTCTGGTGTACGACCACCCTGGATTCGGGACCTCCGATGGCGAACCGCGTTACGAGGTCGACCCCGTCGCCCAGATCGAGGGCTATCGCGATGCGATCACGTTCGCGCAAACCCTGGAGGGCATCGATCCGGAACGGATCGGCATCTGGGGAACCAGTTTCGCGGGCGGCCACGTGTTGGTGGTCGCGGCGACCGATCGACGGGTGCGCGCGGTGGTGTCGCAGGTGCCACTCACCAACGGCTGGGCCAACTTCCGCAGTCTGGTCCCCTCCATCATGCTGCCCGCGGTCCATGCGGCCATCGCCGCCGACCGGCAAGCTCGCGCCTCGGGCAAACCGCATCAGATGATCAAGGCGGCCTCCGACGATCCGACCGAACTCGTCGCCATGCCCGGTATCGAGGTCTACAACTGGTTGATGGCCAACGGCCCGCAGATCCCCACCTGGCGCAACGAGGTCACCCTCTCCAGCGTCGACAAGTTCCAGTCCTACGCCCCCGAAGCCTTCCTGCGGCGCGTCTCTCCGACGCCACTGCTGATGGTGGTCGCCGATCAAGACACTCTCACGCCCAGCGATATCGCCCTGCAGAGCTACGCCGAGGCCCTGGAACCCAAACAACTGGCGCTGATCCCGGGTCCACACTTCGCCGTCTACGAGGAGCAGTTCGAACGAGCGTCCAGCGTCGCCCGCGACTTCCTGCTCGCCCAGCTGAGCGGATAACGCCTTCGAGCGAGTGGGTCGCGCGGAGCCTGGAACAGCGGGGACCGCGTCGGCAGGGGCCAGCGTGTGGCCGAGGGCGATCAGGTGTAGCCGGTCCGCGGGTCAACGCATGGATCTGTAGTGGCGGCTACGGGTTCGAAGTCGATGAGGGTGACGCTCGACAAGTCGGCGCATTCGGCATCGAGTGCACGAACGGATAGCCCGGAATTGGGCCCGTGAACTCAGAGTGGCCGGAACCCGGTACCGACGGCGTCCGACTGATTCATCTCATCCAGGATTACGCCGATGTCGATCGCGACGGCCGGATCGTGCACCGCCGGCACGGCGCCGCAGGCGACGTCGAAGACGGTCACGCCGGCCACCACGATCCCGATGTGCCCGATATTCATCCCGACCAGGCGGTCGCCCAGGGTGACCGGCCCGCCCGAATCGCCCGGCCTGGAGCAGAGTTGGCTCCGGAACCACCACTCGTGCGTATCCCACACCACGCCACAGTCGAAGCCGGAGGTCCGGCCGTTCTTGCAGACGATATCGCCCGGTCGCGGCGGTGCGCCGATGCCGCCGATGAAGGTCTGCGCCACCTGGCGAACCGGCGTGACCTTGGTGCGGTCGAATTCGATGACGGCGTAGTCGTTGCTGTGCCCGACCGCGGCGACGGTACCGATGGTGCCCGCCTGCTGTGTCTCGGCCTGGACGGACATACCGAGGTCGGCGCAGTGTCCGGCGGTGAGTCCGACCATCCGGCCGGCGCTGTCATAGCCGACCGTCGTGATGGTGCATACCGCTCGGCCCTCGATCAGGATGCCCGAGCCGCCGCCCAGTGTCGCCATCTGTGCGGCCGTCGCGTCACGGGGGGTCGCCGAGGGCGCGATGACCGCGATGACCGCGGCCATCAGCAGACGTATCCCGATCCGGCCCATGGCAACCATGTCGCTAACTGTCCGCCGTGGTCGCAGCTTCTCGGTATTCGCTTCGTTGCAGGTGGGAAACATTTTGATGTAGCCGACTCCGCCGACCTGCTCGAGCGCGCCTGCGGTGCACACGGAATCTCCACAATTGACGCGGGTTCTCTCCACAGCGGGTGGCTAGGGTTTCGGTTCATGGAACAGCACGCGGCGGGCAATGGGCAGGCGGCGCGACGGATTCTGGTCGTCGACGACGAGGTGACCATCGCGGAATCGGTGGCGGTACGTCTGCGAGCCGAGGGTTTCACCGTCGATCTGGCGCATGACGGGCCGGGAGCGGTCGCGACGGCCGAGGCGGTGGTGCCCGATCTGGTCGTGCTGGATGTGATGCTGCCCGGTTTCGACGGTCTCGAGGTGTGCCGCCGCATCCAGGCCGCGCGCCCGATCCCGGTTCTCATGCTCACCGCGCGTACCGAGGAAACCGATCAGCTCATCGGCCTCGGTGTCGGCGCGGACGACTACTTGACCAAGCCGTTCTCGCTTCGTGTCCTCACCGCTCGCGTGCACGCCCTGCTGCGCCGGGTGGATCGCGTCGCCGAGCGTGACGGCGCCACCATCATCGTCGGCGATCTGCGCATCGATGTGGACCAGCGTCGTGTGTGGCGCGCCGATATCGAAGCGCAACTCACTCCGCTCGAATTCGACCTGCTGGCTCGCCTCGCACGACGTCCCCGCGTGGTGCTGGCCCGGGAACGATTGCTCGAGGAGGTGTGGGACTGGGCCGACGCCGCGGGCACCCGGGCGGTCGACAGCCATATCAAGGCATTGCGTCGCAAGCTCGGCGCGGACGTGATCCGCACGGTGCACGGTGTCGGCTACGCGTTGGACGCGCGATGAACGATCACGCCACCGAGGATGTCGTGCGCGCGGGGGTGCCCTGGCGCGCATCTGTTTCACGGAAGCTGCGCGGCATATCGGACGCGGTAGCGGACGTGGTGCCGCGACCGTTGGATCCGGTGAAATCGATCAAGCTGAAGTTCGCGATTCTGATGCTCGGGTCGGCCGGGGTGGCATTCGGCTTCTTCCGGCTGCGGATCGGCTGGCTGCCGCCGAAGACGACAATCGCGGCGACGGTGATCGCGCTGATCACCTCGCAGATCCTCGCGCACGGCACCACCCGACCGCTGCGCGAGATGACCGCGGCGGCCAAGCGGATGGCGCAGGGCGACTACACCCGACGAGTGCGGGCCAGCTCCCGCGACGAGGTCGGCCAACTGGCGGTGGCGTTCAATCAGATGGCCGCCGACTTGGCCGCCGCCGACCAACAGCGCCGCGACCTGATCGCCAACGTCTCCCACGAACTGCGCACCCCGATCACCGCGCTGAATGCGGTGCTGGAGAACATGGTCGACGGCGTATCCGAACCCGACGACAAAACCCTGCGCACCGCACTCGCCCAAACCGAACGGCTCGGCCGTCTCGTCTCCGAACTGCTCGACCTGTCCACCATCGAATCCGGCGCGCGCGCCCTCGACCGCGAAGAACTCAGCGTCACACCGCTATTGGCCGAGGTCATCGCCGAGGCCGAGGTGGCCGCCGCGGCGCTCGGGCGCGGCGTGCGTTTCCGCACCGATGTGCAACCAAGCAGTGCAAGCGTTTTCGCAGACCGCGCACGTTTGCATCAGGTGCTGCTCAACCTGCTCGACAACGCCGCCCGCCACGGACCCGCGGGCGGGGAAGTTCGCATCGAGGCCCGCGCCGACCGGGGCGGTCTCGTCATCGACGTTCAAGACCAAGGCCCCGGCATCCCGATCGCCGAGCGCGCCACCATCTTCGACCGCTTCACCCGCGGCGGGCGCACCGATGGCGGCGGCACCGGCCTCGGCCTCGCCATCTCGCGTTGGATAGTCGACCTACACGGCGGCACCATAGCCGTCGCCGATCCGGGCTCCCGCATCCGCGTGGTACTTCCGGCCCCTTGACGCTCAACATTCCGCAACCCGGACCTCGGAGGGTTCCGGGACGATCTCGCACACCCGTAGGAGGGGATATTCATGCCAGACCAAGTCGATCCATCGCAACCCGAATCACCGACGCCATCCGCAGCGATATCGGAGCCGACGGTACGAGCCGAATCGGCAGCCGAAGCACCGAACGCGGCCGACTCTCCGGCCGAAACGGGGACACCGTTCGAGCCCGACAACCTGTCCACGTCCGAATCCGTGGGTGCTGCGCCGACCTCGACCGAGGATCCGGTTGCGGAGGCTGTCGTGGCGTCGGCTGCGTCGCCCGCTGAACGGGCGTCGGACGCATCGGATTCGACGAGCGCGGCTGTGGTGCGGACGGAATCGGGCGAACCTACTGGCATGTCGACGGCGGATCGGGGAGTGCCGTCGAGTATTGCCTACACGCCATCAGCAACGCCGCCGACCGCGCCGAGTGTGTGGTCGAGCCCGTCGAGTGTGCCGATGAGCCCGCCATCGAGTGCGCCGCCGCCCATGATGCCGCCGGTTCCGCCGCCGGGCTCCGCGTTGCCCGTGCCGCGACCCAGGCCTGTACAAGTGCCGAGATGGCGGCGCGTCGCCCGCCCGCCAGGCGTATTGCCCGCAGCGGGCATCGCGGGTCTCGCGGGCGCGGTGTTCATCCCGTTGGACCGCCCCGGAATCGGCTGGGTGCTCGCCGGTTCGGTGGCAGCGGCCGCGGTATTCACAGTGGACCGCCGCGCTCGTCGTACGGCAGAAGCGGCGGACTCGGCACAGCATTCGGCCGCGTCCGAGGAGACGAGGCGCAACCCCGAGATACCCGGTGGGCGGACATTACTCGAAGACGCAGGCGCGCAGTCCGATCGCTCTGACATGAACAGCGGCGGTTCGGTGGAGGCCGATGCAGCATCGATACCGAATTCGCCGGAATCGCCCATCTCGAAAGCGACCGAGCGCGGACCGGGGAGCTCGGATCCGGTCGGTACCGGCGGTCGGACGACTGTGGAAGACGGTGGTGCGGACGCTGATCCAGCTGGATCAGGATTCGGTGTCCGCGCTGTGCATTGGGGACGAGTGTGGTGGACGGCCCTGGCGTTGGCGCTGCTGGCAGTCGGGGCGGTGCGGGCGGCCGGGTGGCTGTTCGCGCTGTGTGTCGTCGGGGCTGGGGTGGCCGGGTCGTTGGCCGTTGTCGGGCGGCGTTCGGTGTATGGCGCGTGGTACGACGTGATCGCGGTGCCGATCGAGTCGATCGCGGGCATTCCGTGGGTGTACTCGGCGTTCGGGCGGATCGGTGACGGTCCGGCGCGCCGATCGTGGCGAGCCGGGATGTCGGTTGCGGTGACGCTGGCGTTGTTGGCGGTTTTCGTGCCGCTGCTGGGCGGCGCCGATGCGACATTCGCGAAACTGCTCGACGCGGTGACGCCGGAGATCGACGCGCCATCGGTTGTGCGGTGGATCGTGCTGTTCGCGGCACTGGGTCTGGGCAGCGTCGGGGCCATGTATCTGCTTGCGGGTCCGCGAGCCGCGGCGACGGGTGCACCGTCGGGCCGAGGCCTGCGACGGTTGGAGTGGGCACTGCCGGTGGGCGCGTTGACCATTCTGTTCGCGATTTTCGTCGCCGCCCAGTTCGTCGCGCTGTTCGGCGGTGACGACTACGTGCAGCGCACCGCGAATCTGACCTACGCCGAATACGCGCGCAGCGGATTCTGGCAGCTTTCGATCGTCACCATCCTCACCCTCGCCGTGATCGCCGTCGTATTGCGTTGGGCCGCACGGGAATCTGCCGCCGACCGAGCCTGGCTGCGGATCCTGCTGTGCGCGATCAGCGCGCTGACGCTGATCATCGTGGCCTCCGCCCTCGGCCGCATGTGGACCTACCAGCAGGCCTATGGCTTCACTGTCATGCGTCTGCTGGTCGAGGTATGCGAACTCTGGCTGGGGCTGGTGTACCTGTTGATGATCGCCGCTGTCCTTCGCTTGGACGGCACCTGGCTGCCGCGCGCCGCCATCGGCACCGCCATGTCCACACTGTTCGCACTGGCCGTGCTCAACCCGGAAGGCCTTGTCGCGGAACGGAATGTCGACCGCTGGGAGCACGGCAAGAACCTCGACACGCTCTACCTCGGCAGGCTCTCACCCGATATCGTCCCCGCCGTCGAGCGGCTTCCCGAACCGCAGCGCAGCCAAGTGCTCTCGACGATCCGCTTCGATCTCGACGAAGATACGTGGCAGGGGTGGAACCTCTCGCGCGCGAACGCTCGTTAGGGTCCATGGACTCAGCGCCCATTTCTGTCCTGATCCCGCGGATTCGTCGCGGGAGTGGGCGCTGAGTTCGACGGTATCCGCTAGCGCGGCGCGAGCAGCCCGGGTGCGTCCATCACCGAATGTCCTCGGCGGCTTGCTATTCGGTATCCCGCCAGTGCCACCTATATTTGCACATCAGTAGCCATTTTCATCGCGCCAAGTTGGAGGACTGCATTTTACTCGACCAGCCAGTATTCATATACTCGAACCGAGTGAGTGCTGTTGCCGGTCATGCCACTGATGGCTTGTGCGGCAGTATGATTCGATCGGCCGATTCCGGCAGCAATCGCCAACAGGGGCTAAGGGTCCTCGACTGTCAGCCCGGATTCTGATCGAGTTGGGTCACGGTCTCGGCGCGGGCTGGAAACTCGCGAATTACGGTGAGGATCACCTGGACCGAATCGTTGTCCCCGATCAGCCCAGCGCGGTATGCGGCCTTGGCTGACAGATACATGTCGCCAGCATTGATCGTCAGGTGCTGACCTGTGCTTCGGATCCATGACGGATTGCGGCAGACGCGCAATCCGAGTTACGTCCAGCGAAGTGGTGTACGGGACGATGTCCGGTCGGTAGATCAGGTGTGTCGTAGCCCGAAATGTGGTCGTCACGTGCGTGATCCTCCAACACGAAACCGCCGAGTCATGAACACCGACGAAGATGCCTGACGTCGGTAACCCGAGGCCAAAAGGGCCTGCAGCGACCGGAAGCCGCGACGTCGCAACATATAGCACCACGAAACCGCAAAACCAAGATTCGAGTAGCCGGGTACTCGCGCTATCTCGGTTTCTGAACACGGAGGATTACGTGCACCCGGTGGCAGTACGCCGAGGTATCGCCTGACATCAACACATTGGAAGGATGGGACGAAATGAATATCCAGCGAATCCTCTACTACGGCGCCAGTAAAGCCCGGGGCGCCATCGGCGGCAGCAATGGAAACAACCTGTTCGACATCAAAGCG